>NZ_JBQRUW010000011.1:0-40542 GCF_052663305.1 Streptomyces cyslabdanicus
AAAAGCAGCAAAAAAAAAAAAAAAAAAAAAGAACAAACATACCCCTCACCCCCCCCCCCCCCCCCCGCTGCCACAGGCATGCGCGGCGTGCGCTGCGAACCGGCCCGGCCCCCGGCGGGGACTACGCGCTCTTGCGGCTGTCCCGGGGATGGACGGCGATGTTCATCGCACCGGACCGCAGCACGGCGAGACGCTCCTCGAGGACCTCTTCGAGTTCCTCGCGGGTACGCCGCTCCATCAGCATGTCCCAGTGCGTACGCGCCGGCTTCGCCTTCTTCTCCTCCGGCCCGTCGCCGTCCACCAGGAGTGCCTGGGCCCCGCAGACCTTGCACTCCCACTCCGGCGGGATCTCCGCCTCGACCGAGAAGGGCATCTCGAACCGATGCCCCTTCTCGCATGCGTACTCCACGGCCTGGCGCGGGGCCAGGTCGATACCGCGGTCCGTCTCGTAGCTGGTCACCACGAGGCGCGTGCCGCGAAGAGCTCGCTCACTCATGAATCGTGCCTCCCGGGCTTGTCGCCCACAGGACAGGTGTCGCTGTCGTCGTCATCCGGTCAACGTCCGGTCGGCGGTAAAGATTCCCGTTCCGATCTCCCGTTCCGGGTCATGCGTCGCCGTCGTAGCCGCAGCCTTGTCAACCAGTGCAGTACCCACCGACGCCCGGTTTGTCACATCTGTTAGGAGATGTCACCCAGCGTTTCGGCATCTTTGACACGCAGTAACGGTACGCCTGGCAGGCCAAACGCGTACACTACCGCCCTTTCGCCTTGAGCGCTAAATCCGGTCGGGAACCGGATTGCCCGCGTCGCCGATCGCACGGCGCACCGGAACCCGGGCGAGCAGCACGAACCCGATCGCGAAGAACGCCACCAGCGAGATGATCGCGTCCCGGTAGCTGCCGGTCAGCTGGTAGGTGATCCCGAACAGCAGCGGGCCGAGCCAGCTCATGCCCCGGTCGCTCATCTCGTAAGCCGAGAAGTACTCGGCCTCCTTGCCGGGCGGGACCAGGTGCGAGAACAGCGACCGGGACAGCGCCTGGCTCCCGCCGAGGACCATGCCGATCCCGGCGGCCAGCACGAAGAACCACATCGGCGCCCCGGCCGGCAGGAAGTACCCGGCCGCCAGGATGACCGTCCACGCGGCCAGCGACCCGAGGATCGTGCGCTTGGCCCCGTACCTGCGGGCCAGCCGCCCCATGCCGAGGGCACCCGCCACCGCCAGCACCTGCACCATCAGTACCGCCGTGATGAGCGTCGACTGGCTCAGGCCCAGCTCCCGGGAGCCGTACACCGAGGCCTGTGAGATCACCGTCTGGATGCCGTCGTTGTAGACGAGGTAGGCGAGCAGGAAGGACAGGGTGAGCGGGGTGGCCCGCATGTCCCGGACGGTGGCGGCGAGTTGGCGCCAGCCGTGGACCCGCGCCGCGGCGGGGGCGGTGCGGCGGTCGCGCAGCCGCTTCAGCGGGACGAGCGTGAACAGACCCCACCACAGGCCGGCCGAGGCCAGGCAGATGCGCACGGCCGTCGACTCGGAGACGCCGAAGGAGTCGTGGGCGGTGAACAGGACGAGGTTCGCCACCAGCACCAGTGAGCCGGCCGCGTAGCCGAAGGCCCAGCCGCGCGAGGAGACCGCGTCGCGCTCCTCGGGCGGGGCGATCTGCGGCAGGTAGGAGTTGTAGACGACCATCGAGACGGCCACCGAGGCGTTGGCGACGACCAGCAGCAGACCACCCAGCAGATAGCGGTGGCCGTCCAGGAAGAACAGGCCCGTCGTGGCCCCGGCGCCGACATAGGCGGCGGCCGCGAGCAGCGGCTTCTTGCGACCGGTGCGGTCGGCCGCCGCGCCGGCGACCGGCATCAGCACGATCGCCACGATGACGGACGCGGAGACGCAGTACGCGAAGAACGACCCGGCCCGCACCGGCAGGCCCAGCGGGTGCACGAACCCGTCCGCGTCCGCCGCCGACTCGGCGACGGCCGTGAGATAGGGGCCGAGGAACACGGTGAGCACGCTCGTGGAGTACACGGAGCACGCCCAGTCGTAGAAGTACCAGCCGCGCTGCTCGCGGCGCCGGTCGGCGGCCTCGTCGCCGGCCTGCCCTGCCCGCACGGTGTCACTGCCCACCCCGTGCCCTCGCTTCCCCGCTGTTTCCCCTGCTGCCGACGGCCCCTGAAGGGGAACGGGGGTGCACCGGGCCTCAGGCCCAGACACCCCGGTCCTCCATGACCGTGCGCAACGTGTCGATGTGATCGGTCATGATGCCATCGACGCCGAGGTCCAGGAGCCGGTGCATCAGCGCGGGTTCGTTGATCGTCCACACGTGCACCCGCACCCCGCGCGCGTGGGCGGTGCGGACGAACCGCCGGTCGACCACCGGGATGCCGTACTGGGAGACGGGCACCTGCGCGGCCACCGCGGACCGGCGCGGCACCGCCGGCAGACCCCAGGAGCGCAGCCGCAGGGCCAGCACCCCGCGGGTGCCGTACGAGGTCGCGAGGCGCGGCCCGGCCAGCCGCAGCGCCCGGATCACGCGTGCCTCGGAGAACGAGCCGACGCAGACGCGGTCCCAGGCGTTCGTCCGCTCGATCAGGTCCAGCAGAGGTCGCAGGGCGGGCTCCGCCTTGACGTCGACGTTCCAGCGGACCTCGGGGAAGGTCTCCAGCAGTTCCGCGAAGAGCGGCACCGGCTCCCGGCCCGCCACACGCGCCTGGCGCACCTCGTCCCAGGGCAGGTCCGCGATCCGGCCCGCGCCATCGGTCACCCGGTCCAGGGTCGCGTCGTGGAAGGCGACGAGGCGGCCGTCCGCCGTGGCGTGGACGTCGGTCTCCATGTAGCGGTAGCCAAGACCGGCCGCCTGCCGGAACTGAGCCACCGTGTTCTCCAGCCCGTCGGCCGCCCCGCCGCGGTGCGCGAACGGGATGGGCCCCGGATGGTCGAGGTACGGGTGGTGCGCGGGCGTGGTCACGGACGCAGTATCGCCCGTTCGGGTGTCCCGGCGGCAACGAGTCCGTCTCCGGCCGGCGCCGGCACGGCGAACACCCGCAGGAAGAGCTGGGCCAGTGGCCCGATGGACACCGCGTAGAGCACCGTGCCGACGCCGACCGTGCCGCCGAGGGCGAAGCCGGTGACGACGACCGCCACCTCCACGGCCGTCCGCGTCAGGCGGATCGAGCGGCCGGTGCGCTGGTGCAGCCCCGTCATCAGTCCGTCGCGGGGGCCGGGTCCGAAGCGGGCGGCGATGTAGAGGCCGGTGGCCACTCCGTTGAGCACGATGCCCGCCAGGAGCAGGGGAACGCGGACGGCCAGGGTGTGGACGTCGGGCAGCAGGGCGAGGGAGCCGTCCAGGGCGAGGCCGACGACGAAGACGTTGGAGACGGTGCCCAGGCCGGGCCGCTGGCGCAGCGGGAGCCACAGGAGCAGCACCACCGCGCCGACGACGATCGACACCATGCCGATGGTCAGGCCCGTCAGTTCGGACAGCCCTTGGTGGAGCACGTTCCACGGTTCCAGGCCGAGGCCCGCCCGGACGAGGAGTGCGGAGCTCGCGCCGTACAGCGCGAGGCCGATGTAGAGCTGGATCAGTCGTCGCCCCAGTCGGGCCGGTATGGACAAAGCGTCCCCCCTGGTGGTGGAAGTGGCCTGGTGGATGACACTCTGTGGCAGGGGGAGAACATCCATCCATGGCCAATTCGAGGAAGGTGGACTGGTCGTCATGGCGCAGTGGACCTCGGCGGTGGGAGCCGCGCAGCTCGCTCGGCTGCTCAAGTCCCAGCAGGACCGCCCGGCGGGCCCGAACTCACGCCGCCCGCCCGCCTACCGCGCGCTCGCCGACGGCATCCGGCTGCTGGTGCTCGAAGGGCGCGTACCGGTCGCCGCCCGGCTGCCCGCCGAGCGCGAACTCGCCCTGTCCCTGTCCGTCAGCCGCACCACGGTCGCCGCCGCCTACGAGGCCCTGCGCACCGAGGGCTTCCTGGAGTCCCGGCGGGGCGCGGGCAGCTGGACCGCGGTGCCGGCCGGGAACCCGCTGCCGGCGCGGGGGCTCGAGCCCCTGCCTCCGGAGGCGCTGGGGTCGGTGATCGACCTGGGCACCGCGGCCCTGCCGGCCCCGGAGCCGTGGCTCACCCGCGCCGTGCGGGGCGCGCTGGAGGAACTGCCGCCGTACGCCCACACCCACGGCGACTATCCGGCCGGGCTGCCCGCGCTGCGGTCGATGATCGCCGAGCGGTACACGGCCCGCGGGATCCCCACCATGCCCGAGCAGATCATGGTGACGACCGGCGCCATGGGCGCCATCGACGCCATCTGCCACCTCTTCGGGGGCCGCGGCGAGCGCATCGCCGTCGAGTCGCCGTCCTACGCGAACATCCTCCAGCTGATGCGGGAGGCGGGCGCCCGGCTCGTGCCCGTCGCCATGGCCGAGGGACTCACCGGGTGGGACCTGGACCGCTGGCGCCAGGTGCTGCGCGAGGCCGCGCCCCGGATCGCCTACGTCGTCGCCGACTTCCACAACCCGACCGGCGCGCTCGCCGACGAGGAGCAGCGGCGCAGGCTGGTGGAGGCGGCCCGCTCGGCGGGAACCGTGCTCGTCGTCGACGAGACGATGAGCGAGCTGTACCTGGAGCCGGGGCTGAAGATGCCGCGGCGGGTCTGCGCCTTCGACCCGGCCGGATCCACGGTGATCACCGTCGGCTCGGCCAGCAAGGCCTTCTGGGCCGGGATGCGGATCGGCTGGGTGCGGGCCGCCCCCGACGTGATCCGCAGCCTGGTCGCCGCACGGGCCTACGCCGACCTGGGCACCCCCGTGCTGGAGCAGCTGGCCGTGAACTGGCTGTTCAGCACCGGAGGGTGGGAGGAGGCCGTGGAGGTCCGGCGGGTCCAGGCCCGCGACAACCGGGACGCCCTGGTTGCGGCGGTCCGGCGCGAGCTGCCCGGCTGGGAGTTCGAGGTTCCCGGCGGCGGCCTCACGCTGTGGGTGCGCACCGGCGGCCTGTCGGGCTCCCGTATCGCCGAGGCCGGCGAGCGGGTGGGCGTCCGTGTCCCCTCCGGCCCGCGCTTCGGTGTCGACGGGGCCTTCGAGGGCTATGTCCGGCTCCCGTTCACGGTCGCGGGGGCGGTGGCGGAGGAGGCGGCGACGCGGCTGGCTGCGGCGGTCCGGCTGGTGGAGACCGCGGCCTCCGGGGGGAGCGAGTCCCCTCGCACCTTCGTCGCCTGAGCCCCGCCCGGAGCGCGGTCCACCGTCGCGGGGCGGCGCGTCGCGCCTCCCGTCGCGGCCTCGCGGCCCGCGCGGGCTCGCACGTGGGCGCTCACGAGGGCTCCACGACCGCTTCCGTCACGGCCTCCGTGGGCTCCGGCACCCGCTCGCCGTCGGCCGGCGTGGTCTTCGGCGGCAGAAGATCGAGCACGGCCTGCCGATGCGCGTCGCTCGTCGCCTCGTCGTAGGGGTCGGGCGTGGCCGGCACCTGGAGCCGGTGGACCGGCTTCGTCCCCAGCCGGGCGTACCCGCGTCCGGCCGGGACGACGGGCAGCGGTGTGGTGTGCGGCGGCGCCCCCAGCACCGCCTTGAGCTGCTCCGCCGTCGCCGGCCCCAGGACGACGCGCGCGCGTGTGTGCTGCCGCACCGCGTCGCTCAGCGCCTCCGCGGTGTCGAACTGCTCGGCCACGACGACCGCCACGCCGACCGCGCGTCCGTGCCGCAGCGGCACCTGGAGCAGCGCCTGCGGGTCCTTGCGGCCGTCCGCGGCGGCCAGGTGCGTGAACGCGGTCGGCCGGTCGAGCAGCAGCCACAGCGGCCGCTTGGTGTCCTCCGGCGGTGGGTGGCCCGCCTGCCGCGCGTGGTTGACGGCGATCAGCCGGCGCTCGGTCTCGGTGGCCGCCCACTCCAGGCTCGCGAGCACCCCGGCCAGCCCGCACTCGACCGCGAGCACGCCGTCCCGGCCGGTCAGGCAGGCGAACTCGCCGGTGCCGCCGCCGTCGACGATCAGCACGTCACCGTGCTGGAGAGCCTGGAGCGCGATGGAGCGCAGCAGCGTCGAGGTGCCGCTGCCGGCCTGGCCCAGGGCCAGCAGGTGCGGCTCGGTGGAGCGCAGGCCCGTGCGCCAGACGACCGGCGGCACGTCGCGCTGCTCGGCGCCGTGGCCGAGGGGGAGCGTGCGCTGGACCTCGGAGGGGTCGGTGAAGCCGAGCACGGTCTCGCCCGGCGCCGTGACGAAGCGCTGCGCGGCGATGTCCGTGGGCAGCGGGGCGAGCGCGGTGACGGTGAGCTGGTTGCTCTCCTCGTCCCAGGAGAAGAGGTACTCGCGGCCGCGGCCGGCCTTGGCGGTGAGCAGGTGCTCGATCCGCGCGCGGGACTCGGTCTCGCCGTCGGTGAAGTACGCGGGGTACCGGATCACCAGGTGGCGTACGCGCCCCGAGTCGTCGAACTCGTGGGTGGGGAACGCCTTCTCCCACGCGCCGCCGTGCGTGTACAGCGGTGCCGGGTCCTCGGTCGCCGAGAAGTAGGGGACCAGGGCCTCGTAGAGGGAGGCCAGCCGTCGGACGCGCGACTCCTCGGGGCCCTTGGGCCGCGGCGGGGTGCGGTCGCGGCCGTGCCAGGCGGCCGCCGCCATCAGCACGACGGCGGCGAGCAGCGGGCCGTACGGCACCAGCGTCACGACCAGGAACAGCGAGGCCACGAGGAACAGCAGCGGGCCGCGCCGGTCCTTCGGCGTGTCCGACCACTTGCGCCGTCCGGCCGAGGCCAGCCTGCGCAGACCACGCGTGATGGTGATCAGCGGGTGGAGGACGTCGGTGGCGCTGTCCGCCGCCGTGCGCGCCAGCTCCCGGCTCCGGGTGAGCTGCGCGCTGCCTGTGCTCAGAATGCGGGGGAGGGGGCGCCGGGCCACTGCTGCCTCCTGGAAGTGCGTACGGTGCGTACGGGAGGGAGGGACGTCGTCAGAACCTCATGCCGCCCAGAAGGCTCGCCAGACCCTCGCCGCCGGCCTTGATGCTCGGGGCGATGGCCGTGCTCGAGAGGTAGAAGCCGAACAGCGCCGACACGCACGCGTGCGACGGCTTCAGCCCGTCCTTGCGGAAGAAGATGACAACGACGAAGCCGAACAGGATTACGCCTGAGACGGAGAGGATCATGGGAGGTCTCCTGGTGTCGAGTGGGACAGTCACCCTGAGTTCTTCCAGCATCACAGCATGTATCCATATGACAAAAGGTGCAACTGGGTGAATTTCATTTGATTTCCATCGGGTGGCGGAGTCCCCTTGGGTGCCTGAGCTGAACTGTGGCGTCCGACCGCGTCCCCGGTGATCTTTGACCTCGGGCGCATCCGGTCATGTGGCCCGCGAGCCAGTACGCTGGCGATTCACCCGTACGGCCGACCAGCGCGGACCGCCGTACGCTTGCTCCCCGCAGTACCGAACGTTCGCAGTGAGAGGCGGTCCCGCCGATGAGTGAAGCCCCCGACCCCGAGGTCGTGGAGCTGGCGACCAAGATCTTCGATCTGGCCCGGCAGGGGCGGACCGAGGTCCTCGTGGCGTACGTCGACGCGGGCGTCCCGGCCGACCTCACCAACGACCGCGGTGACTCCCTGGTGATGCTCGCCGCCTACCACGGCCACGCGGCGGCGGTCCGCGCGCTGCTGGCCCGGGGCGCCGACGCCGACCGCGTCAACGACCGGGGCCAGACCCCCCTCGCCGGAGCGGTCTTCAAGGGCGAGCAGGAAGTGATCGAGGCACTCCTGGAGGGCGGCGCGGACCCGTCCCTCGGCACCCCCTCGGCCGTCGACACGGCCCGGATGTTCGGCAGGACGGAGCTGCTGGAGAGGTTCGGCGAGAGCTGATCCACGGGGCCGGAGCAGTGGCTTCGGCCCTTCTGACCAGGAACGACACAAACAACGGGGGAGGCGGTACAGGGCCGCCGGATATTTCGGTCGCGGCAGCGCGGACGCCGGGTCATCATGACGTCGTGATTCACGGACGCGATGGCTGGGCAGGTGTTGCCGCACCGCGCGGGCCGTGAGCCGGCCCGCATGGGCCACCGACGAGAGGCAGAGGAACATGGTCTACAGCAAGCAGCGGACGGCGGGCGCCCCGACGTGTTGTCGCACGGCCAGGTAGTGCGAGATCCCCGGTTGCGTCGACGCTTGATGTGAGGCTGTTTCCCATGTTCGATCCGGTCATAGCGCCCAGCGGTACGCTGCTCGGCCTGCTCCAGCGGGGCCGCGGCGACGGCACGCTGCACGCGCTCACCGCCCCCCGCGCCGAGGCGCTGGCGGCACTGGACCACTGCGTGCTGCACGACCCCCGCCACGACTGGCAGCTGGAGAACCGCTCCCTCTACTACGCCCGGCTCTTCCTCGACCTCGACGGCGAACTGGACCGGATCGAGGCGCACCTCTTCGACCCCGAGGACGCCCTCGACACCGACGAGTCCCGCACCGGACTCGCTCTCGCCGTGCTCGGGCACCTCGCCTCCTACGGCAGGAGGGACGCGCTCGCGCTGCTGCGCAGGTACGCCGCCACGGGCGCCAACTGGGCCTGGGCCCTGGACGAACTGGCGCTCAGGGACGACGACGCGGGGCTGCGCGCCCTCGCAGGGCCGGTCCTCGCGCGCTTCGCCACCGACGCCGAGGGCGAGGCCGAGCTGGCCGCCGCAGTGCGCGACGCCTTCGAGCCCCGGCCGTGGCGGCTGTGGGCCGACGACCCGCGCGAGTCGGTCGCCACGCGCGTGCGTGCCGCGCACGAGGCCGGCTGCTTCGACCTCTGGCAGCGGCAACTGCGTCCCACCGGACCCCGGCCCGGCTGGAGCGTGCAGGCGGTGTTCGAGTGGGCCGAGCAAGGCGCTGAACGCGGCACGGCCCGCCATGTCCCGGCCGCCCGCTGCCTCACCGCCGTCGCGGGCCCCGAGGACCGGCCCGAGATCCTCCGCGTCGCCCGCGCGGGCACCGACGCGGCCCGCTGTACCGCCCTGCGCTACCTTGCCGACGGCGACGACCCCGACGCCCTGGACCTGGTCGAGTCGGCGGTGTCCGACGGCTCGGCCACCGTGGTGGAGGCCGCCGTCCACGCGTTCGAACGCATGCGCGGTGCCGCCGCCGTCGAGCGGGCGCGCGGCTGGGCCCGGCGCCCCGACCCGCTGGGCGCCGCCGCCGGACGCGTGCTCGCCTGCCGCGGCGCGGTCCGGGACCGCGACCTCGTCCTCGCCGCCCTGCGGGAGGCGGTCCGGGGCGAAGGCCCCGACGCCCCCACCCTGTGGACCCTGGTCGACGGTGCCGGCCGGCTCGGCATCACCTGCGCCGCGCCCGTCCTGCGCCACGTCTACCGCGAGACGGCCTCCTCCCATCTGCGTGGCCGCGCCGCCCGCGCCCTCGCCGCCACCGACCCCTCCTTCCCCACCGGATTCGCCGTCGAATGCCTGTGGGACTGCGAGGAGACCACCCGCGAGATCGCCGCCCGGCACGCCGAGACCGGCGACACGCGCGTCGTCGAGCGACTACGCAGGCTCGCCGCCGACCCGGCCGAGGAGGACGAGGTCCAGACCGCCGTACGCAGCCGGATCGGACCGGACGCGCCCACCGCGTGAACGCCGGACCCGGACGTGCCCACCGCGTGAACGCCGGGCCGGACGTCGCCCACCGCGTGAACGCCGGGCCGGACGTCGCCCACCGCGTGAACGCCGGGCCGGACGTCGCCCACCGCGTGAACGCCGGGCCGGACGTCGCCCACCGCGTGAACGCCGGGCCGGACATCGCCCACCGCGTGAACGCCGGGCCGGACATCGCCCACCACGTGAACAGCCGGTGACCCGGGGGACAGGAGCGTGTGGCCGGGGGTCGTCCGGTCCGGCCGCACAGCCCAACGCTCATGGGACGTTCCTCGTACGGAAAGATCCACGTTGACGCGGGCACGTCCAGCACGGCGACAACACGGGTATGCGTGTCGTCATCGTGACCGAATCCTTTCCCCCCGATGTGAACGGCGTGGCCCACTGCGCGCTCCAGACCGCCCGGCACCTCGTCGATCGCGGTCACGCCCCCCTCGTCGTGGCCCCCGCCACCGCCGCCTCGACCGGGCCCGGCGCCCCCGCGCCGTGCCCCGTCGTCCGTGTCCCCTCCCTACCGCTCCCGGGCTATCCCCAGGTCCGCGTCGCCCTGCCCAGCCGGCGCGTCGCGACGGCGCTCGCCGAGCACCGCGCCGACCTCGTCCACCTGGCCGGCCCCTTCGTCCTCGGCGTCCGCGGCATGGCGGCCGCCACCCGGCTCGGCATCCCCGCCGTCGCCGTCTACCAGACCGACCTCGCCGGCTACGCCCGCACCTACATGGGCGCCGGCGAGGCCGCCGCCTGGCGGCGCATCCGCTCCGTACACGCCGCCGCCGACCTCACCCTCGCCCCCTCCAGCGCCGCTCTGCACGACCTGGAGGCACACGGCGTGCCCCGGGTCAGGCTCTGGGGCCGCGGAGTGGACACCGTACGTTTCCGCCCCGAGCACCGCGACGAGGCACTGCGCCGCGAACTCGCCCCGAACGGCGAGCTGATCGTCGGCTATGTCGGCCGGCTCGCCCCCGAGAAGCAGGTCGAACTGCTCGCCGGCGTCTGCGGTCTGGACGGCGTGCGGGTCGTGGTGGTGGGCGACGGGCCCAGCCGCCCCCAGCTGACCGAGTCCCTGCCCGGCGCGGTCTTCCTGGGCCGCCGCACCGGCGACGAACTCGCCCGGATCTTCGCCTCGTTGGACGTCTTCGTGCACACCGGACCCTTCGAGACGTTCTGCCAGACCGTGCAGGAGGCCATGGCCTCCGGGGTGCCCGTCGTCGCGCCCGCCGCGGGCGGCCCGCTCGACCTGGTGGCCCACGGCCGCACCGGGCTGCTCGTCCCGCCGCGCGACGCGGCCGCCGTGCGCGACGCCGTCGGGGCACTGGCCGCCGACCCGTCACGGCGGGCGGCGTTCGCGGCGGCCGGCCGCTCCGCGGTCGAGGGGCGCACCTGGGCGGCGGTCGGCGACCAGCTCCTCGATCACTACGAGGACGTGCTCGCCGCGCGCCGGACGGCGGTGGCCGCATGACCGCCACGCCGCTCACCCTCGTACGGCTCGCGAACTTCGTCGCCCCCGCCTCCGGCGGACTGCGCACCGCGCTGCGCGAACTCGGCAAGGGATACCAGGCCGCCGGCCACACGCCGGTGCTGATCATCCCCGGCGAGCGCCACACCGACCAGGAGACCGAGCAGGGCCGCGTGATCACCCTGCCCGGGCCGCTGCTGCCGGGCACCGGCGGCTACCGCGTCCTCACCGACAAACGGCGGGTGGCCGCCCTCCTGGAGGAGCTGGCACCGGACCGCCTGGAGGTCTCCGACCGCACGACGCTGCGGTGGACCGGCAAGTGGGCCAGGCGGGCCCGGATTCCGGCCGTGATGGTGTCCCACGAGACCGCCGACGGTGTGCTGCGCACCTGGGGCGTGCCGCAGGCCCTGTCCCTGCGTGCCGCCGACGCCCTCAACGTCCGTACCGCGCACACCTACGCGCGCGTGGTGTGCACCACCGAGTTCGCCGAGCGCGAGTTCGTGCGGGTCGGCGCGCACAACGTCGTGCGCGCGCCCCTGGGGGTCGACCTGGTGGAGCGGCACCCCGCGCTGCGCGAGGCGGGACTGCGCGCCGGGTACGCACCCGACGGCGAGGCGCTGCTGGTGATGTGCTCCCGGCTGTCCGTGGAGAAGCGGCCCGGCAACGCACTGGACGCGCTGGATGCCCTGTTGCGGCGCGGGCGGCGGGCGGTGCTGGTGGTGGCCGGGGACGGTCCGCTGCGGGCGCGACTGGAGCAGCGGGCCCGCGAGCGCGCGCTGCCGGCCACGTTCCTCGGGCACGTCCGCGACCGCGGCCGGCTCGCCGGGCTCCAGGCCTCCGCCGACGTGTGCCTGGCACCCGGGCCGGCGGAGACCTTCGGGCTCGCCGCGCTGGAGGCGATGGCCTGCGGCACCCCCGTGGTGGCCAGCGCCTCCTCCGCGCTGCCGGAGGTGATCGGCTCCGCCGGTGACAGCGCGGCGGACCACGGCGAGGCGTTCGCCGACGCCGTGGAGGGCCTGCTGGCACGCCCCGAACGGGAGCGGCGCGAGGCCGCACGCGCGCGTGCGGAGTGCTTCGGGTGGTCCGCCTCCGTGGAGGCGTTCCTCGCCGCGCACGACGCCCCGGCACCCGTGCGACGCCCGCTGCCGGAGGGTGCGGCATGAAACCCCTGCGCTTCGTCGCCCTCGGTGACTCGCTGACCGAGGGTGTCGGCGATCCCGCGGGTGACGGATGGCGGGGCTGGGCCGCACTGCTCGCCGGCGGCCTCGCCGAGCAGCCCTCGGCCGTGGAGTTCACCAACCTCGCCGTCAGTGGGGCGCAGACCCGCGACGTGCTGGAGCGGCAGACCCCGACCGGCCTGGAGCTGCGCCCGGATGTCGTGGCGGTCGTCGTCGGCGTCAACGACACCCTGCGCCGCACCTTCGACATCCACGCCGTGGCGGCCCGGCTCGACCGGGTCTACGCGGCCTTCACCATCCGGGGAGCGGTCCTGCTGACGGCCTGTCTGCCCGACCCCGGCGCGATGCTCGGCCTGCCCGGTGCGCTGGCCCGCCCGCTGGCCCGGCGGCAGCGGGCGGTCAACGCGGTGGTGCACGCGCTGTCGGAGCGGTACGGGGCCCTGCACCTGCACGCCGATGCGGGCCAGTGGCTGACCGACCGCGCGATGTGGAGCGCGGACCGGCTGCACCCGGGGGAGCGCGGGCACCGCCAACTCGCCGTCCGCTTCCACGCGTTGCTCGCGCAGGCGGGCGTGGCGGGCGGGCCCGCGCCCTCACCCGAGCCGGAGTTCCCCGCCCCCACCAGGTCGGCGAGCCTGTGGTGGCTGGCCACGGCGGGCACCGGCTGGGTGGCCCGCCGCTGCACCGACCTGCTGCCGCAACTGCTCACCCTGGCCGCCGACGAACTCCGCCACCACGCCCGCGGCACGAGCGCCCGCCTCGACCTGCGCTCGTCGGCGTCGGTGTCGGCGGCCCTGGCAGCCCTGTCGTCACCGGAACGACCGGAGCCGGAAGTGGCCTGATCCGGAAGCGGCCTGACCTGGAAGGCGCCTGATCCGGCAGCGGCCTGATCCGGCAATGGGTCTGATCTGGCAGCGGGCCTGGTCCGGAAAGGGCCCCGGCCGGAAGTCCCTCAGGTGGGAAGCGGCCCCGGCCGGAAGTCCCTCGGATCGGAAGCGGCTCCGGCCGGAAGTCCCTCGGTCCGGAACCGGCCCCGGCCGGAAGCGGGCGGAGCCCGGAGCGGTGCCAGGCCGAAGTGGCCCCGGCGTGCCGAGGCGAGCATGCGAGCCGGGCCGGGGGCCGCGTGCCACCGCTCCTGCCACGTCCCCGCAGGGACGGCGCGGCGCCTTCGACCGCCGTCAACCGTGGTCCCGCCGGCCACGCCGCGCACGACCGGCGGCGCTGACGGGCCGTTCCGCACCCGCGACCAGCGGATCCTCCGCACCCTGCCCGCGGGTGGGCGGGGCGCCCCATCGCGCCGACGGTGTCCGTGCCGTTTGGGTCGTTGTGAGGCCGAGGACCTAATCTGTGCACCGTGACTTCGCCTGCATCGACGGACAGCGTTCCGCCCCAGCTCAGCGCGGGGCCGCGCCCCGCCCAGGGGCCGGCCGCCGACGAGGGGCTGGCGCGGCGGCTGCGCGCGCTCGCCTGCACCGCGCCGCTGCACGACCTGGACGCGCGCAAGGCCAACCTCGCCGGCGAGTACTCGGTGTACGGCATGTCGGAGGTCGCGCTCGCCGCCATCGACCTCGTCACCCTCAACATGGACTTCGACACCGGCGCCGACCACGACCAGGTCGTGGCCCGGCTCGTCCCGCGCGTCGCCGCGCAGGCCCCGCGGCGCCCGGCCGGCGAGCACGAGCGCGTGGCCCGCTGGGTCCTGGAGAACCTGATCAACGTCGGCAGCGTCGACCGCGGCTTCCGCGCGGTGTACGGCACCTTCGCGCCGGACGGCACGTACGTGCGCCGCGACTACGACTTCAAGCTGATCGAGGAGGTCCCCGGCCCCGGCGGCAGCGTCTACCTGCGCACGACGGACGAGGCGGTCAACGTCCTCGTCGGTGCCCTGGACACCGACGTCACCAGCGCCCAGATCGCCGCCGAGGTCAAGCTGGAGGTGCTCATCAGCCGCGGCCGTCTCGCGGACGCCCAGCTCGCCGCCGAACAGGCCCGCTACCGGACCGTGCAGTACTCGGAGACCCTGCGCAGGGCCCTGGACGCGACCCGGCGCAACGTCCGGGCGGTGGACTGGCTCAGCGCCGTCCCCGACATGATCGCCGAGGCCCTGGACCACGTCGCCGACCGCTACCGCCACGAGAACGCGATCCTGACCAACATCCGCAAGGCGCGCGACGAGTCGGAGGACCCCGAGCACAAGCGGCGCGCCGCCGAGCTGGTCGACATCGTCAAGGACTGCATCCGCAGGCACACCCAGCTGCAGTCCCGGCTGCTCGAGGCCGGCCCCCTGTTCCGCGCCGAGCAGGACCGGCAGGCCTTCGCCACCCCCCTGACCACCTCCGGGACCGACCTCTACGGCCATCTGCTCGCGCCCACCCTCCCGCTGCCGGTGGAGCAGGCGATCCGGGTCACGGACGCCTTCTTCGCGCGCGGGACCGGGCTGCGCACCTCGGTGTCGGTCCGCGTCGCCGACCTCGTGGACATCCTGCTGACACCGCCCGTCGAGCGGGAGCACCTGGGCGCCGAGATGCCCGAGCCCGACCTGATCGCCACCCCGGACGACAGCCGGTTCAGCGAGGAGCAGCTCGCGGCCGCCATGGGGCTGCTGGACCTGCCGGCCGACGCGCCGCGACGGCTGTCGGGCCTGCTCGCCGAGGCCCGCGACAAGGACCCCGACCTGCCGTACCTGGTCGCCCTGCTGGCCGTCCACGCGGCCAGCCCCCCGGTCGGCACCGCCTACCGGCAGGGCGAGGAGAAGCTGGTGTTCGCGGTGGACGACGGGACCGAACTGGACGATCCGGAGTTCGGCGGCGCCGACCTCGTCGTCGGCACGGCACTGCTGGACGCGGCGGGCATGGCGGCCGACCGGACGGAGGCGGCGTGAGCCCCGCCGGCCGCCGTACGCACGAGTGACACCCCAGCAGCGACACCCCAGCAAGGAGCACCAACCGTGACCGAGCACGTCGACCGGAGTGAGCCGGAAGCCGCAGGTACGCCCACGGCGGTCGCCGTCACACCCGCCGACGCCGCCGACGCGGCCCGGCTCGTCGCCTTCGGGCTCCAGCCCAAGCTCCAGCCCGCCCGCGACCAGGAGTACGCCGAACTGCTGCGCCGCCACCGCGAGGACCCGGCGTTCGCGCGGCTCGCGGACGCCGTGGCCGCCGGACTCGGCCTTGTCGTCCTCGAGGTGTCCCCGCGCGCCGGGATGGCGGTCACCGCCGCCGAGGACTCGGTGTTCGCCGTCCGCATGAGCGACTACGCGCGCCGTACCGCCGCCGACTCCGGCGACCGCTTCCTGCACGGACTGGCCCACCTCGCGGTGGCCGCCCTGGCGTTCCCGCGCCCCGAGGACCTCGCCGACGACGCCTACATCGGGCGGGTCACCGTCAACGGCGTCGACGCGTTCGTCCGCCAGGCCTGCCGCCGCCTGGAGGAACGCGCCGAGCAGCAGGGCGAGACCACCGACCCGGCCACCGACGCGCCCGGCCTCGAGGCCGCCTGGCGGATCTGGTCCAGACGCAGCGCGACCGGGGCCACCAAGGACGCGCGCCGGCCGGCCGCCTCGACCACGGGCATCGTGGCCAAGGCGCTCGCGTTCCTGACCGACTCCGGGTTCCTCCAGCGCACCGGGGACGAGAGCGGCGGCACGTACCGCACGACGGCCCGCTACCAGCTCCAGGTGCGCGACATGGCGGGCAGCGCGGCCATGGCCGAACTCCTCGAACTGGGCGTCGTCCCGGTGACCGGCGGCACACCGAGCCTGCTGCCCGCCGACGACACCGACGACCTGGACCTGGTGGCCGACGCGGGGCTGCCGTTCCACTCCTGAGGCCCAAGGCCCCGACGCCTCCCGCCACCCCCGTCCGCACGAAGCACGCCCCCCAACTGCAAGAAGACTGACGAGAGTCCGCCATGTACGAGCTGTCCCGGGTCCGCCTCTACTCCATCGGGCCCGCCGGTGCGCGCTACGCCGACACCGTGCTTGACCTGCGGGGTGTGGGCGAGCCGGTGCCCGACCCCGCGCCCATCCAGGCGGAGTTCTTCGAGGAGGAGCCGGTCGGCCCGCCGCGCCGGCCCGCCCCCGCCGGTGTGCTGTTCCTGGAGAACGGCGGCGGCAAGTCCGTGCTGCTCAAGCTGATCTTCTCGGTGATGCTGCCCGGCCACCGCAACACCCTCGGCGGCGCCAGCTCCGGTGTGCTGCGCAAGTTCCTGCTCGCCGACGACTGCGGACACGTGGCGCTGGAGTGGCAGCACGTGCAGACCGGCGAGTGCGTGGTCGTCGGCAAGGTCAGCGAGTGGCGCGGACGCCAAGTATCCAACGACCCGCGGAAGTTCGCCGAGGCCTGGTACTCCTTCCGGCCCGGACCCGGACTCACCCTGGACAACCTCCCGGTCGCCGAGGCCACGTCCGTACGGCCGTCCGCCGAAGGCCACTCGGGTGCGCGGGGCCGCCGCCGCACCATGAAGGGCTTCCGGGACGCCATCACCGAGGCGGGGAAGACCTACCCGCATCTGGAGGTCCACTTCGAGGAGATCCACGAGCGCTGGACCGAGCACCTGGGCGACCTCGGCCTCGACCCCGAACTCTTCCGCTACCAGCGGGAGATGAACGCCGACGAGGGCGAGGCGGCCGGCTTGTTCGCGGTGAAGAAGGACTCCGACTTCACCGACCTGCTGCTGCGCGCGGTCACCGACACCCGTGACACCGACGGGCTCGCCGATCTGGTCAGCGGGTTCGGCAACAAGCTGGGCCGGCGTGCCGAACTGATCGCCGAACGGGACTTCACCGCCGGCTCCGTCGACCTGCTCGGCCGGATCGTCGAGGCCGCCGAGGCCCGCACACACGCGCGTGACATCCATGCCGCCGCCGAGCGGCGCACCCGGACGCTGGCGCGCCGGCTGTCCGCCCGGGCGGTACGGGAGCGGGTCCGGGCCGCCGACCTCGCCCAATGCGTCACGGGCGCCGCCCACGCCGTCACGCACGCCGAGGGCGCCCGCGAGCGCAGCGCGCTGATCGCCGCCGAGCTCGCCTACCGGCACGCGTCACTGGCCCTCGCCGCCGCCGAGAAGTCCGCGTCCGCGCAGAAGCGGGAGCTCGCCGACGCGCGCACCCTGTACGCGGCATGGCAGGCCGCCGAGTCCGTGCTGCGCCACCGCGCCGCCGCCGACCGCGTGGCCCGGGTCTCCGCCGCGATCCAGGAGGCCGAGCGGGACGCGGCCCCGGCGCTGGCCGCGCGCGCCAAGGCCGCCACCGATCTCGTGCGGGCCCTGCACGCGGCCGCCGAGAGCGCCGAGACCCTCGCCAACGAGGAGGAGGAGCGGTCCGCGCGGCTCCAGGAGGTCGGCGAGTCCGCCTACCGGGACCAGACCGCCGCCGCGACCGAGGCGCAGCGCGCCCGCAGCGAGGCCGGGCATCTGCGCCAGCGCCTCGCCGAGGTCGAGCAGGAGACCGCCGAGGCGGTCCGCGCGGGCTGGCTGGACGACAGCGCCCCCGACGCCGATCCGGCCCGTGCGGCCCTGGCCGCCAGCGACGCGGAGAAGACGGCGGTCGCCGCCTGGGAACAGGTCCGCGAGGCCGCCCGGAAAGCCACGGAACACGCACGCGAGGCCGCCTCGGCGGAATCCCGCGCGGAACTCACCGCGGCCCGCGCCGCCGACGCGGCGACGGCGGCCCAGCGCGCCCACGAGTCCGAGCGCCGCGTCGCCGAGGCGCTGGCGGCCGAGGGGCGGCTCGCGGAACTGCTGAGCCTGCCGGGCGCCACCGCGGCCGCGCGGGCCGGAGTGCCGGCGCCCCGGACCGGCTCGGACGACGCGGGCGGCACGGCGACGGGCGCCGAGGCGGCCCACCGCACCGCAGGCGGGGTCGGGGATCCGGCCGGGGCCGGGGGCGCGCTCACCCCCGAGGACCTGGACCGCTTCGCCGACGAGCTGCGCGAACTGCTCGACGACGCCGTCTCCTCCGCCGAGCGGCACCTGTTCGAACTGCGTACCGCCGCCGCCGACGACTCCCGCATCCTCGGCGCGCTCGGCGACGGCGGGCTGCTGCCGCCCGGCCCGGACGTCCTGGCCACCGTGGAGTTCCTCGGCGAGCGCGGCATCCCCGCGCTGCCCGGCTGGCGCTACCTCGCCCAGGCCGTCGACCCCGCCGACCACGCGCGCGTACTGGCCGCCCGGCCCGAGCTGGTCGACGGCGTGATCATCACCGACCCGGACACGCACGCGCGGGCCCGCGAGGCGCTCGCGGCGGCGGCCCTGCTGCCCCGGTCCACCGTGGCTGTCGGCACCGCGGCCGCCCTGCTCGCCCCCACCCCGGCCGACGGCGGTCCCCAGGGCGACGTCTTCCTCGTCCCGCCGAACCCGGCCATGCACGACGAGTACGCCGCCGACGAGGAACGGCAGGCGCTGCGCGCGCGGGCCACCGAACGGGACGAGGAGATCCGCCGGCTCGCCGCCCGGCTCGGCAAGGACCGGGAGCTGGCGGCGCGGCTCGCCTCCTGGCGCACCGGCTGCCCCGCCGGTCGGCTGCTGGAGCTGGCCCGGGCCGCCCGGGACACGCGCGTGTTCGCCGAGGAGGCCGAGGCCGAGCTGGCCGAGGCGCGGAGCCTGCGGGCGGAGGCGGACGAGGCCGCCGCCGAGGCCACCCAGGAACGCGACGAACGGCAGGAGGCCGCCCAGCGGGCGCGGCGCGCCGCCGACGCGCTCGCCGGGCTCGCCTTCCGGCTGCGCGAGCGGGCCGGCTGGCAGTCCCGACTGCGCGAACTCGCCGAGGAGGCCGCCGAGTCGGAGGCCCGCGCCCAGGTCTGCCTGGAACGCGCCCGCGCCGCCGACGAGGACCGGCGCGCCGCTCAGCGTGCCGCCGACGACACCCGCCGCACCGCACGGGCACTGCGCGCCGAGCGCTCCGAGATCGCCGGTGCCCCCGACGACGTCCCGGAGAGCGACGAGGACGCACCCAAGGTGTCCCTGCCCGCCCTGCGCGAGGCCTACCGCGCCGCCTCCCAGGTGTACGAGAAGGTCGGTGTGGGCGCGGACCTGCGGGCCGAGCAGGCCCGGGCGGAGAGCGACGAGAGCGCCGCCCGCGCCGAACTCGACCGGCTCAGCAACAAGGTCCGCACCCGCGCGGCGCAACTCCTGGAGTCCTTCGAGGGCTCCGACGGGCCGTCCCGGCAGGCCGCCGCCGCCCGCGCCGAGGAGCTGGTGCAGCTCCTGGAGACCCGGCTGTCCTTTGCGAGCGAACAGCTCGGCCGGCTGCGCGGCGAGGCCGAGCGGCACGCGCCCGAGGACGGCGAGGCACACACCGTTCTCCCCGAGGAACTCCTCCCGCGCGACGCCGAGCACGCACAGGCCCTGCTGCGCACCGCCACCGGCGAACTCGCCTCCCGGACCGAGGCACTGGCCCAGGCCCGTGAGGCGCACGCCGAACTGCTGGAGGCCCACCGCGCCGCCGAGGACGCGGCCGGCGGCTTCGACGAGATCGCCGGCATGCTGCGCGATCTGCTGCGCGAGCAGGCGAGCGACGAGGAGCAGGAGGAACCCGAGCCGTACCCGGGCAACCCGGAGGGCGCCCGGCAGGCGGCCGCGGAGGCCCGCAGGTCACTGCGCGGCTGTGCCGCCGACCTGTCCGCCGCGGAGGCCGCCGTCCGCGAGGCGAGCGACGTCCTCGTCCGGCACGCCAACTCCACCCGCTACGAGCAGGTGCGCACCCCCGCCCGGCAGCAGATCCGCGAACTGCCCGCCGCCGCCCTGCCCGAGCACGCCCAGAAGTGGGCGGAGGCCTTCGCGCCCCGGCTCCGGGTGCTCACCGACGAGCTGGCCCAACTGGAACGCAACCGGGACTCGATCGTGGACCGGCTGCGCGGACTGGTCGAGTCGGCGCTCGCCACACTCAGGTCGGCCCAGCGCCTGTCCCGCCTCCCGGAAGGGCTCGGCGAGTGGTCCGGGCAGGAGTTCCTGCGCATCCGCTTCGACGAGCCCGACCAGGCCACGCTCACCGAGCGGCTCGGCGAGGTCGTCGACGAGGCGACCCGCGCCGCCGTGAAGAAGAACTCCGACCTGCGGCGCGACGGCATGTCCCTGCTGCTGCGCGGAGTCGGCGCGGCGCTCCAGCCCAAGGGCGTCGCCGTGGAGATCCTCAAGCCGGACGCCGTGCTGCGCGCCGAGCGGGTCCCCGTCGGGCAGATGGGCGACGTGTTCTCCGGCGGCCAGCTGCTCACCGCGGCCATCGCCCTGTACTGCACGATGGCCGCCCTGAGGTCGAACGACCGCGGCCGCGACAAGCACCGCCACGCGGGCACGCTCTTCCTGGACAACCCGATCGGCCGCGCCAACGCCACCTACCTGCTGGAACTCCAGCGGGCCGTCTCGGACGCCCTCGGGGTGCAGCTCCTCTACACCACCGGCCTGTTCGACACGACGGCGCTCGCCGAGTTCCCCCTGGTCATCAGGCTGCGCAACGACGCCGACCTCCGGGCCGGGCTGAAGTACATCAGCGTGGAGGAGCACCTGAGGCCGGGGCTGCCGCAGCAGGCTGCCGCGGAGGAGGCGGTGCACAGCGAGATCACGGCGACCCGGATGTTCAAGCGCCCGGCGTGACGGCTCGCCCGGCCCGGCTCGACCGGGCCGGGCGGCCACTGCTCCTACGGATGCGACAGCCGCCCCGCGCCGCCCCGTCCGCCCATCCGCTTCCGCGCCCGCTCGGCGGCCCGCGCCTCCCGCCGGGCCTGGCGCCGCTCGCGCCGCAGGGCCCGCGCGGTGCTGCTCGGCACCGACACCACGCCGTTGCGCTGGTTCCACACCTGGCGGGTCACCCACACGTCGAGCGCCGCCCAGGTGGTTACCACCGTGCCGGCCACACTGCTCAGAAGCATCGGGAACGCCAGCCAGGACTCGGACACGCTGAACAGGAACGCCACCACGGCCTGTATCAGCGTCACCGAGGCGATCAGCACCGCCCGCACCGCGGCCGTTCGCACCGGATCGGGCATCCTGCGCCGCCGCGCGGGCTCCTCGACCCACAACGGCCTGTAGGACGGCCGCCCAGCCTCCCCGCCTGTGCGTGCCGAAGGCGCGTACGCCGTCGGTCGCTCCGCTGTCCCCATCACTGCGTCCCTCCCCACCACCGGCAGACCGCCCTGCCCGGTGTCCGAAGAACCGGCTTCCCAGTGGCTGCCCGGCTTGCGCTGTTTTACGCGGCCCGGACACGGAGTGCGCCTCCTGTGGCCGATTCCGCCCCCATCCCCTATGGACAAGGACGAACGAGACGTCACGAAGATTCCCGGCCGGCGAAAAGAATCGGTCAACCGACCAGGCCGGACGACCCGTTCCGGCACACCCGCCGACTCGGCCCCGTGGACCGGCATCTCCCGCAATGCCCCGACAACTCGCCCGCTTCCGGCACCCATACGGAAGTACGGGCTCCGGAAGACTCTTCGAGTTGACTGCGTGTCGGTAGTAGGCTCGCGCCGTTTGTTGACGCACATGTGTACCCCCGGGGCCCTTGGGGGACGAGCTGGGGGAGGCCATGCGCTTTCGCGGGAAGTCCATCCGCCGGAAGATCGTGGCGCTGCTTCTCGTGCCGCTGCTCTCGCTCACGGTGATCTGGGCCTTCGCCACGCTGATCACCGGGCGGCAGGTGGCCCAGCTGTTCAACGCGTCCTCCGTGGTGGAGGAGGTCGCCTACCCCGCCGAGGACACGGTCCGGGTCCTCCAGCAGGAACGCCGCCAGACCCTCGTCCACCTCGCCGACCCCCGCGCTTCCGACGGCCTCGCCGCACTGCGGCGCAGCAGGAGCGCCACGGACGAGGCCATCGCCAGGATCCGCAGGGCCGCGAAGAACCCCGACGTCCGTGAAGCGCTCGGCCCGGACGACGCGGGACGCCTGAGCGTCGCCCTGGACACCTTCGACGGCATCGGCTCGCTGCGCCGGAGCGTCGAGGACCGCACCGTCGGACGCGCCGAGGCACTCGACCTCTACAGCCGGCTCATCGACCCCTGCTACGCCCTGCTCACCAACCTCCACGTCGTCGACGACGTCGACCTGGCCAAGCAGTACCGCGCCCTGGTCGGTCTCGCCCAGGCCCGCGAACTCCTCGCCCGCGAGGACGCGTTGCTCGGCTCCTCGCTGATGGTCGGCCGTCTCACCCGCGACGAGACCCGCGCCGTCTCCGACCTCGTCGCCCAGCGCTCCCTGCTGTACGACGTGGACCTGCCCCTGCTGCCCTCCTCCGAACGCGGCCGCTACGACCGCTTCTGGCAGAACGCCTCCTCCGCACCACTGCGGACGGCCGAACAGGCCGCCGTCTCCGGCACGTCCGGCATGCCGCGGAAAGTGAGCGCGCAGAGCTGGGACACCGTGGCCGGAGACGTCCTCGACGAGCTGGGCACCCTCAACGACGAGGCGAACGACCGCTTCCAGGACCGTGTCCGCCCGGTCGCGATGGACGTCATCCTGGAGGCCGCCGTCGCGGGTGTCCTCGGCCTGATCGCCGTACTGGTCTCGCTCGTGCTGTCCGTGCGCATCGGCCGCGGCCTCATCCGCGATCTCAGACAACTGCGCCTGGAGGCCCACGAGGCCTCCGGTGTCCGGCTGCCCAGTGTGATGCGCCGCCTGTCCGCCGGTGAACAGGTCGACGTCGAGACCGAGGTCCCGCGCCTCGAGTACGACAGGAACGAGATCGGCGAGGTCGGCCAGGCCCTCAACACCTTGCAGCGGGCCGCCGTCGAGGCCGCCGTCAAACAGGCCGAACTCCGCGCCGGCGTCTCCGAGGTCTTCGTCAACCTCGCCCGTCGCAGCCAGGTCCTGCTGCACAAGCAGCTCACCCTCCTCGACACGATGGAACGACGCACCGAGGACACCGACGAACTCGCCGACCTGTTCCGGCTGGACCACCTGACCACCCGGATGCGCCGGCACGCCGAAGGCCTGGTGATCCTCTCCGGCGCCGCCCCGTCCCGGCAGTGGCGCAAACCCGTCCAGCTGATGGACATCGTGCGCGCCGCCGTCGCCGAGGTCGAGGACTACGAACGCATCGAGGTGCGGCGGCTGCCGCGCACCGCGGTCATCGGCCCCGCCGTCGCCGACCTCACCCATCTCGTGGCGGAACTCCTGGAGAACGCCACGGTGTTCTCGCCGCCGCACACCGCGGTCCAGGTCGTCGGCGAACGCGTCGTCAACGGCTTCACCCTGGAGATCCACGACCGGGGCCTCGGCATGGCCGCCGAGGCGCTGCTCGACGCCAACCTCCGGCTCGCCGAGACACCGGAGTTCGAACTCTCCGACACCGACCGGCTCGGACTGTTCGTGGTCAGCCGGCTCGCTCGCCGGCAGAACGTCCGGGTCTCGCTGCAGCCGTCCCCGTACGGCGGCACCACCGCGGTCGTCCTCATCCCCGACACGCTGCTGACGGACGACGTCCCGGACACCAACGGCCTCGGCTTCCGCCTCGACCGGCCCACCGGGAAGGCCGACCGCGAGGGGGGCCGCGGGGCCGCTCTCGCCCAGGCACCCGTGCGGCTGCCCGGACTGCCCGCCTCGGTCCTGGACGGGCCGGTGGAGCTGGAGGCACCCGTCGACCTGGACGCCGTCGAGGACTTCCCGGACGTCCTCGACGAGGAGTCGGGCGAACACGGCCGGCTGTTCGGCCCCCTCCCCTCCCCGGCACGGCAGACGGCACTCGACGCGTTGCCCCGCAGCCTCGCAGAGCACCGGCAGAGCACGGGCCGGCGCGGCGCGGCGCAGGAGACCGGCGAGGAGGAGACGGGGCGCGCGGTCCCGCTGCCCCGGCGCCGGACACCCAAGCTGGTCAGCTCCCACGGACGCCCGGTCACCGAGCACAGGTCCCGGCCCGAGGCGGACCACGCGGAGGACCCGGCGGACCCGACGGGCCCCGGCGACTCGGAGCGCCACCAGGCGGCCCCGCTGCCGACCCGGCGTCGCGGCGAGTCGCCGCTCGGACCGCCCGAGGCCGACAGCAGCGGGCAACGCGGCGGAACCGACGAGTCCCCGGCGAGCGGCAGCGGGTCGCGGCCGGCTGCGGCCCCGCCGCGGCGCGCCGGCCGGCCCGGCCCCGCCGGCGGAGGGCGCGAACCGGATGAGGCACCCGGCGGTCCGGGAACCGACGCGGGGCCGCTGCCCCGGCGCGTACGGCAGGCCAGCCTCGCCCCGCAGCTCAAGCAGAGACCCGGCCGGCCCGCCGGGGACCGCCCCGACCCCGTCGAACGGGACGCCGACGAGGTACGCAGCCGTATGGCCTCGCTCCAGCGCGGCTGGCAGCGCGGCCGCGAGGAGAACGCCGCGGACGACCAGGCCGCGGACGGCGGCACCGCACACAGCACAGCACAAGGAACGACAAAGGGGGACGGTCGATGACCGCACCGAAGGCGACCGGCCGCACAACGACCGACAAGCGCGCAACGACCGACAAGGCGGAGCTGAACTGGCTCCTCGACGAACTCGTGGACCGGATCGCCGGCATCCGCAAGGCCATCATCCTGTCCGGGGACGGACTGGCCACCGGCGTGTCCAAGGACCTGACCCGGGAGGACAGCGAGCACCTGGCCGCCGTCGCCTCAGGCTTCCACAGCCTCGCCAAGGGCGTGGGCCGGCACTTCGACGCGGGCGGCGTCCGGCAGACGGTCGTCGAACTCGACGACGCCTTCCTGTTCGTGACCGCGGCCGGCGACGGCAGCTGCCTCGCCGTCCTGGCGGACGCCGACTCCGACGTCGGCCAGGTGGCCTACGAGATGACCCTGCTGGTCAAGCGGGTCGGCGCGCATCTGGGTACCGCCCCGCGCACCGATGTGCCCTGAGGCGGGTAGTGGGATGACATGAGCGGAGACGGTCAGGCACGAAGCCACTGGTTCGACGACGACGCCGGACCGGTGGTCCGCCCGTACGCCATGACGCGGGGCCGCACCAGTCATGCGGTCCAGCACCGTCTCGACCTGATCGCGATGGTCGTCACGGAGGCCCACGTGGACGATCCGGAGGCGGACGTCACGCTGTCCCCGGAACACGTCGGCATCGTCGAGCTGTGCCGCTCCCCGCAGTCGGTCGCCGAACTCGCCGCCGAGCTGGATCTGCCCGTCGGCGTGGTGCGCGTGCTCGTCGGTGACCTCGTGGTCGAGGAGTACGTCCATGTGACGCGTCCGGTGCCGCCCGCGGAACTGCCGGACGAGAGCGTCCTGCGGGACGTGATCAACGGCCTGCGGGCACTGTGAGCGGTCGGGAAGCGGGGTACTGACATGACGGGCACGACGGGCTGGCAGTTCTGGGTCGACCGGGGCGGCACGTTCACCGACATCGTCGCCAGGCGCCCGGACGGGCGTCTGGTCACGCACAAGCTGCTGTCCGACAACCCCGCGCGGTACGCCGACGCGGCCGTCGCGGGCATCCGCGAACTCCTCGACGGCTCCGCCCAAACCATCGAGGCGGTCCGCATGGGCACCACCGTGGCCACCAACGCCCTGCTGGAGCGCACGGGTGAGCGGACCGTCCTCGTCGTCACCCGCGGCTTCCGGGACGCCCTGCGCATCGCCTACCAGAACCGCCCGCACATCTTCGCCCGCCGCATCGAGCTGCCCGAGCTGCTGTACGAGCGCGTCATCGAGGTCGACGAGCGCGTCGCGGTCGACGGCACCGTGCTGCGCGCCCCCGACCTGGACGCGCTGGCGGGCCCCCTCCGGCAGGCCTACGAGGACGGGATCCGTGCCGTCGCCGTGCTCTGCCTGCACAGCCATCTGCACCCCGCGCACGAGCGGGCCGTCGGCGAGCTGGCCGCCCGCGTCGGCTTCCCGCAGATCTCGCTGTCCAGCGAGGTCAGCCCGCTGATGAAAATCGTCCCCCGCGGCGACACCGCCGTCGTCGACGCCTACCTGTCGCCCGGACTGCGCCGCTACGTCCAGCACGTCTCCGACGAACTGGACGGCGTACGGCTGATGTTCATGCAGTCCAACGGCGGACTCGCCGAGGCCGGACAGTTCCGCGGCAAGGACGCCGTCCTGTCCGGGCCCGCCGGCGGCATCGTCGGCATGGCCCGCATGTCCCGGCTCGCCGGCTTCGACCGCGTCATCGGCTTCGACATGGGTGGCACCTCCACCGACGTCTCCCACTACGCGGGCGCGTACGAACGCGTCCTCACCACGCAGATCGCCGGCGTCCGGCTGCGTGCCCCCATGCTCGACATCCACACCGTGGCCGCCGGCGGCGGCTCGGTCCTGCACTTCGACGGCTCCCGCTACCGGGTCGGCCCCGACTCGGCGGGCGCCGACCCGGGACCCGCCTGCTACCGGGGCGGCGGCCCGCTCGCCGTCACCGACGCCAACGTCATGCTCGGCCGCATCCAGCCCGCCCACTTCCCCGAGGTGTTCGGCCCCGACGGCGACCAGCCCCTCGACGAGGCACTCGTCCGCGAACGCTTCACCGCCCTCGCCCGTGAGATCCGCGAGCGGACGGGCGACGACCGCACCCCCGAGCAGGTCGCCGAGGGCTACCTCCGCATCGCCGTCGCCAATATCGCCAACGCCGTCAAGCGGATCTCCGTGCAGAAGGGCCACGACGTCACCCGCTACGCCCTCACCACCTTCGGCGGCGCGGGCGGACAGCACGCCTGCATGGTCGCCGACTCGCTCGGTATCCGCACCGTGCTCGTCCCGCCGATGGCGGGCGTCCTGTCCGCGCTCGGCATCGGCCTCGCCGACACCACGGCTATGCGCGAGCAGTCCGTCGAGGTGCCCCTGGACCCCGCCGCCATGCCGGGTGTGCGCAAGACCGCCGACGATCTGGAGAGCGCGGCCCGCACGGAACTGCGCGCCGAGGACGTCCCCGAGGAACGCGTACGTGTCACCCGCCGCGCCCAGCTCCGCTACGACGGCACCGACACCACCCTCACCGTCGAGCTGACCGAACCCGCCACCATGCGGCGCGCCTTCGAAGAACGTCATCGCGCCACGTACTCCTTCACCCTCGACCGTCCGATCGTCGTCGAATCCCTCTCCGTGGAAGCCACCGGCGTCACCGAACCCCCCGACCTGTCCGCCCTCGCCCCGAACGCGCACGCCCGCGCGGGCCGCCGCGGCGACCCGGAGACCGTCCGCCTCCACACCGGCGGCGCCTGGCGCGACGTACCCCTCCACCGCCGTGAGGACCTGGTCCCCGGCGATCCCGTCACCGGCCCCGCGATCGTCACGGAGGCCAGTGCGACCACCGTCGTCGACGACGGCTGGCGGGCCGCGGCGAACGACGACGGGCATCTGCTCCTGGAACGCGTGGCGGTCACGCAGAGTTCCGATCTCGGTACGGAAGCCGACCCGGTGCTGCTGGAGGTGTTCAACAACCTCTTCATGTCCATCGCCGAGCAGATGGGCGCCCGGCTGGAGTCCACGGCCCAGTCGGTCAACATCAAGGAACGCCTCGACTTCTCCTGCGCCCTGTTCGACCCGGACGGAAACCTGGTGGCCAACGCCCCGCACATCCCCGTGCACCTGGGCTCTATGGGCACCAGCGTCAAGGAGGTCATCCGGCGCCGCGGCCCCCGGATGAGGCCGGGCGACACCTACGCGGTCAACGACCCGTACCACGGCGGCACGCACCTGCCGGACGTCACCGTCATCACCCCGGTGTTCGACACCGCCGGCACACAGGGTGACCGCATCCTCTTCTACGTCGCCTCGCGCGGCCACCACGCCGAGATCGGCGGGATCGCGCCGGGCTCCATGCCGGCCGACAGCTGCACCATCGAGGAGGAGGGCGTCCTCTTCGACAACTGGCTGCTCGCCGAGGACGGCCGCCTGCGCGAGGAGGAGACCCGCCGCCTGCTGACCGGCGCGCGGTACCCCTCCCGCAACCCGGAGACCAACCTCGCCGACCTGCGCGCCCAGATCGCCGCCAACCAGAAGGGCGTCGACGAGGTCGCCCGCATGATCGAGGACTTCGGCCTCGATGTCGTCCAGGCCTACATGCGGCACGTCCAGGACAACGCGGAGGAGGCCGTCCGCCGGGTCGTCGGAGCCCTGGACGACGGGGAGTACGCCTACGAGACCGACTCGGGCGCGGACATCCGGGTCCAGGTGCGCGTGGACCGCGAGCAGCGGTCGGCGACGATCGACTTCACCGGTACCTCCGCCCAGCTCACCACCAACTTCAACGCCCCCTTCTCCGTGGTCAACGCGGCCGTCCTGTACGTCTTCCGCACGCTGGTCGCCGACGACATCCCGCTCAACGACGGCTGTCTGCGCCCCCTGGAGATCATCGTGCCGCCCGGCTCCATGCTCTCCCCGCAGCACCCGGCCGCCGTCGTCGCGGGCAACGTCGAGACCTCCCAGGCGATCACCGGCGCCCTCTACGCGGCGCTCGGCGTCCAGGCGGAGGGCTCCGGCACGATGAACAACATCACCTTCGGCAACGAGCACCACCAGTACTACGAGACCGTGGCCTCCGGCTCGGGCGCGGGCGACGGCTTCCCCGGCGCCGGCGTCGTCCAGACGCACATGACCAACTCCCGGCTCACCGACCCCGAAGTCCTCGAATGGCGGCTGCCCGTACGGCTGGAGGAGTTCGCGGTCCGGCGCGGCAGCGGCGGCGCCGGCCAGTGGCGGGGCGGGGACGGCGCGGTGCGCCGCATCCGCTTCCTGGAGCCCATGACCGTCTCCACGCTCTGCCAGCACCGCAGGGTGCGGCCCTACGGCATGGCGGGCGGCGAGCCCGGTGCCCTCGGCGCCAACCGGGTGGAACGCGCGGACGGCACGGTCGCCGAACTCGGCGGAGCCGACGTCACGGACGTCGCCGCCGGTGACGTGCTCGTCGTCGAGACCCCCGGCGGCGGAGGGTACGGCCCGCCGTCGCCAGACCCACACCGAGCAGGAGAAGAGAGCGATGATCTTCGGCCGTTCTGAGCGCGGCAAGCCCCCGGTCGAGCCCGTCACGCTCAAGATCCTGGTAGCCGGCGGCTTCGGCGTGGGCAAGACGACCCTCGTCGGCGCGGTCAGCGAGATCAGGCCGCTGCGCACCGAGGAACCGCTGACCGAGGCCGGGCGGCCGGTCGACGACGTCAGCGGCGTGGCGGGCAAGCACACCACCACGGTGGCCATGGACTTCGGCCGCATCACGCTGCGCGAGGACCTGGTGCTGTACCTCTTCGGGACGCCCGGGCAGGAGCGGTTCTGGTTCATGTGGGACGAGCTGTCCGAGGGCGCGCTCGGCGCGGTCGTGCTGGCCGACACCCGCCGCCTCGAGGACTGCTTCGCCGCCGTGGACTACTTCGAGCGGCGCTCCATCCCCTTCCTCGTCGCCGTCAACTGCTTCGAGGGCGCCGCCCGCCATCCCGCGGACACCGTCCGGCAGGCCCTGGACCTCGACGACGACGTCCCGCTGCTGCTGTGCGACGCCCGCGAACGCGAGTCGGTGAAGGAGGTCCTCATCGCGGTCGTCCAGCACGCGATGGCCCACGCCGCGGACCGCCGCCGGGCCGCCGCCATCTGACGCCGCGTACACGATCCGTGCCCCGGCCGGCCGGGACACGGACCGTGTACGCGGCCCTTGGCACTGCTAGCCCCCGTAGCCCTCGCCGTCCTCCAGCCAGCCGAAGCTCCTCTCCACGGCCTTGCGCCAGTTGCGGTACTCGCGGTCACGGACCGAGGCGTCCATGGACGGAGTCCACTCGGCGTCCTTCTGCCAGTGCGACCTGAGTTCGTCGAGGTCGTTCCACACGCCCGTGGCCAGCCCGGCCGCGTACGCGGCACCCAGGCAGGTGGTCTCGGAGATCCTGGGCCGGATCACCGGCACGTCGAGCACGTCCGCCTGGTGCTGCATGAGCAGGTTGTTCTTCGTCATGCCGCCGTCGACCTTCAGGGACGTCAGCCGGACCCCGGAGTCCTGGTACATGGCGTCCACGACCTCGCGCGTCTGCCAACTGGTCGCCTCCAGCACCGCCCGCGCGAGGTGCGCCTTGGTGACGTAGCGGGTCAGGCCGGTGATTACCCCGCGCGCGTCGGAGCGCCAGTAGGGCGCGAACAGGCCGGAGAAGGCGGGCACGATGTACGCGCCGCCGTTGTTCTCCACGCTCGCCGCCAGCGGCTCGATCTCGTCCGCGGTGCGGATGATGCCGAGCTGGTCGCGGAACCACTGCACCAGCGCGCCCGTGACGGCGATGGCGCCCTCCAGGCAGTACACCGGGGCCTCCTCGCCGATCTTGTAGCCCATGGTGGTGAGCAGGCCGCTCGTGGACGGCACGGGCCGGTTGCCCGTGTTCAGCAGCAGGAAGCTGCCGGTGCCGTACGTGTTCTTGGCGTCGCCCACGTCATAGCAGGCCTGCCCGAACACGGCCGCCTGCTGGTCGCCGAGGGCGGATGCCACGGGCACCCCGGCGAGCTGGCCGACGGCGGTCCCGTACACCTCGGAGGAGGATCTGATCTCGGGCAGCACCGCCTCGGGGACGTTTATCGCGGACAGGATCGACGGGTCCCACTGGAGGGTCTTGAGGTTCATCAGCATGGTGCGGCCGGCGTTGGTGACGTCGGTGACGTGCCGGCCGCCGTCGACGCCACCGGTGAGGTTCCAGATCAGCCAGGTGTCGATCGTGCCGAAGGCGATCTCACCGCGCTCCGCGCGCTCGCGCAGGCCGGGCACGTTGTCCAGCAGCCAGGCGGCCTTGGGGCCGGAGAAGTAGCTGGCGAGCGGCAGGCCCGTCTGCTCGCGGAAACGATCCTGTCCTGCGGAGCCGCCCAGGTCGTCGCACAGCCCCGCGGTCCGTGTGTCCTGCCAGACGATCGCGTTGTGCACCGGCTTGCCGGTGGCCCGGTCCCACAGGACGGTCGTCTCGCGCTGGTTGGTGATGCCGAGCGCGGCGAGCTGGTCGGCCCGCAGCCCCGCCTTGGCGACCGCACCCGCGACCACCGCCTGCACCTTGGACCAGATCTCGGTGGCGTCGTGCTCCACCCAGCCCGGCTTGGGGAAGATCTGGCGGTGCTCGCGCTGGTCGACGGCGACGACGGCGCCACGGTGGTCGAAGACGATGCAGCGGCTCGAGGTGGTGCCCTGGTCGATGGCGGCCACGAACCTCTCGGCGTTGTCCGTCATGGCTGTCCCTTGGGAGGTGGAGAAGCGGCCGAGGGCCGGGGTGATCCATCCCCTGAGCCCTCACTCGTACCAGTTTGTCCTACGTTGATGGAAACAGCCCGCCCGACGGAAGACGTCCGCCCACTGATCGGATACAGTCCGCGCGTGCCCGAAGCCTCGCAACCGGTCGTCAACTCCGCACCGCACTCCCACTGTTCGAGCTGCGGAGCGCCCTACGGCGAGCGCGTCAGCGGCTGGCCCCGCACCTGCCCGGCCTGCGGCACCGTGGCCTACCGCAACCCGTTGCCGGTCGCGGTGGCACTGCAGCCCGTGTACGACACCCGGGGCACCGCCCTGGTCGTCATCACCCGCACCATCGCGCCCGCGCGCGGGGGCACGGCCCTGCCGGGCGGCTACATCGACGACCGCGAGGACTGGCGCCACGCGGTCGTACGCGAGCTCCGGGAGGAGACCGGGATCGAGGCGGCCGCGCGCGAGGTGCGCCTGGCCGACGCGATGAGCTCCCCCGACGGGCACCTGCTGCTCTTCGGACTGCTTCCTCGGCGCCCCGTCGAGGGCCTGCCGCAGTTCACCGTCACCGACGAGACGGCGGGCCGCCACCTGCTGCGCGGGCCCGCCGAGCTGGCCTTCCCGCTGCACACGCGAGCCGTCCGGGCCTGGTTCGACGGCCGCTACCTCTGAAACGGCCGCACGCCTGGAAACGGGTGTGCCCGAACCAGGTGCCCGCCCGGACTCAGGACGTCCCGGACTCAGGACGTGCGGAGCCCCCGTACGCGCACCGGGTGGGGCGGCTCGCCGGCACTGCCCTCCCGCTCGCGCTCGACGACGACCTCCCCATCCTGCCAACGGGTCGCGTAGCGCTCGATCTCCGGCTCGGCCCAGCCGTCGCCCGCGTCCGGCACCACCAGCCCGCCCCCGGTACGCCCCCGGGCGGGCGCCCACACCTCCAGCTCCAGGCCGCCGCCCTCACCCCGCACGGGGATCACGGCGCCCGCGCGCGCGAGCACCGGGACCCGCGCGAGCGGCGCGTCGACCAGCACCTGCCCCGGCCCCTCGTACGCCTGTCCCGTCGCTGTGTCGTACCAGCGGCCCCGCGGCAGCCGCACCGCCCGCCGGTCCGTACCGGGGTCGAGCACGGGCGCCACCAGAAGGCCGTCGCCGAGCAGGAAGGCGTCCTCGCAGTCCCGCAGAGCCCGGTCCTCCGGCGCGCTCCACCACAGCGGCCGCACATAGGGCGCCCCGGTGCGCCGCGCCAGATGCGCGAGCGTCACGAAGTACGGCAGCAGACGCCGGCGCTCGGCGAGCGCCACGCGCGCGTGCTCCAGGACCTCCGGTCCGAACTCCCACGGCTCCCTGCGCCCCGCCCGCAGGCTCGCGTGCGTGCGGAACAGCGGCAGGCAGGAACCCAGTTGGAACCAGCGCAGATACAGCTCAGGCGAGGGACTGCCGTCGAACCCGCCCACGTCCGGCCCGGAGTACGGCACTCCGCACAGACCCAGTCCCAGAACCAGCGACAGCGACGCCCGCAGCCCCGGCCACCCGGTGGCCACATCCCCCGACCAGGTGCCGCCGTAGCGCTGCATCCCGGCCCACCCCGAGCGCGAGAAGAGGAACGGCCGCTCCTCGGGCAGCAGATCGCGCAGCCCTTCGTACGCCGCCTCGGCCATGCACAGGGCGTACACGTTGTGCGCCTGGCGATGGTCGCCGCCCCGGCCCTCCAGGGCATGCCGGGCCGACCGGGGCAGGGTCGTCTCACCGAACGCGGCGAAGGAGGTCGGCTCGTTCATGTCGTGCCAGAAACCGGCGAACCCCTGAGCGAGCCGCTCCCGGTACAGGCCGCCCCACCACTGCCGCACGCGCGCGTGCGTGAAGTCCGGGAAAACCGCCTCACCGGGCCAGACGACGCCCCGCACCACCCGCTTCGAGGCGTCCCGCACGAAGGCGTCCTCGGCCGTTCCGCCGTCGTACACGGCGTTGCCCGGCGCGGCCTTCACCGCCGGGTCGACGATGGACACCAGCCGGATCCCGTCCCGCCGCAGCTCCTGTGCCAGCACCGGAAGTTTGGGGAAGCGGTCCTCGTCGACGGTGAACACCTGGTGCGCGTCGTAGTGGTCGATGTCCAGGTGCACGGCGTCCAGGGGCAGCCCGTGTTCGTGGTAGCCCGCGACGATCCGCCGCACTTCCTGTTCACTGCCGAAGCCCCACCGCGCGTGATGATGCCCCAGGGCCCACGCGGGCGGCAGCGCGGCCGGCCCGGTGAGCAGGGACCAGACGTGCGCCACGCGCGCGGGCGTGCCGACGATCACCCAGCAGCGCAGCGGACCGCCCTCCATCCGTAGCTCGCTCGCCCCGGCCCGGTCGTGGCCCGAGCCGGCGCCCTCCGCACCCTCCCGCAGCGCGACCGTGCCGTCCCAGGAGTTGTCGTGGAAGACCAGGTGCGTGCCCGCGTCGGCCACGACCCACTGGACCGGCATGGTGACGTAGAGCGGATCGTCACCGGGACCGAACGCACGGCCGGGATCGGTGTTCCACAGGCGATAGGTGCCCTCGCGCAGCCGGGGACCACCCGCTCGGCCGCCGAGACCGAAGAACCGCGCGTCGGCCGCCACCTCCGACCGCTGCGACCACCGTGCGGGCCCCCCGCCGACCGGCTCCCACCACCGGGGCGGCAGATCACGGCGCAACGGCACGCCCCCGGGCGTACGGACCTCGATCGCGCCGTGCCGCGAGATGCCGACGGTGACCCGCTCGGCCACGACCCGCCAGCCACCGTCCTTGTCCGGCTCCAGCACCGCGCGCGGGTCCGGCTCCGGGCACCGGCCGGCGAGCGCGTACGACGGCTCGGGCCCGGCGCCGTCCCAGCCCCAGAAGACCGCCCCGTTCCCGGCCACGGCGATACGGAGCTCCGAGCGGGCGAAGCGGACGACCCCGCCCCCGGGCCCGGGCTCCACGTCCAGCACCGCACCGGGCACCCGCGCGCGTTCGGCCCCGCGCGACGGCAGGCCGCCGGCGTCCGCAAGCCGCCGGCGCCACGCGGCCCGCACGGTGCGCAGCCCCTGGGCCACCCCCGCCGAGCCGACCGCCTTCACCGAACGCACCAGGTCACGACCGTCCATGCTGCTCACCCTGCCATCGCCGGCGGTGAGCGCGTGTCGCGTTCAACTGCCGTTCATCCATGCCGCGACCACATCTTCACGATGCGGACTATGTGCGGTGCACCCTGGTGCAGAAGTCGATCACATGGCATCGTCCGTGTCAGCCGCGTCACGCGCACACCCCAGCACGTGCGCGGACCGACGCACACGACGCGCACAGTCCGGGAGCCGCCCCATGTCGACCGCGAAGCCCCAGCCGCTCTGGCAGCCCGATCCGCAGCGGATCGCCGAGGCGCAGATCACGGAGTTCCAGGCCTGGGCGGCCGAGCACCACGGCGCTCCGGCCCTGGGCGGTTACCCGGCCCTGCACCGCTGGTCCGTGGAGGAGCTGGAGACCTTCTGGAAAGCCGTGACGCAGTGGTTCGACGTGCGGTTCACCAGCCCTTACGCGCGCGTCCTCGGCGACCGGACGATGCCCGGCGCCGAGTGGTTCCCAGGCGCCACCCTCAACTACGCCGAACACGCCCTGCGCGCGGCCGCCACGCGCGCGGACGAACCCGCCCTCCTCCACGTCGACGAGACCCACGAACCGCGCCCGGTGACCTGGTCCGAGCTGCGGCGCCAGGTGGGCTCCCTGGCCGCCGAGCTGCGCGCCCGCGGCGTACGCCCGGGGGACAGGGTCAGCGGCTATCTGCCCAACATCCCCCAGGCGGTCGTCGCCCTCCTCGCCACGGCCGCGGTCGGCGCCGTCTGGACGTCCTGCGCCCCCGACTTCGGCGCCCGCAGCGTCCTCGACCGCTTCCAGCAGGTGGAACCGGTCGTCCTGTTCACCGTCGACGGCTACCGCTACGGCGGCAAGGAGCACGACCGCCGCGACGCCGTCGCCGAACTGCGCCGCGAACTGCCCACCCTGCGCGCGGTCGTTCACATCCCGCTCCTCGGCACCGAAGCCCCCGAGGGCGCCCTGGAGTGGTCCGACCTGACGTCCGCCGACGTCGACCCCGTCTTCGAACCGGTGCCCTTCGACCACCCCCTGTGGGTGCTGTACTCCTCGGGCACCACCGGCCTGCCCAAGGCGATCGTGCAGTCCCAGGGCGGCATCCTCGTCGAGCATCTCAAGCAGCTCGGCCTGCACTGCGACCTCGGTCCCGAGGACCGCTTCTTCTGGTACACGTCGACCGGCTGGATGATGTGGAACTTCCTCGTCTCCGGACTCCTGACCGGCACGACGATCGTCCTGTACGACGGCAGCCCCGGGTACCCCGACACCGGCGCCCAGTGGCGTATCGCCGAACGCACCGGAGCCACCCTGTTCGGCACCTCCGCCGCCTATGTCATGGCCTGCCGCAAGGCGGGAGTGCACCCCGCGCGCGCCTTCGACCTCTCGACGGTGCGCTGCGTCGCGACGACCGGATCACCGCTGCCACCCGACGGATTCCGCTGGCTGCACGACGAGTTCGCCGAGAGCGGGGCGGACCTGTGGATCGCCTCCGTCAGCGGCGGCACCGACGTGTGCTCCTGCTTCGCCGGAGCCGTACCGACCCTCCCGGTCCACATCGGCGAGCTCCAGGCCCCGTGCCTGGGCACCGACCTCCAGTCCTGGGACCCGCACGGCACACCGCTGGTCGACGAGGTCGGCGAACTCGTGGTCACCAACCCCATGCCGTCCATGCCGATCCGCTTCTGGAACGACCCCGACGGCAGCCGCTACCACGACAGCTACTTCGCCATGTACCCCGGCGTGTGGCGGCACGGCGACTGGATCACGCTCACCTCCCGCGGCTCGGTGATCATCCACGGCCGCTCCGACTCCACCCTCAACCGCCAGGGCGTGCGGATGGGCTCCGCCGACATCTACGAAGTCGTCGAACGGCTTCCCGAGATCAAGGAATCCCTCGTCATCGGCGTCGAACAGCCCGACGGCGGCTACTGGATGCCCCTCTTCGTGCACCTGGCCCCCGGAGCCACCCTCGACGACGCGCTGCTCGGCCGCATCAAGCGGACGCTCCGCGAACAGCTCTCCCCACGCCACGTCCCCGACGAGGTCGTCGAGGTGCCGGGCATCCCGCACACGCTCACCGGCAAGCGCATCGAGGTCCCGGTCAAACGCCTCCTCCAGGGCGCGCCGCTGGACAAGGCGGTCAACCCCGGCTCGGTCGACGACATCGGCCTGCTGCGCTTCTACGAGGAACTGGCCCGCAAGCGCGCCTGAGCGCCCGGGTCCCCCACCACCCACGGCGTGGGGGACCCGCGGGCTCCCTGAACGCCTGCCCGGCCCCGTTGTCAGTGGCCCCGGTTACGGTGAGTGAGCACAGATCGACTGCGCTCACAGGGGGAAACATGGCGCACACCGACCACCTGACCATGCGGCGCGTCCTGCGCCGGGAGATCGCCGGCACCATCGGCCTGCTCACCGACGAACAGGACTTCCGCGCCATGCGGCGCTACCGCAGCTTCACCTTCGACGACCACACCACCTACCTCCAACAGGTCGAGAAACTCCTCCGACTCGTGGCCGCTCAGGGCGGCCACACCACGGTGGCCCTCTTCGACCCCGAGGAGTACGCCGAATACTGCGCGGCGACGGGCCTCGACCCCGACATCCCGTCCAGCCGCGCCCGCTTCACCGCCGAACTCGCCGGAACGGGCCCCAGCCTTCCCTACGACGGCCGGCCCCTGGCCGAACTCGTCCCCGACCTCGTCGACACGGCCGTCCGCCAGGCCACCTGGGAGTACGCCTCCACCCTGCTGGCCCGACTCGGCCCCTGCGCCTCCTGCGGCGAGAACATCGGCCGCGCCGCCTTCGCCCGCGCCGCGGACCTCCTCGTCCGCATCCTCGACACGGCCCCGCCCGGCAACCGGCACCTGGTGTGCAGTGTCACCGGCACACCCGAGAGCCTCGTCGCCGTCCTGCACGCCGACGACGACCGCCACCTGGACGGGGAGGACGGCGGGACCACACAGCTCGACGAGGCCGAAGCCCTGGAGTTCACCACGGTCCTCGCTCTCGGCATCGCCACCGACGGACCCGGCGGACTCGTCATGCGCACCACCGCACGCGGCACCGCCGACCGCGTCTACGGCTGGCGCCTGCGCGGCGGCGGCCTCGAACCCCTCACCGCCGGCGAGGTCTTCGACGCCTACTGCACCGACATCGAGTCCGGCGACCTGATCTCCCCGGAATCCGGCGTCGACTACGGAGTTCCGCCCGACCTCGGAGAAGAAGGACCGGCCGCGCAGCACTGCTGAACACCCGAGGGGCGCCCCACCACACAGGTGGAGCGCCCCTCGAAGACCAGCCGGCGACGGCGAGTCCGGGTCACTCGCCGGACAGCACCGCCCGCGCCGCGTCGCGCGCCTCGTCCGCGTTGTCCGCGGCACGCGCCGCCGCCGCCGCACGCTCGCACTGCGCCAGCGTGTACTTCGCCAGCGTCGCGCGTACGTAGGGAAGCGACGCCGCACCCATGGAGAGGGAGGTGACCCCCAGACCGGTCAGCACACAGGCGAGCAGCGGGTCGGACGCGGCCTCACCGCAGACCCCGCAGCTCTTGCCCTCGGCCCTCGCCGCCTCGGCGGCGGTCGCGACCAGGTCGAGCAGCGCGGGCTGCCACGGGTCCTGCAAGCGCGACACCGCGCCCACCTGCCGGTCGGCGGCGAAGGTGTACTGCGCGAGGTCGTTGGTCCCCAGCGACAGGAACTCGACCTCCTGAAGGATCGAGCGCGCCCGCAGCGCGGCCGACGGGATCTCGACCATGGCACCGAACTTCGCCCGCAGCCCCGCGTCACGGCACGCGTCGGCGAACGCCTTGGCGTCCGTCCGGTCCGCGACCATCGGGGCCATCACCTCGAGGTAGATCGGCAGGCCCTCGGCGGCCTTGGCGAGCGCCGTCAGCTGGGTGCGCAGTACCTCGGGGTGTTCGAGCAGGGTCCGCAGCCCCCGCACACCGAGAGCCGGGTTCGGCTCGTCGGCCGGCGTCAGGAAGTCCAGCGGCTTGTCCGCGCCCGCGTCCAGCACCCGCACCACGACCCGGCCCTCGGGGAAGGCCTCCAGCACCTGCCGGTAGGACGCGACCTGCTTCTCCTCGGACGGCGCGTTCTTGCTGTCGTCCAGGAACAGGAACTCGGTCCGGAACAGACCGACACCCTCGGCACCGGCCTCGAGCGCCGCCGGCACGTCCGCAGGACCGCCGATGTTCGCGAGCAGCGGCACCTTGTGGCCGTCCGACGTGGCACCGGGACCGGTCGCCGAGGCCAGCGCGGCCCTGCGCTCGGCGGCCGAGGCCTCCAGCTGCGCCTTCCTCTCCTCACCGGGGTTCACGAAGATCTCGCCGGTGCTGCCGTCGACGGCGATCACCGTGCCCTCGGCCAGCTCGACGGCGCCGGGCAGTGCCACGACGGCCGGCACGCCGAGCGCCCGCGCCAGAATCGCGCTGTGACTCGTCGGCCCGCCCTCCTCCGTGACGAAGCCGAGGACCAGCGCCGGGTCCAGCAGAGCCGTGTCCGCGGGCGCCAGGTCACGGGCGACGAGTACGTACGGCTCGTCGCTGTCCGGAACACCCGGCATCGGCACACCGAGCAGACGGGCGACGATACGGTTCCGCACGTCGTCCAGGTCGGCCACCCGGCCCGCGAAGTACTCACCGGCGCCGGCGAGCAGGTCCCGGTAGGCGGCGAACGCGTCGTACACCGCGCGCTCGGCCGTGCTGCCGACCGCGATGCGCCGCTCCACGTCCGCGATCAGCTCGGGGTCCTGCGCCATCAGGGCCTGTGCCTCGAGCACCGCCTGCGCCTCACCTCCGGCCAGATTGCCGCGCGCCATCAGATCGGCCGCCACGGCCTCCACCGCCTGACGGGCGCGCCCCTGTTCACGCTCCGCCTCTTCCGCGGGGATCTGTTTGGCGGGCGGCTCCAGCACCGCCGTGCCCATGTGGCGAACCTCGCCGATCGCCACACCGTGGCTCACGCCGACGCCTCGCAGGGTTGTCTCCATCTCACCCGTCTCCGTTAGTGCGGCGGGTCCCACCGCCGCGGTGGTTGTTGCGCGCCGCCCCTCGGGAGGACGTCCCCGGGGGGCAGGGATGTCACTTCCAGGTGAAGAGGCTGTCGCCGGTCTTCACCTCTCCGCTGTCACGCAGCTCGGAGAGGCAGTCTGCGGTGGCCTCCAGGGCCACGACCGGGCACACGGGGGACTTGCCGGCGGCTTCGACGGCCGCGGGGTTCCAGCGCACCACCGCCTGGCCGCGCACCACCGTGTCGCCCTTCTTCACCAGCAGCTCGAAGCCCTCGCCGTTGAGCTGCACGGTGTCGATGCCGAGATGCGTGAGCACCCCGCGCCCGTGCTCGTCGACGACGACGAAGGCGTGCGGGTGCAGCGAGACGATGACTCCGTCCACGGGGGCCACGGCCTCGGCGGGCTCACGTACCGGGTCGAGCGCCGTTCCGGGACCGACCATGGCTCCGGCGAAGACCGGATCCGGCACGGCCGCCAGTCCGATGGCGCGTCCTGCGACGGGTGACGTCACGGTGGTCATGGGAAGCCTCCCGGGGGTGGAGATTCGTGTGCGCCGTCACTGCCAGGCCGGAGACGGCGCAGTGTGCGGCAGGCTGTGTCACGGTACGTACCGGTTACGGGCGAGAGCTTACACAGCTCACGTTGGTGGTCTAGACCACCAATCGAAACGATTTGCACCCGCTCCGCGGTGCCATGTACAGTCGTACCCCTGCTCGGGGCGAGTGACGTCACCAGGCGTCTTTGCCCGGGCAGCACCCATACTTGTCAGATCCTATCTCGGGATCATCTTCTGCATGCCCGCAGGATGGTGGTCAGAGAGACCGGAAAAGCCTGATAGAGTGTGGATCACCGAAGGGAAGCGCCCGGAGGAAAGCCCGAGAGGGTGAGTACGAAGGAAGCGTCCGTTCCTTGAGAACTCAACAGCGTGCCAAAAATCAACGCCAGATTAGTTGATACCCCGTCTCCAGCATCTGCTGGGACGAGGTTCCTTTGAAAAACACAGCGAGGACGCTGTGAACCGAGAGGACTATTCCTCCTCCCGGTTCCGCTCTCGTGGTGTTCATCCCGATCACGGGAAAACATTCACGGAGAGTTTGATCCTGGCTCAGGACGAACGCTGGCGGCGTGCTTAACACATGCAAG
>NZ_JBQRUW010000012.1:0-244079 GCF_052663305.1 Streptomyces cyslabdanicus
CCACGGCCCGGCCGACCTGACCGACCCCGACCGGCGCCGCCCCGCCGGAGCCGGCAAGGCGCCGGCCACCGCACGCCCCGCGCACGGCAACGGAGCCGGCGCCCGCACCACCCGGACGCGCCCGCAAGACGGACATGCCCAGCACACCGTTCCTGGGCAGTGAGCGGGAGTGAGTCCGCTTACTGGCACGCCCCGAACGGTTTTGGGCGCACTGGTCGTCCGCTTTCGCGTCCCGGGCGGCGACATGGATCGTGTCCGTGGTCCGAGCCGGGCGGGCGGAGTCCCTCGTGACCTGGCCTGTGGGAACGGTCAAAGGCGACGGGGAGGCCCTGAACCATCTCGCTGGTGGAGCAGGGGCCCCGCTCGCTGGCACCGCACCCGGCGTCCCAGATCGCACGGCAACGCTACCCCGACCGGCCCAACGCAGCGCAAGGCCGCAAGTCGACGATCACACGATCGAGCTAAAACGACCTCACATATGCTCCCTGACCAGCAGTTGCGAACCCCCGAACCCGTCACCGGTCCCGCCCGCGGCCGTCGACGACGACGTCATCAAGGTGGCCCTGTTCGACTTCGGGTCCGCCGAGCGGACCACCGCCCCGGCGCTGGCGCCGTTCGCCGCCACCCACCAGGTCGTCGTCTCGGGCGAGCACTGGGTCGACGTCATGAACCGCACCGCCGACAAGGGCGCCGCGCTGCGCCGGCTCCAGCGGGACCTGGGGATCACGCCCGCACAGACCTTGGTGTTCGGCGACTACCTCAACGACCTGGAGATGCTGGACGCCGCCGAGTGGTCCTTCGCCATGGCCAACGCCCACCCCGAGGTCATCGGCCGGGCCCGCCACCTGGCCCCCTCGAACAACGACAACGGCGTGCTGCGCACCATCGCGCGCCTGTTGCACCTGCCTCCTGCCCTCGGGGGCTGACCCGCCGGGTGCCAGGAGCCGCGGGAGTCCGGGCCGTCAGCCGGGAGTCGTCTCCTCGACCCGGGTGTCCGGGTCGTCCCGGTCCCCGCGGTCACGGTCGTCCCGGCCGCGCCCGCCGCCGACCCGGCCGCGCAGCCGCCGCCACGCGTCGCCGCAGCGATCGGCGAACTCCACGTAGCGCGCGCCGCAGCCGGGAGGCGGGAACCCCAGACGGTCCTGGAGGCGGTGGAACAGACGGCCGACGTCAGGCACCAGCTCGGGGCGGGGTTCGCCGGCCGCCGCCGCGTCGTCGGCCAGTGTCAGGTGGACACCCCCGGCGTACTGCGAGGACATGTTGTAGAGCAACGCGCCCAGGGTCGCCAGGGCCGTACCCAGGACGACCTCCAGGGTGACGACACCGGTGGCGATGACGAGGGTCCAGCCGAAGGAGGGCCACGCCTCGGGGTCCATCGCGGTCAGCATGGCCCACACGAGCACCGTGCAGACGAGCACGCAGATCCCGAGTCCCAGCAGCACCAGGCAGCTCGTCGCCATCACCGACCAGGGATCGGCCCGCGAGACGCGCATGCGTATCGCGGACGGCCGCGGCTGCGACGCCTGGTGCCGCACGGGCCCGTCCGGGTCCTCGCACTGCTGCGGGGCGGGCTCCTGTCCAGGGGTCTCGGCGCCGCGCTCCTGGTGCTCGGCTGGGCTCATGCCTTGCTCCTCACGGTGGGTGCGACCGCCCGCGCGGCGTGCGTGCGGGGGCCGGGCCGTGGGGCCGTGGTGGCCGGGCCGGCCGTGCGGGGGCGGTGCGGGAATCAGGCTGTGGTGCCGTGGCGCGTGGCCGCGGCGACGATGTGGTGCCGGGTGATACGGCCGATCTCGTGCCAGAACGGCTTCGCCGTCAGGTAGGCGCCCAGCACGGAGAGCACCCCGAGGGAGACGTCGACGCTGATCCGGCCCTGCTTGGCCCAGTAGACGTCCTGGAGGTCCAGCAGGAGGGCGAACTCGTCGCAGATGAGGGCCGTGCCGCAGCCGTAGGCGGCCGCGACGGCGGGGTGCCCGACCGCGCGTTCGTCACCGCGTACGGCGATCAGGCCCACGCCCGCGAGGGTGGCGATGCCGAAGTTGTAGTGGTGCACGTGCTCGCCACCGGCGGAGATGTTGCCCCAGGGCAGCCAGCCACCCCGGATACCGTGCGTGATGAAGCGGACGGTGCCGAAGGTGGTCCCGAAGGAGAACCACGTGATCAGCAACGACCGTTGCAGCGGGGTCAGACGCCGGTCCGCCGTCTCACGCCACCTGCTGACGAGCAGGGGCCGGTCCCGGTCGCGGTGGCCTGCTTCGGTGAGTCTCATGGCTGACCGGCCTCCCACGCCGAACCGGCGCCCTCGACCGGCGTTCGAGCCGTTCCGGACACCGTCACTGGTGTGCGATGTCGACGTTAGGCGCGGGGATCGGGTCCCGCATGCCCGCCGCCGCGGGGCGGGGCCGCTCGGGTGACGGCGGTGCGGACGCCGGCCCGACCGGTGGCCCGCCGCAGCGCGGTGCTCAGCCGCGCTCGTTCACGTTCTCGGCGGCGAACATCCAGCGCTGCTTCTCCAGTTCGGCCGTGATCGAGATCAGCAGGTCCTGGGTGACCGGGTCCGGCTTCTCCGTCGCGTCGATGCGCTCGCGCAGCCGCCTGATGGCCGCCTCCAGGGACTCGACCATGACCTCGACGGCCTCCGCGTCGCGCACCCAGCCGTCCTTCGGGCCGGGCAGGGTGAAGGCCGAGGCGATCGTCTCCGGGCGTCCGTCCGGGGGCACGCCGAGCGCCGCCGCGCGCTCCGCGACGGTGTCGGCGAACTCGCGGGCCGCCGCCACCACTTCGTCGAGCTGGAGGTGGATGGACCGGAACCGCGGTCCCACGATGTTCCAGTGCGCCTGCTTCCCGATCAGGGAGAGCCCGAGAAGTTCCACGAGCGTGCTCTGCAGCGCGTCCCCGGTGACCTGACGGGCCGCGTCGGGGATCGTGCTCTTCACGACAGTCATACGGTGGTTCTCCTTGTGGAGTCGTCGGAGTCGTCGGAGTCGTCGGAGTCGTCCTCGCCGGTCCCGCCCCCGGCCATGCCGCGCAACCGCTCCATGCGGGCGCGAGTGCCCTCGTCGAAAGGAAGCAAACAGCCGCTTGCCCGGGTCGGACGCCCGTGGTCAGCGACCCGGAGACGGCGCTCAGCGCGGTCCGTACGTGCTCGCGGACGCCGGCCCTGGTTTCTCCAGGTGAGACGGGCCTTACGCCCCGCGTTGTCAGGACATAACATCGGTCACCGCATGAACACGATGACGTTCTGGAACATGTCCGGGTGGGGATTCACCGCGCTGGCCCTCGCGTCCCTGCTCGTCGGGTTCTCCAAGACCGCCGTCAGCGGGGCCAACACGGTCAGCCTCGCCGTCTTCGCGGCCGTCCTGCCCGCCCGCGCCTCCACCGGGGTGCTGCTGCCGGTCCTGATCGCCGGCGACGTCCTCGCGGTCCTCACCTACCGGCGGCACGCCCACTGGCCCACGCTGTGGCGGCTGTTCCCGGCGGTCGCGGTGGGGGTGGTCGTCGGCACCCTGTTCCTGGTGTGGGCGGACGACGGGATCGTAGGGACGTCGATTGGGGCGATCCTGCTGCTGATGGCGTCCGTGACGGTGTGGCGGCGGCGCACCGCCGACCGGGGGGAGGAACCGGACCCGGTCGTCGCCCGCCCGGGCCGACTCAGAGCCCGCTCCTACGGCGTCCTCGGCGGCTTCACGACCATGGTCGCCAACGCGGGCGGCCCGGTGATGTCGCTGTACCTGCTGTCGGCGGGCTTCCGCAAGCTGGGCTTCCTCGGCACGTCGTCCTTCTTCTTCCTCGTCGTCAACGTCTCGAAGGTGCCCTTCAGCGTCGGTCTCGGCCTCATCGACGGCCGCTCCCTCCTGCTGGACGCCGCGCTGGTGGTCTTCGTCGTGCCCGGGGCGCTGCTCGGCAAGTGGGCGGTGCACCGCATCAACCAGCGGCTGTTCGAACAGCTGGTGATCGCGGCCACCGTCGTGGGCGGGCTTCAGCTGCTGCTGCGGTAGCCGGTCCCGCGGTCCGGCCGGTCCCTGCGGTCGGCAGGCCGCCCGGTCAGTCGGGTGCGCGGCCCAGCGCCGCGCGGAAGCGGTCGTAGCGTTCCACGTCCGCCACGTCGTCGGAGCGCCGCGGTCGTCCCGCGAACAGGCCCCAGACGCTCGCCATGAACACCGTCGCCAGCGGAATGAGCAGCCATGTCAGAGGGGCCATGGTGCGTCCTCTCCTTCCCGAGTGGATCAGCCGGGTAGGGCGACGATGACATAGATGATCAGCTCTACATATTTACATGACGGACGACTCCGAGCTTTTCGCCGCTTTTCACTCGGAGGGCCCCGCGTCCAGAAAACGGAAGTCCGGAACCCGGAAGGTTTCTTGTCCGGACAATCCGCCCGGGAGGGCCGGGCATGGGTCGGGAGACCCCTGAGTGATCGTTAAGATGAACCGCGGTTGCCGCGATCCGTAAGCGCTGCCCGGCTGCTGCCGCGCCCGCTGCGGGGAGCGGTCGTGAGGGCGGGACTTCGGGGATGTTGAGGGCGGGGCTACAGGTGCTGGTGGCGGGGCGGTACCGGCTGGACACGGTCATCGGACGCGGCGGGATGGGCGAGGTCTGGAGAGGCCTCGACGAGGTGCTCGGCAGACAGATCGCGGTCAAGCTGCTGCTGAACGACGGGTCGGACGCCTCGGCCGAGGCCCGGTTCAGACTGGAGGCGCAGACCTCGGCCCGGCTGAACCATCCGCACGTGGTCGGGACGCTCGACTTCGGGGCCTGGGAGGACCGCTGCTTCCTGGTGATGGAACTCATCGAGGGCGACAGCCTGGCCGGTGAACTGACCGCCGGTGGCCCGCTCACCCCGGAACGGCTGGCCCAGGTGGCCCAGCACTCCGCCGAGGGCCTCGCCGCCGCGCACGCCCAGGGCATCGTCCACCGGGACGTCAAGCCCGGCAACCTGCTCAGCGACCAGCAGGGCACCGTCCGCATCGCCGACTTCGGCATCGCCCGCTTCGTCGACGACCCCTCCGGCGCACTCACCACCACCGGACAGATCGTCGGCACCGGCCTCTACCTGGCACCCGAACGCGCCATCGGCACCCCGGCGAGCGCGGCCTCCGACATGTACTCACTGGGCTGCGTCCTGTACCACCTGGCCGTCGGCTCCCCGCCCTTCGAGGCGTCGACCGCGACCGCCCTGCTCTACCAGCACGTCGACTCCGCGCCCGTACCGCCGCACCAGCGGGGCGCCGCGCTGCCGCCCGCCTTCGAGGCGTACCTGCTCAGCATGCTGGTCAAACGGCCGGAGGAGCGGCCCACGGCCCGGCAGGCCGCGGACTGGTTCGCGGGCGGCGCGTGGCGCGGCGTGCCCGAGCCGCTTCCCCCGGAGCAGTGGGGCGGGGGAAGCGGGCAGCGTCGCGCTCCGAGCCAGCGCGGCACCGCTCCCGGGCACCGTCGTGGCGCCTCCGCACCCGCACCCGCACCCCGACCCGCCCGCGCCGGGGCCGCGCCGGGGACCTCGGGCAGGGACTCCGAATGGAACACCAGCGTGCACCGGGTGCCCGCGCGCCGACCCGGCCTGCGTTCCTCGCTGCGCCGCCACTCCCGTACCGCCGCCCTGGTGGGCGGCACCGTCCTGTTCGTCTCCGCACTGCTCGTCGGGAAGGCGTGGTTCTAGACCGCGCCCGCGCCCGTGGCCACGGTGGCCGGCCCGGGCGGACGGGTGCCCCTGGAGTCCGGACGGCGCGCTGAGTAGCCTCCGGCACATGCGGATCTCCGTCTCCTCGGACATGGCCGAACCCGTCGCCCGCTCGCTGGTCGCCCTGCTGCGCGAGCGCGGGCACGAGGTGGTGACGCACGGTGCGCTGCGTTCCGGGGACGACCCCCAGTGGGCGGCCTGCTCGGCCGCCGCGGCCCGTGACGTCGCCGAGGGACGGGCCGACCAGGCCGTCGTGTGCTGTTGGACCGGCACCGGCGCGTCCATCGCCGCGAACAAGGTGCCGGGCGTACGGGCCGCCCTGTGCACCGACGCCTACACGGCGGACGGCGCCCGCCGCTGGAACGACGCCAACGTGCTGGCGCTCGGCCTGCGGCTGACCTCCGAACCGCTGCTGGAGGAGATCCTCGACGCCTGGTTCGCCGCCGCGCCGAGCGAGGACGCCGAGGACCGCGAGAACGTCGCCCGCGTCGGACGCCTGGACCTGAGGCGGGAGGAGACCGGCGCGGCGGCGAACCAGGGAGACAGGCCCTGAGAAGCCCCACGGGCAACGCCATGCGGACAGCCCCGACGAGATCCGCGAGGAGATCCGCGAGGACAGGCCCCGGCGCGGTCACTGGGCAGGACGGCTCGCCCCGGCAGCTCGTACGACCAGGTCGAGCGGGTCCTGCCGGAAGAGGGCGCGCCCGGCGGCGATCCGTGCCTCGCGTGGCGCGCCCGGCGCCGTGAGGCGGGTCAGGGAGCGCAGCAGGGCGTCTGAGTCGGGCGCGTGGTCGCAGACGCCCAGGGCCGCCATGCGGCGCACGCCCTCCGCCCCGTGTCCGGGCAGCGGGCGGTGGCCGACGACGGGCAGTCCCGCGGCGAGCGCCTGCACGGCGGTCTGCCCGGCCGCGTTGTCCACCAGGGCGGCACACGCGTGCAGCAGTTCCGGCATGTCCGTCACCCAACCAGGGGTGAGGACCCCCGGTGTTCCGGACAGGGCGCGCCGCAGCCGCTCGTTGCGTCCGCAGAGCACGACCGGCAGGAAGCCGTGCGCGGCGAGCAGCCGGGCCGTGCCGGCCAGGCGGCTGCCTGCTCCCCAGGCACCCGCCGAGACCAGCACCGGGGGCCGCCCGCCGCCGTACCGCTCCAGCCGGCGCCGCCACACGGCGGTCCCCGGCCCCGCGGTGAAGAACTCCGGTGCCACGACCGGACCGGCTGCCTCCGCCGCCCGGCCGGTGCCCCGCCGCACCTCCCGGGCGGTCTCCTCCGTGAGGCACACATGCAGGTCGTTGCCCGGGTGCAGCCACTGCCGGTGCGCCGTGAAGTCGACGACGACCACCGCGCTGGGCACCCGCAGCGCCCCGCGCTCCCGGAGATGGCCGGTCAGCTGGGCAGCCAGGTGGAAGACCGGCACCACGACATCGGGCCGCCACTCACCCACCAGGCCCAGCAGCCGCCCGCCGGCCAGCCGTGCCAGCGGGGTGCCGCTCGGGCGCGGCCGGGGGCCGGGCGCGAGGAACAGGTCGTAGATCCCGGCGTAGACCCAGGGGGCTCCGCGGACGACGGCCCGGTAGCAGCCGCGCAGGCCGCTTCCCAAGCCGCCGGGCAGCAGGGCCAGCACGTCGACGACACGGACCTGCTTGCCGGTGGCGCGGGCGCGGCGGGCCAGCTCGGCGGCCACCGTGTCATGGCCCGCCCCCATGCTCGCGGTCACCACGAGCAACCGCTCCGTCTCCGGCGCGGACGTCGGGGCCGGCCGGGCGGGCGCACGGCGCGTCACGGGCTCACGGGCGGCGGGCAGCGGTGGCGGCACTGGCGATTCGGACGACACTGGAAGTGAGTAACCCTCACCCACCGCAGTCAAACGAACGGGCACACCCTTCCGCCCGTCCCACGTTTCGGGAACGGCCCCCGGGATACTTCACCACCCCGGAGGCCGTCCCGTACCGCCGGGGCCGCACCGGCGGCCCTCGGTCCGTCCGATCCTCGAGGTGCGTCCCGATGTCCCACGCCCCCTCCCGCGTACGGTCCGGCTCCGGCACGCCGGTCGAGGCCCCGGTGGCGCCGAGCGCCGCACCCGGCCGGACCGGTGGTGCCGCGGTGCCGGGCGGGGGCGCGCTGGTGACCGGCGCCTCGTCCGGGATCGGCGCGGCCGTGGCACGGCGGCTGGCCGCGGAGGGCGGCTGGCGCCTGGTGCTCAACGGGCGCGACCGCGCACGCCTCGAGGAGGTCGCCCGGGGCACCTCGGCCGTGGCCTTCCCGGCGGACCTGTCCGGCCCGGGCGCCGAGCGGCGGCTGGCGGAGTTCGCGCTCGACAGCGTCGGCCGTGTCGACCTGCTGGTGGCGGGTGCGGGCATCGGGTGGGCGGGGCCCTTCAGCACCATGCCGCAGCCCGCCATCGACGAGGTGTTCGACGTCAACGTGCTGGCGACGCTGCGCCTGGTCCGGCTGCTGCTGCCCCAGATGATCAGTCAGGGCACGGGCCGCGTGGTCATCATCGGCTCCCTGGCCGGCACGGTCGGTGTCCGTGACGAGGCCGTCTACTCCGCTGCCAAGGCCGCGCTGGGCGCCTTCGCCGACGCCGTCCGCTACGAGCTGCGCGGCACGGGGGTCGGCATCAGCCATGTGGTGCCCGGGGTGGTCGACACACCGTTCTTCGACCGCCGCGGAGTGCCCTACCGACGGTCCTGGCCCCGGCCCGTCCCGGCGAGCCGGGTCGCCGACGCGGTGTGGGAGGCGGTGTCGCGGGGCCGGGACGAGGTGTACGTCCCCGGCTGGACCCGGCTGCCCGGCCGGGTACGCGGGGCCGCTCCCGCCCTGTACCGCCGCCTTGCCGCACGATTCGGGTGACGCACGGTGTGAACGCGCTCACCATCGTCCTGGCACTGTTCTCCGCGTGCGCCAACGCTGCGGCCTCGGTACTGATGAGGCGCGCGGCGACGGAGATCCCGGACGGCGGGGGAGGCGGCGACCGGCGCACCGGCCCCGCGGTGGACGAGACGCCGCACGGGCGCGGGAAGGACGGGCCTGCCACCCGGACGGCGGACGGCGAAGGCGGGACGGTCGCCGTGCGCACCCCGCACGCCGTCAAGGTCAGGCGGCGGTTCTGGGTGGCCGGCGCGGCCATGCTGGCCGTGTCCGCGGTGCTGCAGGCCTCGGCGCTGGCCGTCGGGAGCCTGTCGCTCGTCCAGCCCCTGCTGGCGACCGAACTGCTGTTCACGCTGGCGATGGTCAGCATCGTCTTCCGTCGGCGGCCGGCCCGGATCACCTGCTTGTCCTTCCTGGCCCTGGCCGTCGGACTGGCCGTCTTCCTCGGCGCCGCCGCGCCGTCCGCCGGACGCGCCACGGCCGAGGGGGCGCGCTGGATCCCGGTCGGCATCGCCCTGGCCTGCCTGGTGCTCGTCCTGGTCGGGCTTGCGCGGCTGGTCAGGGGCGCACCCCGGGCCGCCGTGCTCGGTCTGGCCTCGGCGGTGCTGTTCGCGGCGACAGCCGCCCTCCTCAAGGAGGTGACGGGCCTCTACCAGCAGGGCCTGGGCGCGCTGGCGTCGAACTGGACACCGTACGCCACGGCGGTCACCGGGCTCGCCGCCTTCGGACTGCTCCAGTGCGCCTTCCGGGCGGGCACGCTCGTCGCCTCCCAGCCCGCCCTCACCCTCGGCGACGCCCTGACGAGTGTGGCGCTGGGATGGGCGCTGTTCGGGGAACACATCGCCCTGGGCGTGCGCCTGGTGCCGGAGGCGATCGGTATCGGACTCCTCGCGGCCGGCACGATCGGCCTGTCCCGTTCCCCCGCCGTGTCGGGTAAGTGGGACGCGGAATCGGCGCCCGACGCGTCCCGCGATCCGGGGAAGGCACAGGCGGAACGCCCGTGAGAAGGGTCGGCGGGTGGCAGGTGGGGCGGCGGCGAGAAGGGCCGGCGGGTGGCAGGGGAAGCACCCGTGAGCAGGGCCGGCAGGTGGCTGGCGGAGTAACGGAGAGGAGAGGTCGGCAGATGGCAGGCGGAGCGTCGGTAAGGCGGATCGGGCAGGTGGCGGGGCCGGGCAGCCGTCCGGCGCGCACCGCGGTGGCGGCCCTCGCGCCGGTGGCCGCCGTCGCGGCCGCCCACATCGTCCCGGCGGCCACCTGGCTGCCCCGCTTCCGGGCCCTGTGCTTCCCCGGCCTCGCCGGGACCGGCCGCCCGGACCACGTCGCACTGACCTTCGACGACGGCCCGGACCCGGCCTCCACGCCGCACTTCCTGGACGAGCTGGACCGGCTCGCCGTACGGGCCACGTTCTTCGTCCTGGGCGAGAGGGTCGCCCGCTTCCCCGGCCTCACCCGGCACATCGCGGACCGGGGACACGAACTCGCCGTGCACGGATGGACCCACAGCCGCCCCTGGCTGCCGACTCCGGCCCGGGACGTACGGGAGACCGTGCGGGCGGCGCTCGTCGTGCGGGACACCACGGGCTGGCGGCCGCGGTGGTACCGGCCGCCCTACGGCATCCTCACCGCGGGCCGCTGGGCCGCCGCCCGGCGCGCCGGTCTGCGCCCCGTGCTGTGGACCGCCTGGGGCCGCGACTGGACGGCGGACGCGACCCCCGCCTCCGTCCGCACGACCGTCGCCGCGGACCTGCGCGGCGGCGGCACGATCCTCCTGCACGACACCGACCACGCCTGCGCCCCCGACTCCTGGCGGACCACCCTCGCCGCCCTGCCCGACCTGATCCGCATCTGCCACCACACCGGCTGGTCGGTCGGCCCTCTGTCCGCACACGACCTGCGCCGATCCGTACGACGCTGAGCCCACCGGGGGCCCCACGCCTCCACGGCGACCAGACACCGGACCCGGCCCGGACGCCTCGTACCCGTTGTCGCCCCTCTACGCTCAATGTCATGTCCTCACACATCCTGGTTCTCGGTGGTACCGCCGAGGCACGTGAGCTGGCCGCGGTGCTCGCGGCGCGGGACGGCGTGCGGGTGACCAGTTCGCTGGCGGGGCGGGTGACGAGGCCGGGGGCGCTGGCCGGGTACGTGCGGGTCGGCGGGTTCGGCGGGGTGGACGGACTGGCCTCCTGGCTGCGTGAGCACCGCGTGGACGCCGTCGTCGACGCCACTCACCCCTTCGCCGAGGGGATCACGCGGAACGCGGCGCTGGCCGCGACGGCGACCGGCGTACCCATGGTGGTGCTGCGCCGACCCGGATGGCGGCCCGGCCCCGGGGACCGCTGGCACCCGGTCGCCTCGCTGCCCGCCGCGGCGGAGCTGCTGCCGCGGCTCGGGTGCCGGGTGTTCCTGACCACGGGACGGCTGGGCCTCGCCGCCTTCGCCCACCTGGCCGAGGCGCACTTCGTCGTACGGTCGGTCGAGCCGCCCGAGCCTCCGATGCCCCCGGACACACACCTGCTGCTTGCCCGCGGGCCGTTCACCGTGGCCGGTGAGAAGGAGCTGCTCAGGGCACACCGCATCGACGTGCTGGTGTCCAAGGACAGCGGGGGAGCGGCCACCGCGGCCAAACTCTCGGCCGCCCGGGAACTCGGGCTGCCGGTCGTCGTCGTACGCCGTCCGCCGCTGCCGCCGGAACTGACCGCCGTGCCGGACGGCACCGTCGTACCGGACGTCACGGCCGTGCTGGAACGCCTCGACCGGGCCGCCCGGCCGGCTTCGCCTACTCCGCCTGCTCCGCCCGGTCCTGCCGCTTCCGGCGCAGCAGATACGTGTCCATGATCCAGCCCTTGCGCTCACGGGCCTCGGCCCGCAGCCGCTCGATGCGCGGCGCGGCCTCGGCGATCGGGCCGGAGACGAGGATCTCGTCCGGGGTGCCTATGTAGGCGCCCCAGTAGATGTCGATGTCCTGGTCGGCGCAGTGCCGGAAGGCCTGGTGGGCGTCGAGCATCACCACCACGTCGTCCACGCCCTCCGGGAACCCTTCGGCCAGCCGCCGCCCGGTGGTGATCTGCACGGGCCGGGCGACCCGGTTGAGCCCCGTGCGGTGCCGGGCCACCAGGGCCGAGACACTGCTGATGCCCGGCACCACGTCGTACGCGAAGTCCACCGCGCCCCGCGCCAGCACCTCCTCGAGGATGGCCAGCGTGCTGTCGTACAGCGCCGGATCGCCCCACACCAGGAACGCGCCGGTCTCGTCCTCGCCCAGGTCCCCCGCGATCATCCGCTCGTAGACGTCCGCGCGTGCGCTGCGCCAGTCGCCGACAGCGGGGGAGTAGGCGGCACCGCCCGCCGCACGGTCCCGCTCCGGGTCGCGCGCCTCCACCACGCGGTACGTCCCCTCCGGTATGTGCGTGCGCAGCATGTCCCGGCGCAGCCGTACGAGGTCCGACTTCGCCTCGCCCTTGTCGAGGACGAAGAACACGTCCGTGTCGCGCAGCGCCCTGACCGCCTGGAGGGTGAGCTGGTCGGGGTCGCCCGCGCCGATGCCGATCACATGAATCTTTCGCACGCACCGAGTCTGCCGTACGGCACTGACAACGCGTCCACGGGTGCCACACCGACCGCTACCGCCACCGCGTACGCCGCGCTCGCCGGCTACCCCTTGCCCCGCCCGCCGGCTACGCCCCTCCGGTGTTCGCGCCGCCCGCCGGCAGTGCCCCCTCCCCACGCAGCCGAGGTGCCCGCTCCGCCGCATCCACGCCACCTGCCCTCCCGCTGTCCACGGCGTCCGCCAGCTCCCGCGCCCACGCCACCACCCCGGGCGCGTCCATGCCGTACGGAGTCCGCTCCCCGGTGTCCGCCACCCACTCCTCCACGGCCCCTGCCCCGCGCCGCAGCAGCCGGGCGCCGCCGATGACGTTGCCCCGGGCCGCGTGGGTGAGCCCCACCGCGAGCTGGGCCAGCCCCCGCCACAGGGCGCGCTCCGCCGGCGGCCCCGACTTCCAGGCGTCCTCGAAGACCTCGTGCGCGTGGAAGGGCCTGCCCGCGTCCAGCAGCGCCTGAGCCTTGGTCACCGTCTCCAGCGGGGTGCGCACCACGCCCTCGGGCTGCCGCGGCACCCCGTCGGCGCCGTACGGCAGGGGCCGCCCGAGCCCGTCCCGGGGCCGCGCGTTGCGCGCCCGCCCCTCGCTGTCCCGGTCCCGCGCGCCGGCCGGCCTGTCGGAGGAAGTGCCGCTCATACGCCGATTGTCCCCGACCCCGTGGCCGTTTTCGGCTTGGCCGCCGAGGTGCGGTAAAGTGACGTTCGCGCGATCACGCGGTTCACCGCAGGAACGCGCACCGGGACGTGGCGCAGCTTGGTAGCGCACTTGACTGGGGGTCAAGGGGTCGCAGGTTCAAATCCTGTCGTCCCGACTGGAGACAGTTGCAGGTCAGGGCCGGGTTCGGAGACATCCGAACCCGGCCCTCGATCATTCTTGGGGACCAGTTGGGGACCGGCGTCCTTGACCGGGGTCAGCGGGTCATGACGATCGGGCTCGGCAGGGAGCGCGGCGCGCGCAGCGCGCTGAGGTGGGCGGAGAGTGCTGCCCCGGCGGCCGTGATCTTGTGGATGTCCGGGTGGAGGTAGCGCTGGGCGGTGGTCAGGGAGCCGTGGCCGGCGATCCTGCGGAGGACGTGCACTTGGACTCCTGCGTCGGCGAACCAGGTCAGTCCGGTGTGCCGGAGGTCGTGGCGGCGCAGGTGTTGGTAGCCGAGTTTGGTGACCACGTCGTCCCAGTGGGTGGCGTCGCGCAGGACGGCGGTGGAGATGCGCCCGCCGCGCGGGCCGGTGAACAGGCGGGCGTCGGGGCCGGCGGACAGGATGCGCTGGGCGACGAGGGGGCGGACCTCCTCGACGATGGGAACCTTGCGGGCCCGCTTGCCTTTGGTGCCCTTGTCGGTCAGCCCGCCGGGTGCGGGTGTGGTCTGGCGCCGCACGGTCCAGATCCACTGGGTGGTGTCGATGTCGTCGACGCGGCAGCCTGAGACCTCGCCGATCCGTGCGGTAGTGCATGCGGCGAAGGTGACCACGTCTCCCCAGCCGCGGTAGTGGTCGTGGGAGGCGGCCATGAGCGCGTCGGCCAGTGCGGCGAGGGTGTCCCAGTCGGGCAGGGCCAGCGCGCGGGTCGAGGAGTTCGTCCTCGGCCTACTTGTAGAGTTTCTGCCAGCCGGTCACCCGGGCGGGGTTGACGTTGATGATGCCGTCTCGGACTGCCTGCTCCATGGCGCGGACCAGGACGGCGATGGTGTTCTTCACGGTCGATCGGCTGTGCTCGTCGGCGATCCAGTTCTGCACGGTGCGGTCGACGACGCCGTTGGTGATCATTCGCACCGCGAGGTGACCCAGGGCCGGGACCACGCGCATCCGCCACCCCGACAGGTAGGGGTCCAGCGTTTTCAACTCGAGGCCGCGCAGGGCGAGGTCCATGTTTGCTTCGCCGTATTCGGCGAGCTTCATGGTGGCCAGCGATGGGCTCAGGCACCGCAGTCCGACTGAGGACCGATCGGACACAGAAGGAAGCGGGGCCCTGATCCACCGACGGTGGATCAGGGCCCCGTGGTCTGTTTCGGCGGCACTCGGTGCGACATGCGACCGGCACCCGGCTGCTGCTGGTGAACGTCCTGTGCCCGTGCGCGATGGCGACGTTGTCGACGAGCAGGGCGTCGCCCCGCTGTCGATCGACGTTCATGGCCAGCGCCAGCCCCATCTGAAACGGGTAGGGGTCGATGACGGCTTCGTCGGCCCGGGCGGGCATCCGTTGCTGGGGGAGTACCTGCTGGTGCGAGGTGGTTGGTGTCGGTACGGGTGCCTGAGTTCTCAATGGATGCACTCCTGCATCCTCGACCTTCGGCGGCACGACCTATGCAGCCGGTGCCTTGAGAACCGCGTGATCACCGATCGCGACAGGGCTGACGATCAGCTCCCCAGGCCCCGGCGGGCCAGCAGCGGCGCGATGTCCGGGGCCCGGCCGCGGACATCACGGAAGGCGTCGAGCGCATCGACGCTGCCCCCTCGTGCCAGCAGATTGTGGCGGAAGCGCTCGCCCTTCTCCCGCAGCGTGAGCCCGTCGTCCTCCTTGAACCACTCGACCGTGTCGGCGTCCAGCACCTCGCTCCAGATGTAGGAGTAGTACCCAGCGCTGTAGTTGCCGCTGAAGATGTGCTGGAAGTAACCCGTGCGGTAGCGCGGCGGGACCGCGTCCATCGCAACGCCGGCCGCGCTCAGCGCTCGGGCCTCGAAGTCCTCGACGCCGCCCGGGTCGGCGCCGACGGCCAGCGAGTGCCAGGCCCAGTCCAGCAGCGCCGCGCCCAGGTACTCGACGGTGCGGAAGCCCTCCCCGAACCGCTGCGCGGCCAGGACCCGCTCGGCCAGTTCGGGCGGCATGGGCTCGCCGGTCTCCCGGTGCCGGGCATAGTTGGCCAGGACCTCGGGCCACACCATCCACATCTCGTTGACCTGCGAGGGGAACTCTACGAAGTCCTGCGGGACCGCGGTGCCCGAGAAGTAGGGGTAGCTCACGTCCGAGAACAGGCCGTGCAGCGCGTGCCCGAACTCGTGGAACATGGTGCGTACCTCGTCGAAGGTGAGCAGCACCGGCTCCCCGGCCGGCGGGCGCGCGATGTTGAGGTTGTTCACCACCACCGGTTGGGTGCCCGCCAGCGTGGACTGGCTGACCAGCTCGTTCATCCACGCGCCGCCGCGCTTGGAGGGCCGGGCGAAGAAGTCGGCGAGGAACAGGCCGAGCGCCCTGCCGTCGGCGTCGGACACCTCGAAGACCCGCACGTCGGGGTGGTAGCCGACCAGATCGTCGCGCTCGGTGAGGGTGATCCCGTATACGAGCCCCGCGGCGTGGAAGACGCCGTCGAAGAGCACCCGGTCCAGTTCGAGGTAGGGCCGCAGTGCGGCGGAGTCCACGTCGTACTCGGCCTTGCGGACCCGTTCCGCGTAGTACCGCCAGTCGGCGGGGTGCAGCGCGGCATGCGGATCGCCTGTGTCCTCGCGCAGCGCCGCGGTCAGCGCCTCGGCCTCCCGCGTGGCGTTGGTGACGGCGGGCTCGACCAGCCGGCCGAGCATGTCGGCGACCGCGTCGGGGGTGCGCGCGGTCCGGTCGGCCACCACGTACGCGGCGTGGCTCTCGTACCCGAAGAGCGCGGCCCGCTCGGCGCGCAGCCGGGCCATCCGGCGCACCAGCGCGGCGTTGGTCTCCAGGCCGCGGCCGAGGGAGGCGGCGAGCAGGCGGCGGCGCACTTCCCGGTCGTTGAGGGTGGCGAGCAGCGGCTGATTGGAGAAGTTCTGCAGCGCGAGTACGTACCCGCCCGAGCCGTCGGCGCGCTCGGCCGCGGCGGCGACCTCGTCGGCGGAGAGCCCGTCCAGCTCGTCGGCGTCGGCCATCGCCGGCGCAGCGGCGTTGGTGTCGGCGAGCACGTTCTGTCCGAACGCGGAGGCGTCGGCGGCGAGTTGCTTATTGATCTCCCGCAGCCGGTCCCGCTCGGCGCCGGTGAGGCGGGCGCCGGCCCGGACGAACCGGGTGTGGTAGCGCCCTAGCAGGCGGTGTGACTCGGAGTCGAAGCCCAGCTCGTCCCGTCGGCTGTACAGGTCCTCAAGGCGGGCGAACAGGCCCGCGTTGAGGTGGATCGCGTCGGCGTGCGCGGCGAGCCGGGGGCTGATCTCCGCCTCGATCGCCTCCAGCTCTGCGTTGCCGTCGGAGGGCACCAGGTTGAAGAACACCTTCGACACCCGGTCGAGCACCGCGCCGGACCGCTCCAGGGCCACGACGGTGTTCTCGAACGTGGGCGGCTCCGCGGCGCCGGCGATCGCGTCGATCTCGGCCAGCTGCTCGGCCATGCCGTGCTCGAACGCCGGCAGGTAGTGCTCGGTGCGGATCGCCGCGAACGGCGGCAGCTGGTAGGGCAGGGTGCTGGGCGCAAGGAATGGGTTATCCGCAATCCCCGCCGTGTCGTCACGCATCGCCATGTGGGGACCCTACGCTCCCCGGCGAGCCGTAATCTACGCGGTTCCGTCCGTTCACCGCCGGCCGTCGCCCAACCCCGCATTGAGCACGGGGGGATGGCCGGCCCGCGGTCTGACGTGTAGGGGCCTGCGCTGCTGCCAAGTGCGTGATCGCGCTTGGCAGCAGCGTCGTTCGTCGGACCAGTGGTATCCCGAGGGGTGTTGTCACAGCGGAGTGGTAGCTATGCCGCATGAACATTGATCACGCTGACCCTGCTGAGCTGGCGGCGCTTCGTGCGGCGTTCGACATCGATGACGGAGGTGAGTCGGCTCTTGGCTGGGAGGCAGTCCATGCCTTCGAGGCGGAACACGGGATCGTGTTGCCTGAGCCGTATCGGACTTTCGTCGCGGAGATAACGGACGGTTCGTACTCCGGGCCGCCAGATTATGGACTGCTGTCGGTAGCGGAGCTGCCAGACGACTGGGGCGATGACGGGCAGGAACGTGACCTGGGCAAGCCCTTTCCACTGACGGAGGCGTGGGTGTGGGAGGATGAATCGGATCCGTCCGAAGATGCCGACGAGATCCTTGAGCAGGTCTACAACCACGGCTCGATCGTGCTGGGCACCGATGGGTGCGCGATGTACTGGCATCTCATCGTGACTGGCCCTCATCGAGGTCACGTCTGGCTCATCACCGACGTCGGGGCTGTACCCTTCGGCGCGCAGTTCGGTCATACCACCGCCGAGTCGGGGTTTGTCGGCTGGGTCCGGCACTGGGCGGCTAACAAGCCCTGGTGCGACGCCACGTGACTCCCTGGGAATGCGGTGGACTGGATGCCTGCCGTGTTCGATCGGGCGGAGTTCGGTGTCCTGCCGCGCCGGTTCGCCGAGGACCTCGCCTTCCTCATCAAGGAAGTCGCCGGATCCCAGGCCACGACGACGACCGAGGTCCGTAACCTAACCGGCCATCCGCCGCGCACGTTCGACGACTTCTGGGCAGACAACCTGCAACCCCTGAGGGCCGTCGCATCACTGGCATCCTGAACACCCTGGACCCCGGGGCGGAGTGACAACCGGCTGTGGAGCCGTACTGTCGTCGAGTGCATTGAACGAGCCCCTGCCGGGGCAGAGAGGGCGCCAACGCGCGTGAACCGTCAATGACTGCGCTCGCGGGCGCGCAACGGCGGTACAAGCCTTCAAACCAAGATCGACCGCATTGCTGGGGGTCAAGGGGTCGCAGGTTCAAATCCTGTCGTCCCGACAGTGATGTCGGATGTTTGCGCAGATCAGGGGCTCTCTTCGGAGGGCCCCTGATGCGTTTGTGCGGCGCGGGACGTGTGCGGAGTATCGTGAGTGACCGCGTGGAAGCAGAGCGTCACCGGCCGAGTGTGGGATTGATCGGCAGTTGCGCGGGCATGGGGGTGTTCTGAACAGCGACCTCATCGAACAGGAATGAGGCCAGGAGCTGTCCCGTAACGGGACCCTGGGTGCAGGAGACGGCGCACGGAGCGGGGGGAGTTTCGATGGGTGAGGTGTGGATCGGCGTCGGAAGGGCCGGGAGTGCCGGTTCGCTGGCCGGATGGCTGCGGCGCGACCCCGGGGTGGCCCGCTCCGGAGTCGAGATCGCCCCAGTCGGCGCGTTACAGCCTCAGGCACCGGCGGGTTCCATGGGCGCCGTGGACACGGTCACCGCACTCGTGGACAGCACCGTCGGACTGGTCGGCCTGCTGGTCGCCGTCGCTGCCTGGCGGCGACCGCACGGGACGCCTCCCCCCACGGTGCGGGTCACCGAGAGCGACGGGACCCTCCTGGAGGGCACCCCCGAGGACGTGCTCAGGGTACTGCGGGCACGCCGGGAGCAAGGCCAGGCCCAGGCCCACGACCTGGACGACAGGCGGGCACCCGAACAGGGCGACGTATGACCACCCGGCTGTCCGACCGTGCGGCCTCCCGGGCGGTCCTGATCGGCGTCGACAGGTACGCCGAGGAGGCCGGTCTTGCCCAACTCCCCGCAGTGGAGCGGAACGTTGCCGCGCTACGGGACGCGCTGTGCGACAACGAGGTGTGGGGCCTGGCGGGCCCGGCGTGCCAGGTGCTCGGCCCGAGATCCGACCTCGGATCCGTTATGCAGGCCATCGACAGCGCCGCGCAGCAGGCCACGGACACCCTGCTGATCTACTACGCGGGACACGGGCTGCTGCATCCCGACCGGCTGACCGAACTGCACCTCGCCCTGCACGACTCCAATGACCACCAGATGTGGCGCTCGCTTCCGTACGCCCATATTCGCGACGAGGTGCGGGCGGCGCACCGGCGACGGGGACTGAAGTGCGCGGTCATCCTGGACTGCTGCTTCAGCGGTGCCGCTGTCGAGGGCGGCATGGGTCAGCGCGAGACGCTGCTCCAACGGGTCTCCGACATCGACGGCGTCTGCGTGCTCACCTCCAGCGCGGCCACCGAGCTCGCCTTCTCGTTGCCCGACGAGGAGCTGTCCGCCTTCACCGGGGCCCTTCTCGGCCTCGTGCGCGCGGGATTACCCGAGGCCGGCCCGGTGCTCGATTTCGGCACCCTGCACGGCTGGCTGCAACGGGAACTGGGCGCGCGCGACCAGCCCCAGCACCCACAGCTCGGTGCGCACAACTCGGGTGAGCGCATCGCCATCTTCCACAATCCCGCGCACCTGCCCCACACCTCGCCGGACGAGGTGCACAGCCCCCACCTCCCGGTGCCGCCCGAGCGGCTGTTCGGCCGCGACCGCGAGCTGCGGGAACTGGCTGCCGAGGCTGCTCGTGGTTCCGGCGCGCTGGTGGTACACGGGCCGCCGGGCGTGGGCAAGTCGGCGCTGGCGGCCGAGCTGCACCGGCGGCTCATGGCAGACCCGTCCCCCAGGCCCGCTGTCGGCGCCGTCGCACCAACCGCCGGACCTCCCCGGCCCCGTGACGCTCCGGTCGTGCTGCTCGACAACGTCACCGACGCCACCCAGGTCGCCCGGGCCATGGGGGCAGCGCCGCACGCGCTGGTCCTGGCCACCAGCCGCTCCTCGCTCACCGAAGTCGCCGCCCGCCGGTACGCGCTGGCCCCACTGGAACCGGGTCACGCGGTGGCGATGCTGCAGGACCTCAGCGGGCTCACCGGACACGACGCGGAACTCACCGAGATCGCCCGGCTCCTGAGCTGCTTCCCGCTCGCCCTGCGCCCCATCGCCGCCCGGCTGCGCCGCACCCCGCCCGACCTTCTCCTGGACGCCATGCGGGAGTCGGAGCGGCCGTTGCAGTACCTGCACTCCGACGACGACCAGGTACGTACGGCATTCACGGTGTCCTACAACGCGCTCACCGCACCCCAGAAACAGGTGCTGCACGACTGCGCCGACCATCCCGGCCCCGACTTCGACCGCTATTCGGCGGCCGCGATGAGCCAGATGCCGCCGGGTATCTGCGGGCTGATGCTGGAGGAGCTGGTGGACGCGGGCCTGCTGCAGCGCACGGACGGGCGCTACGCCTTCCACGATCTCTATCGCAGCTACTCGCACACAGGAGCGGACACGGAGGCCCTGCGGCGCACCTGGCTCTATCTGCACCTGTGCCGTTTCCTGCGGGAGGCACGCGAGAGCGGCGCCACCCGCAAGGCCTGGCGCAGAGCCGCGCTGGCCGAGCTGCGGGCGGCGGCCCGGGCGGCACGCGAGGACAACTGGCACCTGGCGACCGAACTGAGCTGCCAGGTCGCCGACGCCCTGCGTGAGGAGCAGCGGCTCGCAGAGGCGAAGGAGGAGGCGGACGCCGCCTACAGGCATGCGACAGGCCTGCATGACGGCCGGGCCATAGCGCGGGCCCGCGGCTGCCTGGCCGTGCTGGGCGAACGGACCGGCTTCGCGCAACGACCACCGGAATTCGACGTCCCAGCCGCGCGGAAAGGGCTGGCCGGGGAACTCCGCCGCGCCGCCCAGGCGTCCCGCACCTCATCCGAACGCGCAGCCGAACGCGGGCGCCGACTGATGTCCTTGGCCGAGCGCGCGCTGGCCGCCCGCCTGGTCGACGAGGCCCTGCAGTTCCAGGCCGAGGCGTACGACCACCTGGCCCAGGCGGGCGACGCGCGGCTGCTCGCCGAATGCCTGGTCGGTCAAGCCGCGCTGCACTTGTACGTCGGCCAGTACCCGAAGGCGTCTCAGTTCGCTCAGGAAGCCGCCGGACTCCTCGACGAGCAGGGCGACCAGGAGGGAGCCGCACATGCGTACGCGTCTGCCGCCGAAGCGCTGCGCAGGTCCAGCGCTCTGGATGAGGCCGCCCACATGGCCCAACAGGCACTGGACCGCTTCGCCGCACTCGCCGATTCCGCCGACCTCGGCTACGCCTACCGCCTCACGGCCAAGATCGCCTGGGCGCGGGGGCACCACGATCAGGCGCGTCAACTGATGCGAAAGGCCCAGGAAGTGAACCGCGTCTCTCGCGCCGAGGAAGGTCCCTCAACCCACGCCATCGCCCACCCGTCACGCTCCCTGCGCGCCGATCGGTCCGAGCCTGAACCATCGATGCCGCTGCGTCCCTAGGGAATGGGACAACGGACTTCGATGAGCCAGGTCCAGCGGCCCGCTGCTGCCAACCGCGCCTGCCCACACGGCAGTTGACCATCGGCAAAGGATAATGTCCGTTCAGGGCAGGGTTCATGGGATCGTAGGGCGAGGGGGACATGATGCTGGAAGAACTGATCCTGGCCGGGGGAACCACCGTGGTCGGGGCCATGGCCACGGACTCCTGGGCGGTCGCGCGTGGTGGGATCGCGAGGCTGTTCCGCCGCCGGGGAGAGGGCCGGCAGACGGTCATCGAGGCCCAACTGGACAACAACGCGGCCCTCGTCGCGCGGGCCCGCGATGCCGAGCGGGTGCGTCAGAGCCTGCTTCCCGTATGGCAGCTGGAGCTGGAATCGCTGCTGGACGAACACCCGGACGCCGCCGACGAGTTGCGGGAGCTGATCAGCGAGATCCGGGACCGCCTGCCCGACGACCAGCGCGCCTGGGTGCAGAACAACGTCGCCAAGGACGGCGGTCAGGTCTTCGCGGTCCAAGGGGGCAATGTCGTCGTGCACCAGGCTCCCCCCGGACCGGGAGGCGGCGGCGAAGGCGCGCGGTGAGCCGCACGCGTACGGGGTCCCGGCAGGTCATCCGAGTCGAGAACGGTTTCGGCTACGGCGTCGTCGGCGCCGACCTGCATGTCTTCCCCGACCGGGGCCCAATCTATCTGCTCTCCGAGTACGGCCCGGCCTCGGTTCCTGCGGGCCAGGACGCCGCGTGGCTCACCGCCCAGCCCAGCCGCCTGCTCAACGCCCGTTTCCAGGTCGTGGACTTCACCGGTCGCGACCGGGAGCGGACCGCGTTGGCCGCATGGCGGGACGGCGGCGGTCCGCGCCTCTCGGCCACGTGGCTGCACGGTCCCGGCGGGCAGGGCAAGACCCGGCTGGCCGCCCAGTTCGCCGCCGACAGTGCCGCGGCGGGCTGGAAGGTCGTGACGGCCGCCCACGGTTCCGGCACGATCCAGTCGCCCCCGGGAAGCCAGGACCTGCGGATTGACGGTGCCTCCGGACTGCTGCTGATCGTCGACTACGCGGACCGCTGGCCGCTCTCCCACCTGACCTGGCTGTTCAGCAACCAGCTGCTCCACCGTTCGCTGCCGACCCGGGTGCTGCTGCTGGCCCGGTCGGTCGCCCCGTGGCCCGCTGTGCGGTCCGCCCTGGAGGAGGCGGGAGCCGGGACGGGCGACTCGGCGTTGCCCCCACTCGACGAGCGGGGTGGCGAACTCGAGGAGCGGCGGGCCATGTTCGCCGTCGCCCGAGACCGCTTCGCGGCCTGCTACGGACTCGCCGACGCGACCGCCATCGAACCCCCCGACCATCTGAGCGGGCCGGACTTCGGGCTCGTCCTGGCGCTGCACATGGCCGCGCTGGTGGCGGTCGACGCCCACACCCGGGGCAGCCGACCCCCGAAGGACATGGCGGGCCTGTCCGCGTACCTGCTCGACCGCGAACGCCGGCACTGGACCAGGCTCCACGAGAACCGCCTGGAAGGCCTGGACTACGCGACCGCGCCGAGCGTCATGGGCCACGTGGTCTTCACCGCGGCTCTCACCGGAGCCACGTCGTACGCGGACGGCACCGCACTGCTGAACGCCCTGAGCCTGGAGCACCCCGGACGGCTGCTGGCCGACCACACCACGTGCTATCCGGCACAGGAGCCCGGTGCCGTCCTGGAACCGCTCTATCCCGACCGCCTCGCCGAGGACTTCCTCGCCCTGAGCCTGCCCGGGCACGAAGCCACCGGCTATCCCGCCGCCCCCTGGGCGGCGGACACCGTCGGCGTGCTCACAGCCCGTGACGGGGAGGGCGCGCCGCCCGGGTACGCGGCCCGCGCGCTGACGTTCCTGGCCTCGGCGGCGGCCCCGCACCGCTGGCCCCACACGGTCCGGCACCTGGAGGCCGTGCTGCGCGGCGACCCGGCCCTGGCCCTCGCCGCGGGCGGTGCGGCCCTGAGTGCGCTCGCCGCCGTCGACCTCGATCCCGCCGTCCTGGAGGCGATCGACGCGCACCTTCCCCAGCACGGCCAGGTCGACCTCGACGCGGGGATCGACGCCCTCACCCGACGCCTCACCGGCCATCGGCTCGCCGCCACGGACGACCCGGCCGAACACGCCCGACTGCACCAGAACCTCGGGTTCCGGATGACGCGGGCGGGGCACCGGGAGGACGCCGTGGCAGCCACCGAGCAGGCGGTCGGCATCCTCCGGCGGCTGGCCGCCGCCGACCCCGCCGTGTACGAACCCGAACTCGCCACCGCCCTGGCCCAGTTGAGCGAGTGCGCCGTCAGGGCGGATCGCACATGGGCCAGCCGCCGGGCCGCCGAGGAGGCGGTCGGCATCTTCCGGGGACTGGCCGCCACCGACCCCGCGGCCTACGAGCCCGGCCTCGCGCTCTCCCTGTCCCACCTGGGCCACGGCATGTCGCAGGAGCGCAGGCAGGAGGAGGCCCTGAGCACCGTCCAGCGGGCCATGGGGATCTTCCAACGGCTGGCCGTGATCGATCCGGCGGTCTACGAACCGGGCCTGGCCATGACGCTGGCCCAAGCAGCCGTCTGCTCGTGGCGGTTGCGTCGCTGGGCGGACGCCCTCACCTCCGCAGAGCGCTCGGTCGAGATCATCCGACGCCGCGTGGCAGCCGGGCCCGTGTCCCCCGCGTCCGGCTTCACCCGCTCCATGACGGTGGAGGAGTCCGACCTGGCGGTGGCCCTGGGCAACCTGGGATTCTTCCTGTGGGGCGCACGCCGCCGCGACGACGCGCTGGCCGCCCTGCGCGAGGCGGCCGGCATCGAGCGGCGGCTGGCGGCCGTGCACCCGGCTGCCCATGAGCCGTCCCTGGCAGGGACGTTGACGAACCTCGGCACCTACCTCGCGCTGAGCGGACACGGGGCGGAGGCACTGGCCGTCACCGGGGAGGCGGTGGAGATCTGCCGGCGGCTCGCCGCGGGGTCCGCCGCCGAGTTCGAGGAGCCGCTGCGCAAGGCGCGCAAGGCCCACGAGACCGCCCAGGACCGGCTGACCGGCGAGGCACCCCGGTCCTGGACCCTGGAGGAGCACTATGTGACCCTCCTGAACCAGGACGAGGTCTGGCAGGACGCCCAGGACCGCCGCCACCGCCTCGACGACATGGAGCCCCGGTACTGCGGCAACGTGCTGCGCTTCCTCCTTCGGCAGGCCGACGACCTCTTCGGGGCGCTGGTGGACGGACTCGCGGTCTCTCCCGAGGCGCTGGGCCGTTGGGAAGGCGAGGACACCGAGGCATGGCTGGCCCGGCAGCCGCTCGCGGTCGCGCTGCGCCGCCGCTCCGAGGGCAAACCCGCCCGGCCCGGGCTCTGCTACTGCGGCTACCCGATCCAGCCCGGATGGAATCATGATCACTGCTACCCGGGCATCATCGTCGATTGACACACGTGGCCAGTCGGGCCGACAGGGGGAACTCGTGGGGGAGGCGGCCGAGTTCGGCCAGACGGTCGTGGAAGTCGTCCGCGGGCGCTGGGGCGTCGCGCTGCAGGACGACCGGCTCATCGACCGCTTCACAGAACCGGGGTGGAGCTACGAGGAGGAGGTGCCCCGCGCCTGCCCGGAGTGCGACGGGCGCATGTACGCGCTCCGCAGACCGTACGAATCGGGTGGGCGCGTCTACCGCTACGTGGCCGTCGTCTGCCCGGTCTGCCCGGCGGCGTACACTCTCACCGACCTCGGTGTGAAGACCTACGACAAGCTGTGGCCGCGGCCCACGGCGAGGAGGACCTCGGTCCCACGGCCGAAGGCCCCTCGACTGGAGGCCCCACGGCTGAAGGTGACGGAACCGATGCCGGCGGCGAGTGTCGAGGAGGCGCTCCTCGGCCCCTGTCCCGCGGAGCCCGGAGTCACCATCACCCCCCTCACCCCCCTCAGGGTGATCGCCGCATCCCCGGGACCGGCCTGGCCCGCGGACCTCCCGGTGCCCAGGGAGCGTGAGCGGCGCCGCCTGATGTGGTGCAAGGTGACCGACCCGGCCTGGCGACCGTCCGAGGAGGCCGTGTGGGCGGCCGACGACATCCGCGTCATCCTCCCCGAGGGCCCCGCCTTCGACGAGTTGCGCGCGCACCTGACGGCGCGGGGCGTACCGTCGCGCAGCGCCCGGCACTGGATCGAGGGCGAACAGGTCGGCACCGTGACCGACGTCGGCACCACCTCGGGGCTGGTGGCCCATCCGGTCCGCGCGTTCCCCGCCCATGGATCCCCGATGCCGTCCGCGCCCGTCGAGGGCCCCGGGGCCCACGCGGCCCGGGACGCGTTCGAGGCCCAGTGGGACGCCCTGAAGGACCTTCCGGTCGCCGACGACACCCCGTACGTACCGGTGACCGACCTGGTTCCCGAGGAGTGGACCGGTCTGCTGCCGTACCCCACCTTCAATCCCGCCCAGGCGGACGCCGTCCCGGCGGTGATGGAGAGCGACGACCATCTGATCGTCGTCGCCCCGACCGGCGCGGGCAAGACGCCGATCGGCATGGTCGCCGCACTGCGGGCGCATGCCCGCGGGCGCAAGGCGGCCTGGCTCGTCCCCCAGCGGTCGCTGACCGACGAACTCGACCGTGAACTCGAGAACTGGCGGCGGCACGGACTGGAGGTCGTCCGGCTCACGGGCGAGTACGCCGTCGACACCGAACTGATCCGCGAGGCCGACGTCTGGGTCGCCACGACCGAGAAGTTCGAGGCGATCTGCCGGAACGGATCTCTTGGCGGTGCCCTCGCCGAGGTCGGCTGCCTGGTGGTCGACGAGATCCACCTGCTCGGCGATCCGGGGCGCGGCGCCGTGCTGGAAGCGGTGCTCACGCGGGTGCGCGAGGACAGTGCCCTGACCCGCGTCGTCGGGCTTTCGGCAACCGTGGCCAACGCCGGCCAGGTCGCCGCGTGGCTGGGGGCCCGGCTGATCCGGACCTCGTGGCGGCCCACCCGGCTGACCTGGCAGATCCCCATGCTTCCGGCGCCGCGGGACGGCGTACGGTCCACGCAGGCCGTCAAGGCCCGCACGGACACGGCCGTGCGGCTGGCTCGGGCCTTCACCGACGAGGGCGGCAGTGTGCTGGTCTTCTGCAGCAGCAAGCGCGGGGTGCGTGCGACGGCACTCGCCCTCGCGGCCGACCGGGGTGTGCCGACCCGTGGCGTCGACGCGGACGACACGGAACTCGTCGAGCGTCTGTGCGGCGGCGCCGGCGTGGGACTGCACTACCGCGACTGGCCGTTCAAACGCGAGGCCGAACGGGCTTTCCGAGCCCGCGAGATCGACGTCCTGGTCGCGACGTCCACGGTGGCCGCCGGAGTGAACCTCCCCGCCCGCGCCGTCGTCGTGCGCGACGTCCGGCTGGGCCGGAACCGGATCGAAGTGTCCATGGTGCAGCAGATGTTCGGCCGTGCCGGGCGGGTCGGCGCGGGAGAACGGGAGGGCTGGGCCTTCCTGCTGGCGGACGAGACGGAGCGTCCCGAGTGGCAGGCCCGGCTGTCCGCCGGCTACACCGTGCGCTCCCGCATCGGCGACCGGCTGCCCAACCACCTTCTCGCCGAGGTGGTGCAGGGCCGGGTGGGCTCGATGAAGGAGGCCGAGGACTGGTGGACCGGCACGTTCGCCTTCCATCAGGGGCACGACAGCGTCGAACCGCTCCATGACGCCGCGCTCTACCTGGGGGAGGCGGGATTCCTGCGCATCTCCCCGGGCCCTCAGGGCGCGGAGTTCCTGGAAGCCACCGAACTGGGCACGCTGACCAGCCGTTTCATGGTCGATGCCGAACTCGCGCGCGAACTGGCCGAAGGCGTCGGTGGATTGCGGGTGCCGGAGGAGCCGGATCATGCCGAACTCCTCCTGACCGAGCTGCTCAGCAGGCAGCTCCCCGAACTGGCGGAAGCGGCCTTCACCGACCGGGCGCGCGCCACGCTGCGGCGGGTGCTGCACCATCGGGGCCACGCGGAAGGGCTGGAGCACGACCGGGGGCTGCCGGACAAGGACGAGGGGCTGCTGCCGGGCGACCTGGCCCACGCGGTGCTGCTGCTGGTCTCCAGGAGCCCGCGGCTGTTCGCCGCCCGCGGCGGGTACGTACTCGGCATCCCTGCCGACAGTCTGACCGGCATCCTGGACGAGGCCCAGCGCTACCTGGCCTGGCTGGGAGCCCAGGGCGAGCTGGGCACCGTCCACCCGTGGGCGGCCGTCGTGGCCGCGGACCTCGCCGAGCGCGTCCGCTGGCGGACACTCGGGCCCGGCCGCGGTGCCGGGCGGCTGCTGTGGATGTGCGGGCGCATGGCCACGCCGCAACTCGCCGCTCGCCTCGTCCCGCGCATGTGGCGTGCCGCGCGGGACCGGGGCGTGGGCGCCCCGGACTGGTCGGGCGTCACCCCGCCGCGTGACTGCGCGCTCTCACCGGAGCGTTACCGGACCCTGCTGAAACAGCGGGCCACGGGCGCCGCGTTTGCCTCCGGCCCCGGCTCCCCGCGCGTTGAGGCCCCGCATGGTGCGGTGATCTGCCTGTGGGACGGGGCGACGACGGTCCGGTACGCGGCGGACGGCACATCGGCCCCCCTGGACCACCCGCTCACTTACCCCGACGATCCCTCGAAGGGCCGACGGGGGGCAGCGGTCTTCACCCGCGGCGACCGCTTCGCCGCCGGCTGGCTCGCGGTGTACAACGGCGTCGGGTCCGCGGAGGAAGGCTGAGCCCCATGGGCGAACTGGTTGACCACGTTGACGAGCAGGACCGGGTAGTGGGAGTCGTCGACCGGGCCGAGGCGGTTCGCCTGGGCCGGCTGCACCGCATCGCCACGATCGTCTGCCGGGGCGAGAACGGACGGTTCCTCGTCCACCGGCGCCCGGACGACGCGGTCCGCTTTCCGGGCCAGTACAACTGGATGCTCGGCGGTGCCGCCGACGTCGGTGAGTCCTACGAAGAGGCGGCAGCCCGGGAACTGTCCGAGGAGCTGGGCGTCCAGGCCGCCCCGCGCTTCGTTTTCAAATTCCGGTGCGCGGGCGCGATCAGTCCCTATTGGCTTGGATTGCACGAGGTCGTCATCACGACCCCCGTCCGGCCGAATGCCCTGGAAATCGCCTGGCACGACTGGGTCACCGAGAGGGAGCTCGAATCCCTCGTACGACGGCGGCAGTTCGTTGCGGACGCCCGGGAGGCATTCGACCGGTACCGGGACCTGAGCCGGTCGGCCGGACCCTTGCCGGACGCGCGAGGCGCGGGAGGCCGACCGGCAAGGTCCGGGTCAGGCCGGTGAAGTGAGCGGTCCGCCGAAGTGGCGGGCGAAGAAGCGGACCGCGCTGTCGGCCTCGAAACGGGGCAGTTCCTTGTGCCTGCCCGCGTTGGCGTGGAGGGTCTTCTCCTTCGAGGCGAAGGAGTCGAACAGCGCGAGACCGGCCTCGCGCGGGATGTGCTCGTCGTCCCACTGCACGGCGAACTCGATCGGGACGGTGATCCGCTTCGCCTTCTCCACCAGGGCGTCGGGCCAGTGCTGGCCGAAGACCGCGGCCGTGATCCTGGGTTCGACCGCCACCAGGGGCACTCCGATCGCGGTGCCCATGTTGAGGCCGAAGTAGCCGACCGGCCCGTCGGCGCCGATCTCCGGAAGTTCCTGGAGGGCGTCCAGGGTCGCCTGGTATTCGGGCACGGCGAGCTCCGCCAGGTGGGCGTTGTAACGGACGACGATCGGCCCTTCCGGCTCGCCCGCCGCCCTCGCCCGGTACAGCTCGGCGATCTCCTGCTCGTCGTGCGCGCTGCGCGGCCGGTCGCCGTGACCGGGCGCGTCGATGACGGCGACGTGGAAGCCGCACCCGGTCACGAGGCGCTGGGCCCGGCCGGCCATCGCCGGATGCTTCTTGTGGTTGCCGCCGCCGTGGCCCATCAGGATCAGCGGCGCGCGACCGGTGCCGGGAGCCGGCGACCAGAGAACGCCGGGGACGTCGCCCACGGTGAAGTCGCGCTCGACCATGCCGTTCGACGACGACTCGGCGGTGAACTGCAGAGAATGCACAGGTGTTGCCTTTCGGGAGTGCCTTGTTGTCCAGGCGCTCCCGGCGGCACCTACGTCAGTCGCCGACCGTGACGGAAAGGGGGAGCACCCACGTCCATACAGCGTTCATGGGTCTCACCTCCTCGGGCGGCGTCACGGTCACCCGCAAGCTACCAGCCCGATCACCGCCCCGGCGAGCCCTTTTCGCCCGCCCGCGTGGCAGACCTAGGACCAGCGCCCGATGGGCGGACGATCACTTGCTCTCTAGGCTCTTCACCACCCGCCGGTTCATGACGAGCCGCACCGATCAGGAGGCAGCACGTTGTCGGCTGACGCCACGGCTCATATACGCATCGCCCGCCCGTCACGTGACCTTCAAGTGGCGGAACACTTCTGGGTCTCGGGTCTCGGTCTCGACGTCCTCTACCGGCACGCGGCGGACGGTACTCCTGGCCGGCACTCTCTTCTCATGGTTGGCTGGCCCGACGCCGCCTGGCACCTGGAGCTCGTCCACGATCCCGCTGCCCCCATGGATCCGCGCCCGACTCCGGAGGACCTGCTGGTGATCTACCTCGGCGAGCCGGTGCCCGACTCCCTGGTGGAACGGCTCGAACGACACGGTGGGAAGCGGGTGCCCGCTCACAACCCCTATTGGGACACCTGGGGCGTAACCCTCGAGGATCCGGACGGCTACCTGTTGGTGCTGTCCACGCGGACCTGGTCCAACAGGTAGCACATCGGCACCCTAGGCCTTCGCGTCCGGTTTCCAGTCCTGGACGAGGAGTCCGAGGACTACGTCGTCCAGGAACTCGCCCATCACCCAGGCCGCGGAGCGCAGCACGCCCTCGCGGACGAAGCCGTTGCGCTCGGCGGAGCGGAGCATCGCGGCGTTGTCCGACAGGGTCTCGATCTGAAGCCGGTGCAGGCCGCGCACGACGAAAGCGTAGTGGCACAGCGCCGCGACCACGTCGGTGCCGTAGCCCTTGCCGCGGCAGGACGGCAGCAGCCCGAGGCCGATGTGCGCGGACCGGTTGTGGTCGTCGATGTTCCACAGCAACGCACTGCCGACCAGCGTGCCTCCGTCCAGCTCCACCACGGAGAACGGGACGTGCCGTTGCTCCTTGTCGTCCACCACGAACTGCGATTCCTGCGAGCCGGGCGTGATCGGCCGCCACGGCCGGCCCGCGGCGCGCGAGGTGTTGACCACGTCGTCGTAGAGCTCGGCTTCCAGGATCGGGATGTCGTCCTCGTGCCGGGCTCTGAGCCCGATCTTGCTGCCCCTTAGCATGCAAGCTTCCTATCCGACCGGTCCGGCCGGCGGCAAACCATTAAGCGGCAGCCACCGGTTGGCGCGGCGGCCGTCATGGAGCCACGACATGGTGCTACGACCTCGCCAGCAGTTGGAAGTCGAAGGTGTACCGGGACGCGCGGTACACATGGGTTCCGAGCTCGACCGGGCGGCCCGTGTCGTCGTAGGCCGTCCGCCGCATGGTGAGCAGGGCCACGCCCTGCTGTTCGTCGAGCAGGAGGGCCTCCTCGGCGGTGGCCGCGCGGGCCCCGATGGTCTGGCGGGCACTGTGCAGGGTGATGCCCGCCGAGCGCAGCAGGCGGTACAGGCCCGTCGCCTCCAGCCGGGCGGTGTCCGGTTCGAGCAGGACCGCCGGCAGGTGGTTGCGCAGGAACGCCACCGGCCGCCCGTGGGTGCACCGCAGCCGTTCGAGCACCGTGACCTCGCCGCCCTCCGCGAGGCCGAGCGCGGCGGCCACGTCGGCAGTCGCGGGCACGCGCTCGTTGCGCAGCACCCTGGTGGTCGGGCCCTGCCCGGCCGCCTCCAGGTCGTCGTACAGGCTGCTCAGCTCCAGGGAGCGCCTGACCGTGCTGTGCACGACCTGTGTGCCGATGCCGCGCCGCCGTACCAGCAGGCCCTTGTCGACCAGGCACTGGATGGCCTGGCGGACCGTGGGGCGGGACAGGCCCAGCCGCGCGGACAGGTCCATCTCGTTGCCCAGGAGGTTCCCCGGGGTGAGGAGCCCGTGTTCGATCGCGGCCTCCAACTGCTGGGCGAACTGGTGGTACAACGGCACCGGACTGTTCCGGTCCAGGGCGAAGTCCAGGGCGTCGAGCGCACGGACGGACCCGGGACGGGACCGGTCACCGGTCGTCGCCACGGCGGCACCCCCTCAGGGTCGCGCTTGGTGGACACGGGCTCAAGTGACCTGCCTTCATGGTGCGTTCACAGGTGGCGGCGGCGGGCGACCGCCTCGCGGTCGTAGCGCACGCGGGCCCGGACGGCGGCCTCGTGGGCGGCGACCTCGGCCACCGGCACGTCCCACCAGGCCTCGGCCGGGGGAGCGGCCGGGGCGGGACGCTCGACGTCGGTCTCGACGTAGACGCACGTCGGGCGGTCGGAGGCACGGGCCGTACCGAGCGCGACGCGCAGTTCGCCGACCGTCTTGGCCCGCAGCACGTCCATGCCGAGGCTGGCGGCGTTGGCGGCGAGGTCCACGGGGAGGGGCGCGCCGGTGAAGGAGCCGTCGGCGGCCCGGTAGCGGTAGGCGGTGCCGAAGCGCTCGGCGCCCACCGACTCCGACAGGTCGCCGATGGAGGCGTACCCGTGGTTCTGGACCAGTACCACGTTGACGGGCAGGCCCTCCTGGACGGCGGTGACGATCTCCGTCGGCAGCATCAGGTAGGTGCCGTCGCCGACCAGCGCCCACACCGGCGTGTTCGGCGCGGCCTGCTGCACCCCGATCGCGGCCGGGATCTCGTAGCCCATGCAGGAGTAGCCGTACTCCAGGTGGTACTGGCGCGGGGAGCGGGCCCGCCACAGCTTGTGGAGGTCACCGGGGAGGGATCCGGCCGCGTTGATCACCACGTCGTCGTCGCCCACGACCGCGTCCAGCGCGCCCAGCACCTGGCTCTGGGTCGGTACGGCACTGTCGTCACCGGTGCCGAACGCCGCCTCGACCACCCGTTCCCAGCGCTGCTTCCCGGCGCGGTACTCGGCCTCGTACCCGGCGTCCACGCGGTGTCCGGCCAGCGCCCGCGTGAGCGCCGTGAGGCCGGCCCGCGCGTCGCACACGAGGGTCGTGGCGGCCAGCTTGTGGGCGTCGAACGCGGTGACGTTGAGGTTGACGAAACGGACCTCCGGGTTCTGGAAGAGCGTGCCGGAGGCCGTGGTGAAGTCGGTGTAGCGGGTCCCGACGCCGACGACCAGGTCCGCGGTGCGGGCGAGGTCGTCACTGACGGCCGTGCCGGTGTGGCCGATGCCGCCGAGGTCGGCCGGGTGGTCGTGGCGCAGCGAGCCCTTGCCCGCCTGGGTGGAGGCGACCGGGATGCCGGTGGCGTCGGCGAGCGCCTTCAGCGCGTCCTCGGCCCCGCTGTGGTGGACGCCGCCGCCGGCCACGACCAGCGGGCGCCGGGCGGCCCGCACGGCCCGTACGGCGTCGGCGAGTTCCGCCGGGTCCGGGGCGGGACGCCGTACCCGCCACACCCGCTCGGCGAAGAACTCCGCGGGCCAGTCGAAGGCCTCCGCCTGCACGTCCTGCGGCAGCGCGAGGGTCACCGCCCCCGTCTCGGCCGGGTCGGTCAGCACCCGCATGGCGTTCAGGGCGGAGGGGATCAGGGCCTCGGGGCGGGTGATCCGGTCGAACCAGCGCGAGACCGGGCGCAGGGTGTCGTTGACCGACACGTCCGCCTCGACGGGGTGCTCCAGTTGCTGGAGCAGCGGGTCGGCGGCGTGCGAGGCGAAGTAGTCGCCGGGGAGCAGGAGCACTGGCAGGCGGTTGATCGTGGCCAGTGCCGCACCCGTGACGAGGTTGGTGGCGCCCGGTCCGATGGACGTCGTGACCGCCTGCGTGGACAGCCGGCCGCACTGCCGGGCGTACCCGACCGCCGCGTGCACCATGGCCTGCTCGTTACGGCCCTGGTGGTACGGCATGACGTCCTCGCCCGCCTCCGTCAGTGCCTGTCCGAGGCCGGCCACGTTGCCGTGGCCGAAGATGCCCCAGGTGCCGGCGATCAGCCGGTGCCGTACGCCGTCCCGCTCGGTGTACTGGGCGGCGAGGAACCGCACCAGCGCCTGGGCGGTGGTGAGGCGGATCGTCGAGTGGCTCATCGTGACCTCACGGGGAAGGGGCGGTGTACAGGGGCAGGCGGGGATCGACGGGCTGTTCGGGCCAGGTGCCGCGGATCCACGCGTGGTCGGGGTGGTCGCGGATCAGCCAGGCGCGCTCGGGATCCGGTCCCGCCATGACGTTGAGGTAGTACATGTGGTGGCCGGGCACGGCCATCGACGGCCCGTGCCAGCCGTCCGGGATCAGCACCACGTCACCGCCGCGCACCTCGGCCAGCACGTCCGTCTCGCGGCCGTGACCGGACGGGGAGACCCGCTGGTAGCCGAGGCCGGGGGTGCTCCCGTGGCCGGCGAACTCGAAGTAGTAGATCTCCTCCAGGACCGACTCCTCGCCCGGCCGGTGCTCGTCGTGCTTGTGCGGCGGGAAGGAGGACCAGTTGCCGCCCGGGGTGATCACTTCCACCGCGATCAGCTTGTCGCACTCGAAGACGTCCGCGGCCCCGAAGTTGTTGACCTGGCGGGAGCAGGTGCCGGTGCCGCGCAGCTCCACCGGTACGCCGGCGGCCGGACCGTGGCGGGCGGGCAGGCGCCGGGTGCAGCGGGCGCCGGTGAGCGCGAACCGCCCGCCGCCGGAGGACGAGACGGTCACGCGGGTGTCGCGCGGTACGTAGGCGAAGTCGCTCACCCCGCTGAACACGCTCTCGCGGCCGGTCAGTCGGAACGTGTCGCTGCCGAAGTCGTCGTCGGCGTCGACCGTGCAGCCGCCGGCGAGCGGCAGCACGATCCACTCGCTGTCGCCGGTGTCGAAGGTGTGCGAGCCACCCGGCGGCAGCTCCAGCACGCGCAGGCCGGCGTGGCCCCAGCGGGCGGACTCCGGGCTCACGTCCACGGCGTAGGGCCCGGAGAGGGCCTTTCCGGCGGGGAGGTGGTACGGACTGGTCACGAAGATGCCTCCTGTCACGAAGATGCCTCCTGGGGCCGTTCCGCAGGGCCCCGGTCACCCGGTCACCCGGTCACCCGGTCACCCGGTCACTCGGTCACTCGGTCACTCGGTCACTCGGTCACAGCAGGCTCACAGCCGTGTCGACCGCGTTCTCCACACTGCCCGAGGCCGGGTACAGCAGCGACCGGCCGACGACCATGCCCTGCACGGTGGGGAGTTCGAGGGCTTTGCGCCAGCGTTCGTAGGCGCCTTCCTGGTCGTCGCCGATCTCGCCGCCGAGCAGCACGGCGGGCAGCGTGGAGGTCCGCAGGACCTCGGCCATGTCGTCCGGGTCCTCGGTGACGGGCAGCTTCAGCCAGGTGTAGGCGGAGGTGCCGCCCAGGCCCGACGCTATGGCGATGGCGCGGGTGACGGCCTCGGCGGACAGGTCGTTGGCCACCCTGCCGCCCGAGCGGCGCGCGATGAACGGCTCGACGAAGACCGGCAGGCGCAGCTCGGCCATCTCGTCGACGGCCCGCGCGGTGGACTCCAGGGTGGTCAGTGAGCCCGGGTCGTCGTAGTCGATGCGCAGCAGCAGCTTGCCCGCGTCGAAGCGGAGCCGGGCGATGTCGCGGGCGCGGTGCCCGGTGAAGCGGTCGTCCATCTCGAAGGAGGCGCCGGACAGGCCGCCGCGGTTCATCGAGCCCATGACGACCTTGCCGTCGAGCACCCCGAGGAGCAGCAGGTCCTCCAGGACGTCGGCGGTGGCGAGCACTCCGTCGACGCCGGGCCGCGACAGTGCGACGCACAGGCGTTCGAGCAGGTCGGCCCGGTTGGCCATGGCGAGTCCGCGGTCGCCGACGCCGAGCGCGCCGCGCGCGGGGTGGTCGGCGGCCACGATCATCAGCCGGCCGCTGTCGCCGATCAGCGGGCGGCGCACCCGGCGCGCGGCCGCCTCCGCGACGGCCTCGGGGTGCCGGGCGCGGACCGCGGTGAGGTCGGGGATGCTGAGGGTCAAGGCAGGCTCCGTTCAGGCAGTGGCTCGCGCGAGGAGGCCGTCGACCTCCGCACGGGTGGGCATCGCGGAGGAGCAGGCGAGGCGGGAGGCGACGAGGGCGCCGGCCGCGTTGGCGTACCGGATGGTCGTCGTCAGGTCCCAGCCGGACAGCAGGCCGTGGCAGAGCGAGCCGCCGAACGCGTCGCCCGCGCCGAGGCCGTTGACGACCTCGACGGGCACCGGCGGGACCTCGGCCCGGGTGCCGTCCCGGTTCACGGCGAGGACGCCCTTGGGGCCCTGTTTGACGACCGCCAGTTCCACCCCGGCGGCCAGCAGCGCCTCGGCGCAGGCCTCGGGTTCGCGCACGCCGGTGGCGATCTCGCACTCGTCGACGTTGCCGACCGCCACGGTGGCGTGCGCCAGCGCCTCGGCGTAGTACGGGCGGGCGTGGGCGGGATCCGTCCGGGCTGTGTCGTCCCACAGCACCGGGCGCCAGTCGAGGTCGAAGACGGTGGTGCCCGCCCTGTCGCGCGCCGTCAGGGCGGCGAGGGTGGCGGAGCGGCTCGGCTCCGCGCTCAGGCCGGTGCCGGTGACCCAGAAGATCCGGGCCGCGCGGATGGCGCGGAGATCCAGTTCGCCGGTGTGGATCTCCAGGTCCGGGGCCTTGGGCCGGCGGTAGAAGTACAGGGGGAAGTCGTCCGGCGGGAAGATCTCGCAGAAGGTCACCGGGGTCGGGTACGCGGCGACCGGCGTGACCCAGCGGTCGTCGACGCCGAAGCCCTGCAGCGCCTCGTGCAGATACGCGCCGAAGGGGTCGTCGCCGGTGCGGGTGATCACCGCGGTGGAACGGCCGAGCCGGGCCGCGGCGACGGCCACGTTGGCCGCGGAACCGCCGAGGAACTTGCCGAAGGTCTCCACCCGCGCCAGGGGTACGCCGGACTCCAGGGGGTAGAGATCGACTCCGATGCGTCCCATGGTGATCAGGTCGAAGGACTGGGCGGACTCAGCGGACTCAACGGGCTCTGCCATGCGCGACGCTCCTCGAGCTGGGCTGGGGTGCGGACCCCGGGGCGCCCCGCCACGGTGGGGGCGCGGATCCCGGGACCTGCCGCCTCCCAGATGTAGGACCCGGACGGTCCCACTGTCAAGCGTTTGTTCTGACATTCGGACCAGCTCGTGAACGGATGTCTTGACAAAGTATTGACAGCGGGTGCGCCAGGGGATTGGATCCCGTCCCAACCGAAGTTCCCCCGAGTTCCGCCGAGTTCCCCTGAGTTCCGCCGAGTTCCCCCCGAGCTTTTCCCAGCCACAGTGAGGTGCACGAAAGATGGACCGCTCTTCTCGCCGCTCCCGCCGAGTCGCTCCCGTCGTGGCCGTGGTCGCGGTGGCGGCCCTGGCCCTCGCCGGATGTTCCAGCGGTTCGGGCGGAAAGAAGGCCGAGGGGGGCGGGGACGGGGGCGGCGGCACCGCGGGCAAGGCCACCACGCCCCGGATGACGGTCGCGCTGGTCACCCACCAGGCGCCCGGCGACACCTTCTGGGACATCGTCCGCAAGGGCGCGGAGGCGGCCGCGGCCAAGGACAACATCAAGCTCGTCTACTCCGCCGACCCCAACGCCGGCACCCAGGCCAACTTCGTCCAGAACGCCATCGACCAGAAGGTCGACGGCATCGCCGTCACCCTCGCCAAGCCGGACGCGATGCGCGACGTGCTGGCCAAGGCCGAGCAGGCCGGCATACCCGTGGTCGGACTCAACTCTGGCCTGAACGACTGGAAGAAGCTGAACCTGCTGGAGTTCTTCGGCCAGGACGAGTCGGTGGCGGGCGAGGCGTTCGGCAAGAAGCTGAACGAGGTCGGCGCCAAGAAGGCCGTCTGCGTGATCCACGAGCAGGGCAACGTCGGCCTGACCCAGCGCTGCGACGGCGTGAAGAAGACCTTCCGGGGCTCGATCGAGAACCTCTACGTCAACGGCGCGGACAGGCCGTCGGTGAAGTCGACGATCACCGCCAAGCTCAAGCAGGACAGCTCCATCGACCACGTCGTCGCCCTCGGCGCCCCGGTCGCGATGACCGCGGTGCAGTCGGTGGGCGACGCGGGCAGCAAGGCCAAGGTCGCCACGTTCGACCTCAACAAGGAGCTGACCGGCGCCATCAAGAAGGGCGACATCGAGTTCGCCGTCGACCAGCAGCCCTACCTCCAGGGCTACCTGGCCGTGGACGGCCTGTGGCTGTACAAGAACAACGGCAACTACAGCGGCGGCGGAGAGCAGCCGGTGCTCACCGGACCGGCCTTCGTCGACAAGTCCAACGTCGACAGGATCGCGGCGTTCGCCGCGAAGGGCACCCGGTGAGCGACATGTCCGAGCAGGCCGTGCCGGCGGTGGGCACACCGCCGGCTCCCGGCCCCCGGCGGACCGACGGCCGCACCGTACGGCGTTCGCCGGCGCGGAGACTGCTGTCCCGCCCGGAGGTCGGGGTCTTCCTCGGCGCCGTCGCCGTGCTCGTGTTCTTCCTCGTCGCCGCGCCCTCGGTCCGCCAGGGCGGTTCCATGGCGACGGTCCTGTACCAGTCGTCGACCATCGGGATCATGGCCCTGCCGGTGGCGCTGCTGATGATCGGCGGCGAGTTCGACCTCTCCTCCGGTGTCGCCGTGATCACCTCGGCGCTCACCGCGAGCATGCTCAGCTACCAGCTCACCATGAACGTGTGGGCCGGAGTGATCGTCGCCCTGGCGGTGTCGCTGGGGATCGGCGCCTTCAACGGCTGGCTGCTGGTGAGGACCGGGCTGCCGAGCTTCCTGGTCACCCTCGGCACCTTCCTGATCCTCCAGGGCGTCAATCTCGCCGTCACCAAACTGGTCACCGGCAACGTGGCCACCGACGACGTCAGCGACATGGACGGCTTCGACCAGGCCAAGGCCGTCTTCGCCTCGTCCTTCGACATCGGCGGCGTCGAGGTGAAGATCACCGTGGTGTGGTGGCTGGTCTTCGCCGCACTGGCCACCTGGGTCCTGCTGCGCACCAAGTACGGCAACTGGATCTTCGCGGTCGGCGGCAACAAGGAGAGCGCCCGCGCGGTCGGCGTGCCCGTCACCTTCACCAAGATCACCCTGTTCATGCTGGTCGGCTTCGGCGCCTGGTTCGCCGGCATGCACCAGCTGTTCTCCTTCAACACCGTGCAGTCCGGCGAGGGCGTCGGCCAGGAGCTCATCTACATCGCCGCCGCCGTGATCGGCGGCTGCCTGCTCACCGGCGGCTACGGCTCCGCCGTCGGACCCGTCTTCGGCGCCTTCATGTTCGGCATGGTGAACCAGGGCATCGTCTTCGCGGGCTGGAATCCCGACTGGTTCAAGGCCTTCCTCGGTGTGATGCTGCTCGGTGCCGTCCTCATCAATCTGTGGGTCCGGCGCACGGCGACCCGGAGGTGACCGACATGACCAGCGACAAGGCGGCAGTCCACGGCGCCGTCCTCCCCGAATCCCCGCCCCCGGCCGACGGGCCCGTCGCCGAACTGCGCGGCGCCGGCAAGTCCTACGGCAACATCCGCGCCCTGCACGGCGTCGACCTCGCCGTCCACCCCGGGCGCGTGACCTGCGTACTCGGCGACAACGGCGCCGGCAAGTCCACCCTCATCAAGATCATCTCCGGGCTGCACCAGCACACCGAGGGCGAGTTCCTCGTCGACGGCGCACCGGTACGCTTCTCCAGCCCGCGCGACGCCCTCGCCAAGGGCATCGCCACCGTCTACCAGGACCTGGCGACCGTCCCGCTCATGCCGGTGTGGCGGAACTTCTTCCTCGGCTCGGAGCTGACCCGGGGCCCCTGGCCCGTCCGCCGCCTCGACATCGCCCGGATGAAGCGCACCGCGGACGAGGAACTGCGCGACATGGGCATCGTCCTGGACGACCTGGAACAGCCCATCGGCACGCTCTCCGGCGGCCAGCGCCAGTGCGTGGCCATCGCACGCGCCGTCCACTTCGGCGCCCGCGTCCTCATCCTGGACGAGCCCACCGCCGCCCTCGGCGTCAAACAGTCCGGCGTCGTGCTGAAGTACATCGCCGCCGCCCGCGACCGCGGCCTCGGCGTCATCTTCATCACCCACAACCCCCACCACGCCTACCTGGTCGGCGACCACTTCAGCGTGCTGCGCCTGGGCACCCTCGAACTCAGCGCGGACCGCAGCGAGATCGGCCTGGAGGAGCTGACCCACCACATGGCCGGCGGCACCGAACTCGCCGCCCTCAGGCACGAGCTGTCACAGGTCCGCGGCGTCGGCACCGAGGAACTCCCGGAGGCCGAGGACCTCGCGCCGTCCACCGCGCCCGCACCGGCACCCACCGAAGGGAACTGATCACATGGCCCCCGTGCTGGACCGCATCCGGGTCGGCTCCGCCCCCGACTCCTGGGGCGTCTGGTTCCCCGACGACCCGCGGCAGGTGCCGTGGGAACGCTTCCTCGACGAGGTCGCCGAGGCCGGCTACTCCTGGATCGAACTCGGCCCCTACGGCTACCTGCCGACCGACCCGGCCCGGCTCACCGACGAGGTGGCCAGGCGCGACCTGAAGGTCTCGGCGGGCACCGTCTTCACCGGCCTGCACCGCGGCCCGTCGGTGTGGGAGTCCACCTGGGAACACGTCAGCCAGGTCGCCGAACTCACCCGGGCCATGGGCGCACGCCACCTCGTCGTCATCCCCTCCTTCTGGCGCGACGACAAGACCGCCGAGATCCTGGAGCCGCCCGAGCTGACCGGCGAGCAGTGGACGCACCTGACCCGGGGCATGGAACGGCTCGGCCGCCAGGTCAGGGAGACGTACGGCCTCGACATCGTCGTCCACCCGCACGCCGACACCCACATCGACACCGAGGCCCACGTCGAACGCTTCCTCGACTCCACCGACTCCGGTCTCGTCAGCCTCTGCCTGGACACCGGGCACTACGCCTACTGCGGCGGCGACAGCGTCAAGCTGATCGAGACCTACGGCGAGCGCATCGGCTACCTGCACCTCAAGCAGGTCGACCCGGAGATCCTCGCCGAGGTGGTGGCGGACGAGGTCCCCTTCGGACCGGCGGTCCAGCGGGGCGTGATGTGCGAGCCGCCGTCCGGAGTGCCGGCCCTCGAACCCGTCCTGACGGCGGCGCAGGCGCTCGGAATGGACCTCTTCGCGATCGTCGAGCAGGACATGTACCCGTGCGAGCCGGACACACCGCTGCCCATCGCGGTGCGCACGCGCAGGTTCCTCAGGTCCTGCGGCGCCTGACCCCGGCCGAGGAAGGACGACGATGGCCCGGTCATCGACTCTGAACATCGCCGTCATCGGCGTGGGCCGCATGGGCGCCGACCATGTGCGCCGGATCCAGGAGGCCGTCAGCGGTGCCCGGGTGAGCGCCGTCGTGGACGCCGACGCCGAGCGCGCCGAGACCGTCGCGGCCCGCGCCGGCTGCGCCGCGTTCACCGACCCGGCGGACGCGCTGGCCGCGGCCGACGTCGACGCCGTGCTCGTGGCCTCGTCGAGTCCGGCCCACGAGGCGGCCCTGCTCGCGGCCCTCGCCCACGACCTGCCCGTCCTGTGCGAGAAGCCGCTCACCCCGGACCCGGCCTCCGCGCTGCGCGTGCTCGAAGCCGAGCAGCGGCTCGGCCGGCGGCGGATCCAGGTGGGCTTCATGCGGCGCTACGACGCCGAGTACCTCCGGCTCGAACAGCTCCTGCGGACGGGCCGGCTGGGCCGCCCGCTGCTGCTGCACCACCGCCACCGCAACGTGGCCGCCCCACCCGGATGGGCCAGCGAACTGCTCATCAGTGACTCGCTCGTGCACGAGATCGACGTGACCCGCTGGCTGCTCGGCCAGGAGATCACCGCGGTGACGGTCCTGCGCCCCACCCCGTCCTCCCATGCCCCCGACGGCGTCCAGGACCCGCAGTTCGTCGTCCTCGAAACGGACGGCGGAGTCATCGCCGACGTGGAGATCTTCGTCAACTGCGGCTTCGGCTACCAGGTCCGGGCCGAGGCCGTCTGCGAACGCGGCACGGCCCAGGTCGGCGACGGCCACGCCATGGTCACCCAGACGGACGGACGCTGGGGCGGCACCATCGCGCAGGACTACCTCGAACGCTTCGAGGACGCCTACGACCGCGAACTGCGGGCCTGGGTCGACTCCGTCCGCCGGGGCACGACCACCGGCCCCACCGCCTGGGACGGCTGTGCCGCGGCCGCGGTCTGCGCGGCGGGCGTCCGCTCCCTGACCGAGGGCGGCCGGGTGCCGGTGGAGCTGCCCGAACGCCCGGCACTGTACGGATGACACCCGCCGCCCGCCCCGCCCGCCGCGCTACAGTCGGGGCGTACGGGAAGCACGGAACGTCGCGTTCTGCGTGCCGGTGACCGACGCAGTGGCGGGCAACTCCTCGACGGGGAGCGTGATGAGCACAGCTCGTGACCTGATGATCGTCGCCCTGGACGTGGCCCCCAGCCGGTCGCCGGAGCGCGGGGACCTCTCCCTGGCGCTGGCCGGCGCCGAGGCGTACGACCTGCTGCGGGCCGAGCTGCTGGAGCTGGACGGCGATCGGATCGTGCCGCGGCTCGTGCCGGAGTCCGGCGACCGGCTGCTGGACGAGGCCGCCTCCTCGCTGGTGCGCCGGGTGCCCTGTGAAACCCTGGCGGACTGGCTCTGGCGGCGCGGGCGCGGCCTGGCCAGGGCCTATCTGACCGCCCTGGAGCAGGAGGGCCAGGTCACCTGGGAACGCAGCCGCTGGCTGCCCTTCCGGGGCGGTCGCACGGTCCTCAGCGACACCGAGGCACGGCGCCGCGCGGCCTACCGCTGGGCGGCCGACGAGCCGGTGCTGCTCACGCTGGCCGCGGCCGTCGGCATCCGCGACGAGCCGGCCGGTGCGGAGCCGGGCATCACGGACGACGCGGTCCTCACCGTCCTCGCCGCCGTCCACGACGCGGTGATGGAACTGGAGGCGGTACGCCAGCGCCGCGCCATCGAGGACGCCGCCTTCGCGAACGTCTGGCGGGGCGCCTAGGCCCTGTCGTCAAACTCCCGTCTGCCCCGCGACGCCATGCACGTACTCTCGCCGCACCGGGCCCTGACCCAAGTACATCCAGTACGAGGGCCAGGGCCCGGCACTCCCCCAAGCTCTTCGAGCAGGGGGGACCCCCAGAGCACGCACCTGACGCCGCGAGGCCCGCCCTCCGGGCGGACGACGGGAGTTTGACGACAGGACCTAGCCCTTGTCGACGGGCGCTGCCACGCCGACCCTCCTAAGCTGGGGGCGGCGCGGGTCGCCCGCCCGTGCGACCCCGGGGTGCGCAGCGGATTCGGGCGGCGCCCCTCGTCCCCTGCTCGTCCGGGACGGCCGCGGGCCCGTTCCCCCGCGCTTGGAGCCGGCGCATGACGCACCCGTTTCCACGACTGCGACGGGGCGCCGCCCCCGCGGCCACCGCCGAAAGCCTCGTGGTGCCGCCCACTGCCGGGACGGTCAGCGGCGGGGCCGCCAGCGTCGGGACCGTCGTCACCGGGCCGGTCGGCGTCGGGAGCGTCGCCGCTGGGACCGCTACCGCCGGAACCGCCGTCCGCCCCGGTGCCGGCACGGCCACCGCGCATCCGGGGCCGGGCTTCGACCTGTCGGCCCGGGCAACCGCCTCGTGACCGCCCGCTCCAGGAACTGACACCGTGTCCCGGGCCCCGACCACACCTCCGGCGCAGCCGCCCCTGAACGGCCAGACCGCCTGCGGCGCCGGCGCCCACGGCCCGCTGCGCACCTTCCTGCGCACCGAGACCGGAAGCGCCGCCGTGCTGCTCGCCGCCGCGGTCGCCGCGCTGGTGTGGGCCAACGTCGCGTCCGGCACGTACGAGTCGTTCTGGCGCACCCACGTGGCGTTCACCGTCGGCCCGGCCGGGGTCTCCCTGGAACTGCGGGAGTGGATCAACAGCGGGCTCATGGCGCTGTTCTTCTTCGTCGTCGGCCTGGAGGCCCGCCGGGAGTTCGACATCGGGGAGCTGAGAGAACGCAGGCGGCTCGCCCTCTCGGCCATCGCCGGGATCAGCGGCATGGCCGTACCCGTGGCGATCTACCTGGCGCTCAACGCGGGCCACGCCACCGCCCGGGGATGGGGCGCGGCCATGTCCACCGACACGGCGTTCGCGCTCGGCATCCTCGCCGTCTTCGGCACCCGGCTGCCCGGCGGCCTGCGCGTCTTCCTCCTCGGGGCCGCGGTCGCCGACGACTTCCTCGCACTCGCCGTCATCGCCTTCGCCTACAGCGGGACCCTCTACCCGCCCGCGCTGCTCACCGCCTTCGGCGTCCTCGCCGTGCTGATCGCCCTGCGCGTGGCCGGCGTACGGATCTCCGCCGTGTACGCACTGGTCGCCCTGGTCCTGTGGGGCGCGCTGCTGCGTTCCGGCGTCGATCCGGTGGTCGGCGGGCTGGTCATGGGCCTGCTCACCTACGCCCACCCCGCCCGGCGGCACGCCCTGGAACGCGCCAGCCGGCTCTTCCGGCGCTTTCGCGAGCAGCCCACACCCGAGCTGGAACGCACCCTGCGCCGGGGCCTGGCCACCGCGCTGTCGCCCAACGAGCGGCTTCAGCGCACGCTCCACCCCTGGACCAGCTATCTGATCGTGCCGTTGTTCGCGCTGGCCAACGCCGGGCTCCCGCTCGGCGCGGCCCGGCTCGCGGACGCCTTCACCTCACCCGTCACCCTCGGCATCCTGCTCGGTTACGTCCTCGGCAAGCCGATCGGCGTCGTCGGCTCCACCTGGCTCGCCGTGCGGCTGAGCCGCGGCCGGCTGCGCCCGCCGATCGGCTGGGGCGCGATCACCGCGGGCGGCACCCTGGCCGGGGTGGGCTTCACGGTGTCCCTGCTGATCGCGACCCTCGCCTTCCGCGGGACCCGGCTGGAGGAGGCGAAGATCGGCATCCTGGCGACCGTCCTGTGCTCCTTCGCGCTCACCTGGCTGGTGACCGGGGTCCTCTCCCTGCTGCCCCCGCGCAGGCGGGCCCGCGCGCTGCTGGGCCGGGGCCGGGTCATCGTCGACCTCGGCGAGCCCGTCGACCCCGAGCGCGACCACGTCCGCGGGCCGCTCGACGCCCCGGTGACCCTGGTCGAGTACGGCGACTACGAGTGCCCGTACTGCGGACTCGCCGAGCCGGTCGTGCGGGAGCTGCTCGCCGAGTTCGGCGACGACGTGCGCTACGTCTGGCGGCACCTGCCGCTGACCGACGTCCACCCGAACGCGCAGCTCGCCGCCGAGGCCGCCGAGGCCGCCGCCCGACAGGGCCGCTTCTGGGAGCTGCACGACGTCCTGATCAGCCACCAGGGCGACCTGGACCCCAAGGACCTCCTGCGCTACGCCGAGCGGATCGGCCTCGACGCGGACCGCTTCCGCCGGGACCTGCGGGAGCGGGCGGGCGCGCAGCGGGTGGCCGACGACGTGGAGTCGGCCGACCTCAGCGCCGTCTCGGGCACCCCGACCTTCTTCGTCAACGGCCGCCGCCACCACGGCGCCTACGACATCGCCACCCTGTCGACAACGGTCCGCGCCGCCCGCGAACGCGCCGTCCTCGCGGGGGCGGGCCCGCCCACCTGACCACACGGCCCGCGGCGGGCCGCGTCGGCGGTCCGGGCCCGGTGGGTCAGGCGGTTCGTACCTCCTCTACGCGTACCGGGCGGTGCTCGTGGAGGGACAGGGTGCAGGCCTCCGCGATCCAGCCCGCCTCCAGGGCGTCCGCGACCGTGCACGGTGAGGGCAGCCGTCCGGCCACGACCTCGGTGAACGCGGTGAGTTCGGCACGGTAGGCGGCGGCGAAGCGGTCCATGAAGAAGTCGTGCGGGGTGCCGGCGGGGAAGGTCACCCCCGGTTCGACCGAGCGCACCGGCAGCTTGTCGTCCAGGCCGACGGCGATCGAGTCCTCGAAGCCGTGCAGCTCCATGCGGACGTCGTAACCGCGGGCGTTGTGGCGGCTGTTGGAGACCACCGCGATCGTGCCGTCGTCCAGCGTGAGCACGGCCCCGGTAGTGTCGGCGTCGCCCGCCTCCCTGATGTAGTCGGCGCCCCGGTTGCCGCCGACGGCGTACACCTCGGTCACCTCCCGCCCGGTCACCCAGCGGATGATGTCGAAGTCGTGCACCGAGCAGTCCCGGAAGATCCCGCCGGAGCCGGCGATGTACGCGGCCGGCGGCGGCGCCGGGTCGAGCGTGGTGCACCGCACGGTGTGCAGCCTGCCCGGCTCGCCCGCCCGTACGGCGGCGCGGGCGGCGGCGAAACCGGCGTCGAAGCGGCGGTTGTAGCCGATCTGCACGGGCACGCCGCCGCCCTGCACCGCCTTGAGGACCTCGACGCCCTCCGTCATGGTGCGGGCCACCGGCTTCTCGCAGAAGACGGGAACGCCGGCGTCGACGGCGGCGAGGATCAGCGCCGGGTGGGCATCGGTGGCGGCGGCCACGACGACGCCGTCCACCCCGGCGGCCAGTACCGCCTCGGGCGAGTCGGCCACCTCGGCCCCGAACCGTTCGGCGGCGGCCTTGGCGGCGTCCGCGATCGGGTCGGCGACGACGAGCGACTCGACCGCGTCGAGTCCGGAGAGGGTCTCGGCGTGGAAGGCGCCGATCCGGCCGAGGCCGAGGATTCCGATACGCATGGGGGCTGGTGCTCCTTGGGTGCCTGAGTGGTGCCTGTGGTGCCTGTGGTGCCGCGTGTGGTGCGTGTGGTGCGGCGCTACGTCGGTTCGGTCCCGTCGGCCGAGTACGTTCTGATCCTTCTCAGCCTCTCAGCCTCTCAGCTCTCGCGCCGCCCGGCGCCGGCCCGCAGCTCCGTGCGGAGCGCGTCCGGTGTCCAGGCGTTCCACACCCGGTCGTTGGCGCCCGGCCTGGCGAAGTGGTCCCCGCCGCCCGCGCCCGAGGCGCGCTGCTCGGCGATCAGGGCGCGGAAGACGGCGGTGGCCCGGTCGACCACGGCGGTGTCGGGGAAGGCGCCCCGGAACACCGCGATGCCGGGACCCTCGTCCAGGGCATGGACCAGTTCGGCCCGCAGGACGCGGCGGTTCCCGGCCTCGCGCAGCCGCTCGGTGTCGTGGACGAGGACGCCGTGCTCCACCGACGAGGCGTGCGGATGGTCGGCGGGATCGGTCGCCCGCTCGACGAGCGCGCGGAAGGAGCCGAGGTCGCAGTCCTGCTCGGACAGCTAGTGCCGCGGCGGGCAACGTTTGCCCGTCAAGGAGCGGCGTCCGGTGCGTGCTCTCGGTGTGCCGGCCGGAAGTCCTCGTACTGGATGTACTCGGGCTTTCGGCCGGTGCGGCGAGAGGGCGTGCCGGGCGTCGCGACGGGGCAAACGTTGCCTGTCGCGGCACTAGGCACGGCGCTGAACGGGGGTGGAGGACATCGTCGTCCTTATAGCACGTCAGGCAGGGCTGAGCGAGGCCACCGTCGACCGGGTGCTCAACGGCCGCGGCGGGGTGCGGGAGAGCACCGCGCGGGAGGTGCACCGGGCCATCGCCGACCTTGACCGCCAGCGCACCCAGGTCCGGCTGGTGGGCCGCACCTTCATGGTCGACATCGTGATGCAGGCGCCCGAGCGGTTCAGTACCGCCGTACCCGCCGCCCTGGAGGCCGAACTGCCGTCCCTGCACCCGGCCGTGGTGCGCTCGCGCTTCCACTTCCGCGAGACCGGTCCGGTGCGCGAGCAGATCGCCGTCCTGGACCGGATCGCGCGGCGCGGCTCGCAGGGCGTGATCAGAGGTTGATCGCGTACGCCTTGCGCAGCGTCTCGTGCACCGTCCACGTCGTGCGGTCGCCCTCGCGCAGCACCGCCATGTCGCCGGGGCCGACGTGCAGGGTCGGCCCGCCCTCGAACTCGATGGTCGCCGAGCCGCTGACCACCACGAACAGCTCGTCCGCCTCGGTGTCGGTGACGACCCCGGGGGTGATCTGCCAGATCCCGCGGATCTGCCGGCCGTCCTCCGACTCCCAGACCACCTTGCCCCTTACCTCGGGTGTCCCGGAGACGATCTGCTCCGGTTCGAGTGGCTCGGGTACGAGGTCGGCGTCGGGAACGTGCAGAACGAAACTGTGGGTCATGCCGTGACCCTAGCCGGGGCGGGCGGCACCGTAGCGCCGACAGAGTGTGGGGGATCGGTCCCGGTCCCGGGACACTTCGTCGCTTCCAGTGGCGGAGTTCCGCGGCTGCGGGCCGACAGGCGCCTCCCGCTCTTGCGAGCAATATGGCCAACGAAATTGTTGTCAATCCTGTCTCGCTGGATTTAGGTTTGACCGGCACTCACTCTGCCCTGGCCGACCGATGCCACCCCCGTCCCCGCCCCCGCATGACCCCCTGGAGGCAGCAATGGCCCCGCCCCTGCGTGACATCGCCCATATCGGCCACGCCCAGCTGTTCACCCCGGACCTCGACGCCAGTGTCGCCTTCTTCACCGACCACCTCGGGCTCGCCGTCAACGGGCAGCACGGCGACACCGTCCACCTGCGCACCTTCGACGACTACGAGCACCACAGCCTGGTGCTCACCGCCCGCGACCAGCCGGGGCTCGGCCGGCTCGCCCTGCGGACGTCGAGTGAGGAAGCCCTCCAGCGCCGGGTGAAGGCGATCGAGGAGACGGGCCGCCCCGGCCACTGGACCGAGGACGAGCCCGGAATCGGCAGGTTGTACGTCACCACCGACCCCGACGGGCACGAGCACGCGCTCTACTGGGAGAGCGAGCGCTATCGGGCCCCCGACCGGTTGAAGCCCGCGCTGAAGAACCAGCCCCAGGCGAAGCCCAACCAGGGCGTGGGCGTGCGACGCCTGGACCACGTCAACTTCCTCGCCGCCGACGTGCTCGCCAACGCCGAGTTCCAGCAACACGTGCTGGGCGCCCGGCCCACCGAGCAGATACGGCTGGACTCCGGCAGGATCGCGGCCCGCTGGCTCACCTTCACCGACAAGTCCTACGACGTCGTCTACACCGAGGACTGGACGGGCTCCAGCGGCCGGCTGCACCACATCGCCTTCGCCACCGACACCCGCGAGGACATCCTGCGCGCCGCCGATCTCGCCATCGACAGCGGCGTGTTCATCGAGACGGGTCCGCACAAGCACGCCATCCAGCAGACGTTCTTCCTCTATGTCTACGAACCGGGCGGCAACCGCATCGAGTTGTGCAACCCGCTCACCCGGTTGGTGCTGGCGCCGGACTGGCCGCTGATCACCTGGACCGAGGCGGAGCGGGCCAAGGGGCAGGCCTGGGGCCTGCGGACCATCGAGTCCTTCCACACCCACGGGACACCCCCGGTCGACTGAGGCGGAAGGGGGGCACGGGGGCCGCACGCGACTGTGTGCGGCCCTCCCTCGGTGCTGACCGGAGACAGCGCGACCTGATTGTCGCTGAAATTGTTGACGAAAACGTTGACTCTTCTTTCCGGCCTCCTTAGCGTCTGGCGCACCCACGTACGAGAGGGAGCAGACGATGTCCTCCTCCACCGCCCTGTCCAGGCGCGGCAGCAGACTGGCCGCACTGGTCGTCGGCCTGTGTTGGCTGGCCGTGCTCTTCGACGGACTCGACATGTTCGTCTACGGCTCGGTGCTGCCGCACATGCTGGAGCAGAACGCCCTCGGGATCACCCCTGGCCTGGCCGGCGACCTCGGCAGCTACGCCACCTTCGGCATGCTCGTCGGCGCGCTGACCGCGGGCACGGTCGCCGACCGGATCGGCCGCAAGAAGCTCATGGTCGCCTGTGTCGCGCTCTTCTCACTGGCCTCCGGCCTGTGCGCGGTCTCCGGCAGCGTCACGGTGTTCGGCCTCGGCCGGACCATCGCGGGCGTCGGCCTCGGCGGTCTGCTGCCCACCGCGATCAGCATGGTCACGGACTACGCCCGGGGCGGCCGCGGTGCCCTGACCGTCGGTGCCCTGATGACGGCCCACCACGCCGGCGGCATCCTCTCCGCCTACGTCGCCAAGTGGCTCGTGGAGCCCGTCGGCTGGCGTGCCGCGTTCTGGGTCTGCGTGGTCCCGCTGCTGTTCGTGCCGGTGCTCGCCAAGGCCATGCCGGAGTCGCTGAGCTTCCTCGTCGCCAAGGGCCGCGCCGACGAGGCCCGCGAACTGGCCGCCCGCTACGAGGTGGAGCTGCCCGCCGCGCCCGCGCGCAAGGAGGGCACCGACCGCTGGGCCACCCTGGCCGGCCTCTTCCGCGGCGGGGAGTGGATCCAGACCCTGCTGTACTGGCTGGCCTCCTTCGGCGGTCTGCTCCTCGTCTACGGCGTCGCCACCTGGCTGCCCACCCTGATGCGCGGCGAGGGCTACAACCTGGGCTCCGCACTCACCTTCGTCGTCCTGTTCAACCTGGGCGGCATCGTGGGCATGCTCGTCGCCGGTCGCGCCTCCGACCGCTTCGGCGCCCCGCGCATCTCAGCGATCTGGTTCGCGCTGACCGCCGCCGGAGTCTTCCTACTCAGCGTCCACCTGCCGCTGGCGCTGACCTTCACGGTGGTCTTCCTCACCGGTGTGTTCCTCAACAGCGCCCAGACCATGATCTACGCCACGGTCTCCCTCCGCTCCCACTCCGGCAACCGCGCCACCGCCGTCGGCTGGACCTCCGGCATCGGCCGCTTCGGCGCCGTCTTCGGCCCCTGGCTCGGTGGTCAGTTGCTGGCCGCCGACCGCGGCGGCTGGGGTTTCACCGCCTTCGCCCTGGCCGGTGTCTCCTCGATGGTCTTCATCGGCATCGCTGCCCTGCGCGGCTCGAAGCACCCCGCGCAGGGCAGCCCCCGCCAGGACCTCCTGACCGCGAGCTGACACCGCCGCCCCCTGGGCAGGGCGGGACATCACGGGTGGTCCGGTGCGTCGGGGTCCAGGCCGGTGCAGGCCAGTCTCCCCTCGACCTCGGCGCAGGCCTCTACGCCCCGCGGCGAGGAGACGTTGAGCATGGGGCTGGTGTCACTGAGGGTGTCGTCGGCGGCGTAGGTGGCGGACAGGACGTTCCCGCCCATCCGTACGGAGATCTCCCGGGCGACCGCCGTGCGTACCTGCAGCTGGGACCAGGCGGTGCGGCAGGTGGGCGAGTACCGCAGCCGCACGGTGTACGTCGCGCCGTCCACGCTGCTCTGCGTCCGCGCGTCCCCGGCACAGGCCGAGGCGTCGGGCAACGCGCCCTGGCAGGAGGCGCCGTGACAGCGCGGCGACGCCATCACCACCCGGGCGTCCGGAGGCCTGCCGGGGGAGGGCGCCAGGAGGACCGCGGCCATCGCGGTGGCCGCGGCCAGCAGGGTGAGAGCCGTCAGCAGCAGCAGACGTCCCACCCGTGCCCTGGGCGGGTCCGCCGACCCGGCACCGGACTTGGGCTCGGAACCGGGATCGGGTCCGGAGCCGCGTCCGTGCTCGGGTCCGGAGTCGGCGCCGGAGTCGGGGCCGGGCTCGGATTCGGGCTCGGATTCGGATTCGGGCTCGGATTCGGGTCCGGCGACCGCGGAAGGGGATGTGCCGCCGGTGTCCCACAGGGTCAGCGCCGGGGCGGGATCGGCGCCCGCGAGCCGGGCGAGCGCCTCCACGGCCGAGCGGGGTGGATGCTTGGCCCCCGTCAGGTAACGGTGCCAGGCGGACTTGCTGTACGGAGTGCGTGCGGCCAGGGCCGCCAGGCTCAGACCCGTACGGTCCCGCAGCTCGCGCAGGGCAATGGTCAACTGCCCGGGTGACGCTGCCGTTCCTTGGGGTTGCCGCATGCTGCTGCTCCCGACTCCATTCCCGCTTTGGGCGTTTCGCCCCGGTTGTCGGGATGGTTTCCCGGGATGAGGACGCCGACACACCTCGAGTCGACGGCCCGTCCGCGGGCGTGCTGCTCGCGGACGGGCCAGGCGGTTACTTCGTACGCCCGTGACGGTGTGTCAGCACCACGGCACGGTACCCCGGACGCGGACGTAGTGCGCGGAGACGTACCCCCGTACGTGCGCGAGGCGGTACCACTGCCGTGTGCCGCCTACCCAGGACCCCTGGGTCCGGCACTTCAGCGCCACCAGGCGGTGTGCGTGCCGGGCGCCGACCACCCGGTACCGGGTGCTGGGGCCGGAGCGGACGTTCAGCGCCCGGCGGTGCGTGGTCACACGTCCGAGAGGATGGATCGAACGGTGGTGCGTCGCCAACTGGTTGACGTGACGCGCCTCCCGGGCGGGCTCGGGCAGCAGCGAGGGGAGCAGGTGCGGGGCGGCCGCCGACACGGCCGGGCGCGAGCCGGGACCGGCCGGGGCCGCGTCGGCCGCCGTGGGCACGAGCGCGAGCGCCGCGACCGTGGCCAGCACGCCGCTGGTGAGGGTCCGTCGGATCATGGAAACCTCCGGGCTGTCGTTCCTGTGACCACGCGTCGTGATCACACGTCGCCCAGTGTTTCCGCGCCGCGCCCCCGCGATGCCGTCCCCGCGTCCCCCGGGACGGCGGGGACGTCCCCGGGGACGGGACCGGGGGCGTGGCCGCCCGGGTACGGCTGCGGGGACGGGATCCGGCTCTCCGCCCGCCGCCGTGCCGGACTTCCGGGTCCGCGGCAAATTGCTTGAGTAAGGCAAGGATATGGTAAAGTTGTCGACATGGTTACTCCACCGTTGCCCACCGGATCCGTCTCGCCCGAAGTGGCCGAGATCGAGCGCGCGCTGATGCGCATCACCTACCTGGGTACACGGGCCCGGCAGCACGAGAGGCTGATGACTCTGGCCGGGGTGCCGCTGGACCGGGCGGCGGTCGCCCTGCTGCGCCAGATCGCCGACTGCGAGCCGCAGCGGCCGGGGGAGCTGGCCAACCGCCTGGGTGTGGAGGCCTCCCACGTCACGCGCACGGTGCAGCAGTTGGAGCGGTCCGGCCATGTGACCCGGATTCCCGATCCCGACGACCGCCGCGCCCAGCGCATCCAGCTCACCGACCTCGGCCGGGACGCCATACAGCGCATCCGCGAGGTCGGGGCCCGCGGCATGCAGCTCGCCCTGGCCGACTGGTCCCCGGAGGATCTGCGCCGGCTCGCGACGCTCTTCCACCGCATGGTCGACGACTTCCTCGTGTACGCCCAGGACGCCGACAGCGAACAGGAGGCGGCCGAGGCGACCCGGCGCACCCGCTGAGGGGCGTTCCCGGCATCGGGCCGGCGCCGCACGCCATATCAATGGTGGCTTATATAAGTGGTGGGTGATACGTTGTCGCCCATGCACGCGTTCGACGTCCTCGGCGACCCCGTCCGGCGGCGGATACTGGAACTGCTCGCCGACGGCGAGCGGACCTCCGGGGCGGTCTGCGCGACCGTGACGGCGGAGTTCGGGATCTCGCAGCCCGCGGTGTCGCAGCATCTGAAGGTGCTGCGGGAGAACGGTTTCGCGACCGTCCGCCCCGAGGGCGCCCGGCGGCTGTACGCGGTGAACGCCGCGCCGCTCAAGGACGTCGACGCCTGGCTCGACCGGTTCCGCGGCTTCTGGGCCCAGCCCCTGGACGCGCTCGCCACCGAGCTGGCCCGCGGCAGGCGCGAACGCCGGCTGCGCGGTGCCGACGACCCCCCGAGGAGCACCCCATGATCGACGTGACCCAGCAGATCAACGCCGTCGACCGCCGGGTCGGCCGCCGCGTCTTCAAGGCGGCCGAGGCCCGCGTGGTCACGGTGAGCCAGACCTACGACGCCCCGCTTGACGACGTCTGGGACGCCTGCACCAACCCCGAGCGCATCCCGCGCTGGTTCCTCCCCGTCACCGGTGAACTCCGCCTGGGAGGCCGCTACCAACTCAAGGGCAACGCCGGCGGCACGATCGAACGCTGCGACCCGCCCAGGAGCTTCGCCGCGACCTGGGAGTACGGCGACGAGAGCAGCTGGATCGAGCTGCGCCTGACCGCAGAGGAAGGCGGCGGCACCCGCTTCGAGCTGGACCACCTCTTCCGCATCGACGACACCAAGTGGGGCGAGTACGGCCCCGGCGCGGTCGGGGTCGGCTGGGACATGATGCTCGTCGGCCTGACCCTCCACCTGTCGAGCGGCGCTCCGGTCGACTCCGGCGAGGCCATGACCTGGATGGGCTCCGAGGACGGCCGCCGGTTCGTCGCCGCGAGCAGCGACGGGTGGTACGCGGCCAACGTCGCGAGCGGCGCGGACCCGGTCCGCGCACGCGAGGCCGCCGACCGCACCACCGCCTTCTACACGGGCGCCCGGGGATGACCGGAAATCGGCCGCACCCGCCCGCGTAAGGTAAGGTTCACCTGCGCGTTCAAGCGGATCACCGCACGAACGCAGCGGGACGTGGCGCAGCTTGGTAGCGCACTTGACTGGGGGTCAAGGGGTCGCAGGTTCAAATCCTGTCGTCCCGACAGCGATGTCGGATATTTCCGCAGGCCAGGGGCTCTCTTCGGAGGGCCCCTGACGTGTGAGTGGGAGCAGTCTGGGAGCCCTCGTCCGCTCCCCGTGCTCCCATCACTCCCAGCCGTCAACATCGGCGTCAATCGATATTGACCGCCCATCGCCCGATCCGGTCGAGACGGCCGTGCTCCCAGAGCGGCGGGCCTGCTGCTCCCAGCTTTTACTGGTCAAGGGGTCGGCGTGCTCCCAGTCCTTCAAAGGGGGTCGTGTGAACGGGCGACCCCTTGTCCGATTTCGGTGTCCCCTTGACTGCGAGGGCTCCATGACTGAATGGCCAGTGCATCAAGACCTTGAACGCGACGGCCGGGGTCCTTGCAGGTCAGAGGGGTAGCGGTCGGGGTGCTGGGCGTCGCGCGAGTCCCCTTGTCGGCGGGGGAGTGGCGGTACGCGGCGATAACGGGCTGTACAGAGCGGTGCTCGCCGTCCGCATCGGGTCGCTGGTGATGACGACGGCCGTTTCATATCGGTTAGCCAGGCTCCGTGCAGGTTCGAATCCTTCCTCGGACACTCGCTATAGCGATACGGAATCGAGGGCCTCGACCTAACGGCCGCGGTCCTCGTTGCGTTGTCGTAAGCGATGGTGATCCCCAGCGCCTCGTAAAGCGGGCCTTTCTTCTCGGTGTCGGCACCTTGGATGCGCTGCGCGATGCTGCCGAGTCCCTCAGTGATCGCACGGATCTGGTCGGCGGTGAGGGTGATTTCTTCTTCCGGGTGACGGCGGGCAGGCCAACTTTCAGACGAGCCCTCTCTCCAGAGCTTCCCGCCTGATCTCGACGAGTCGTACTCCCCGATCGCCGATAGGGATGCGCCAGAAGTTCCATCCCGGACAGGACTTCGTCTGCAGGACGAATTCTCCCGCTGCGGACAGAGAGCCGAACGTCTTGCCTGAGCCCACCCGGATTCGGCCGTCGTCGAGGACTTGGGACTGGTATTCCTCACCCCATCGCCGACCCACGAGTCGCGCGCGCGGGGGCAACAAGCCCTTGGCGATGAGGTCGGTGACTGCCACGTCGTACCTCGCCCGCGTCCGTGTACGCGACCGGTCGGGGCGCTGGGCTGGGCGCGCCAGGTCACCGAAGGCCGCGGACGGATCCCAAATGATCTCGCACAGGCGCTGGTACAGGTCTTGTCGGGTGCGGATCGCCTTCTTGTCGAACTTCGGGAAAGGGCGCAGGAACCGGTCGAGCTTGTGTTCCCTTACGAACTTGTTGAATCCGGGGTTCCGCTCTCGGTGGTTGGGGTGCAGTGAGCCGGCGAGGTGGTTCTGCCGCTGGTAGTAGTCGACTTTCTGCTCGTAGGGAAGGTCCTGGTAGCTGGCGTTGTCTGACTTACGTAGAAGGAGTAGAGCGCCGAGGCGGTTGCGGTACGAGTCGAACTCGGCGCGGGTACGTGTCTCCGGTTGATACCGGTCGAAGTGGTTGGCCCAGATGTGCTCGATCTCGAAGGGACGCCGACTGTCGAGGTAGCTCCTCATTTCGTCGCCCCGATCGCATGCCGTTTCGACGAATCCGGTGAGACGGGCGAGGAGGTAGCGGACCTGGCGGCTGTTGTTGGAGCGCAGGCCGCAGGTGTTCATGCCGGTGAAGTCGTAGTCGAGCGCGCTGACCTCTTGTGCGAGGATTTCTCGCAGCCTGCTGACGCTGACGCCGCCACGCAGGAGACTGACGAGTCTGACTGCTTCGCGATCTAGGTGTTGCGGGTCAGGAGGTTGATGACGTTTCGCTGATCAGCGGATCTCGTTGTCGGGGTGCTCGCTGTCGTAGGTCTTACGGGCGCGGGCGATGTGGGCCCGGTGTTCGAGTGACCAGTCGGCTAGTGCCTTGACGAGGTGTGTCAGGCTCGCGCCCGTCTCGGTGAGCCGGTAGTCGACCTGGGCCGGCACGGTCGGATACACGGTCCGAAGGACCAGGCCGTCCCGCTCGAGCCGGCGCACCGTAAGGGTCAGCATGCGCTGGGAGATCCCATCGATGGCGCGCTGAAGTTGCCGGAAGCGCTGCGGGCCGTTGGCGAGCTCGACGATGACGAGGACCGACCACTTGTCACCGACCCGGTCGAGGACGTCGCGGATCCCGCAGTCAGGGTGGTCCTGCTGTCCGCAGGGTTCGAGTTCAGCGGGTTCAGCGGTTACCTCGGTGTGCGTCACTGACACGAAACTGCCTCCTTGTGGGTCGACCTGGGCCGGTTGAAGATCTCACCGTAGTTACTGAAGAGAACCACGGTAGGAGACAGAACCACAATGATCATGGTGACCGGCGCGAACGGGCAGCTCGCCTCTCTCACGCTCCAGGAGTTGACTGAGCGCCACGTGCCCGCCCTGGGCGGCACGCGATCGCCCGCAGAAGGGCAGCGGCGACTCGACTTCGACGACCACACAAGCCTCGACCTCACCGGCGTTTCTACCCTGGTCCTCGTCTCGGCGGGGTACGCCGAGGACGACCAGGTCATCACCCGGCACCAGGCAGCTCTAGACGCTGCGGTGCGCAATGGCGTGAGCCACGTGGTGTACACCAGCCTGGCTGGCGACGGTGACCACCTTGGCTTCGCCCTCGCCCATCGGGCCACCGAGCAGCTGATCAAGTCCAGTGGACTTGGGTGGACGGTCCTGCGCAACGGGCTCTACGCCGAACTTTTCGGGGCGCTCCTGACCTGGACCGCTGACAGCGTGGAATCGGCGTTCGGCGACGGAGCGCTCGCCGCTGTGGCGCGGGCGGACCTGGCCGCGGCCGCAGCCGTCGTGGCCAGCAATCCGACCGCGCACGCCGGCAAGACCTATGACCTGGTCGGCGAACCGATCACCGCCGTAGGCATCGCCGAATCCCTCGGAGTGGCGCACCGGACCATTGGGCTCGGGGAGTACCGGGCCCAACTCCTCGCTAACGACAGGCTACTGCCGTTCCAGCCGTCGATGCTCGCCTCGATCGCGACCAGCGTCCGCCACGGGTTCCTCAGCACCACCAGCCCCGACCTCGCCCAACTACTCGGCCGACCGCTCACCGACCCGCTCACCGTCGCCACGGACACTGCGGCCGCGATGCGCCCCGACGCCAGCTGACACGGATGGTTCACCGCAATGCGCCACTGTCCATCGAAGGTCGCCGTCGCCTGATCGAACGCTGCCGCACCCGGCCGATCGCGCACGTCGCCGCCGAGATGGGCATCTCCCGGGCGTGCGCCTCGAAGTGGGTCAACCGCTGTCGCCAACACGGGGACCTCGGATTGTTCGACCGATCCTCGACTCCGTCCCGCCAGCCGACCGCAATCAACGCAGACGTCGTCGCGCAGATCGAGGACCTGCGACGCAGGAACAAGTGGTCCGCCTCCCGAATCGCCTTTGAGCTTCAAGAAGACGGCTGGCAGATCAGCCGCCGTACCGTCTTGCGGTACCTGCACACGCTCGGGCTGAACCATCGCCGGTTCCTCGACCCGAACGGAGAATCCAACCGCGAGCCACGGCGGATCACAGCCCGCCGGCCCGAACACATGGTCCACATCGACGTGAAGAAGGTCGGGCGGATCCCCGACGGCGGCGGTTGGCGAGCCCATGGCCGAGGGAGCGCTCAAGCCAAGGCTGCCGAGCGTCGGAAGCGGAAGGGCCGGCGTGCCGGATACGCCTACCTGCACTCGACCGTCGGGACTGCTGCAGGGCTGGGTGACATCTGACCTGGCTCGCCGTCAGGCGGGCTGGAAGGATGGAGCAATGCCCAAGCCGTATCCCAAGGAGTTCCGCGAGGACGTCGTGCGGGTCGCGCGCAACCGTGAGCCCGGCGTGACGCTGGAACAGGTGGCCGCCGACTTCGGGGTGCACCCGGCCTCGCTGACGTAATGGCTGCGTCGTGCGGACACCGAGAACAGCACCGGCGCCAGGCCCGCGACGGCACCGGCCGAGTCGGTGGAGCTGTGCGAGGCCCGTAAACGGATCCGGATGCTGGAGCAGGAGAACGAGGTGCTCCGGAAGGCCGCGGCCTATCTGTCGCAGGCGAACCTGCCGGCAAAATGATGTACCCGCTCGTCCGCGAGCTGGCCTCCGCCGATGCCTCTGCGAGGGTGCCGGTGGCGGTGACGTGCCGGGTACTCGGGCTGGCCCGACAGCCCTGCTACCGATGGCTGGCCCGCCCGGTCACCGACGCGGAACTGACCGAGGCATACCGGGCCAACGCCCTGTTCGACGCGCATCGCGGCGATCCCGAGTTCGGCCACCGCTTCCTCGTCGACGAGGCTCGGGCCGTCGGCCAGGTGATGGCCGAGCGGACCGGGTGGCGGATCTGCCTCGAGGCCACAACTCTGCGCCTCACCAGGCGAATCGGGCAACACTGCAGGAGGATCCGCCGTGAGGCTCAGGCCACCGTGGGTCCCGCCACCATCCAGCTCGACGCCTGCGGGTGAGCCGTCAGGTCCTCTTGGCGTACAGGGTCACCACATGGTCGATCGCGGTGACGGCGTCGGGTGGCGTCGGGCTGCAGGTGGTCGTAGAGGTCGACAGTGTGGACAGTGTCGAATGGCGCAGTGTCTTGGAGACCAAGGCCAGTGGGGAATCGATGGAAATCCGATGTTTGGTGTGGATCGCTGCAACCGACTGCTGGCTGCTCCGCGTCCCAGGGACATGACCACCGTCCCTTACCGGGCTGCACCGGACACATCTTCATGGCCGCCTTGCGACGGTAACTTACCGGGCGGCGTCGAGTGTCCTGGCCGTCGGGTTGAGCCACACACCGCATGCCTGGCTCATCTGTCCGGCGCCGATCGCTCTGCCTACCTTGCAGGCCTCCGGCCCGGCGCCGATCTCGACCACAGAGGCACCTGCTTCACCGAAGAACTGCTGAGCGAACTGCTCACCGCGCTCACGGAGCCCTCCATGCGTAAGTCGCGTATCGGACAGGCCCGTTTTGATAGGGCAGTCTTCCGCGGCGATGCGCGGTTCGACCTGGTGGAGTTCGACGCCGACGCTGTGTTTGACGGGGCGAAGATTGCTGGGGATATTTCGTTCAGCCAGGCAGAGATCAGCGGGCGCGTGCTCTTCCGCCAGGTGAAGATCGGCGGCAACGGCTCGTTTGACCGGATGAAGGTCCGCCGACGCGTTGTGTTCGAGAGAGCGGAGATCGACGGCAATGCCTGGTTCGATCGGATGAACGTGGGCGGCCGTGCCGTGTTCGACAGAGCGAAGATCGGGCGAGATGCATGCTTCAAAGGAGTGGAGATCGGCGGCTACTTCTCGTTCGACCAGGTCGACCTCGGTGGTGATGCCAGATTCGATCGGGCCGATATCAGCGGCACCGTCTCGTTCCGTGGGCTGAGGGTCGGCGGCCAGATCTCGTTTCTAGGAGCGGCGTTCGAGCGTGCTGCGCTGATCGGGCCGTTAGTGTGCGCCAGGACGCTGACTCTGTCCGAGGCGGTATTCGGGGGCGCAGTGACGATGGAGGCGGCAGCAGCCGCCGTGCGGTGCTGGCGAACGCGGTGGGCCTCTACCGCGGCACTGCGATTGCGGTACGCGGCCGTGGACCTGAGCGATGCGGTTGTCGAACATCCGTTGAGCATCGCTGCCCGATCCCGGCCGTTCGTCGTGGACGGCGAGGAACTGGACGAATCCGGCCTCATGGATGCCGGGGTGCGGGTTGTGTCGCTGCGGGGAGTGGATGCCGCGCACCTGGTACTCACCGGCGTGGACCTCACCGGATGCCTTTTCGCCGGAACCATCCATCTCGATCAGCTGCGGCTCGAGGGGAGATACACCCTGGCTGTCGCCCCCTGCGGTCTACGCCGACGCGGGATGCGGCCAGTGCGCTGGACGCCACGCCGAACGCTGGCCGAAGAGCACCACTGGCGTGCCGCCCGCGGCTGGGGTGCCGATGGCTGGATGCCTGCGCCGCAAGGGGAAGAGGTGCAGGAACCGGCAGCCCTGGCGCCGGTGTACCGGCAACTGCGCAAGGCCTTCGAAGACGGCAAGCATGAACCGGGTGCCGCTGACTTCTATTACGGCGAGATGGAGATGCGCCGCCATGCCGACGACATCCCCTGGACCGAGCGGAGCCTGCTCACCGCGTACTGGGCGCTGTCCGGCTATGGGCTTCGAGCCTCGCGAGCCCTGGGCTGGCTTCTGGTGGCCATGACCGCCACTGTGCTGGCGATGATGCTGTGGGGTTTGCCGCAGAACGAACCGAAGCCGAAGAGCACCGGCACGGTAGCCGACCGCAGTATCACGATGACTACCGACATACCTGATCCGGTCAACCCGGACGGTCCGTATTACGAGCGTCTGACGACCGGGCGGTTCGAGAAGTCCCTGCGGGCGGTCATCAACTCGGTGATCTTCCGTTCCTCCGATCAGCAGCTGACCACCGCCGGTACTTACACCGAGATGGCGTCTCGCCTGGCCGAGCCGGCCCTCCTCGGACTCGCTGCCCTGGCGATCCGCGGGCGGCTGAAACGGTAGCCGGAAACACTGTTTGCCGTGCCGGTGCGGGACGGCGCCGTACCGTCTTCGAGCGCGGTGGACGAGCCCCTGCAGGAGCGTAAGGAGCGTAAGGAGCGTAAGGAGCGTCAACGTGCGTCAACCGGCAATGACTACGCACTGGGGTGTGCAACGTCTGTGCAAGTCTTCAAACCAAGATCGATCACTTGACTGGGGGTCAAGGGGTCGCAGGTTCAAATCCTGTCGTCCCGACTCGTGAGAGTCGCAGGTCGAAGGCCGCTTTCGGAGTAATCCGGAAGCGGCCTTCGATCATTCTTGGGGACCAGTGGCACCAGTTGTGTCCACTGGACGTCGACGACGCCCGTCACCTGCCGTCACCACCGACCAGGTAACAGAGCCCTGTACAGGCAGGGGACTCCGCCGCATCGATGCTGCGGCGGAGCCCCCGGCAGAGCGGCTTACTTCTGCCAGCCGATCAGCTCGGGCTGGCCGAGGTTGCCGTAGCTGCCGTAGAACTGGGCCGCCCCGTAGTTGGCGAGGCCCTTCTTGACGGCCCAGATGGTGGGGCCGTTGTGGATCGGCATGATGCCGTAGGTCTTCATGGCTTCCAGCTCGACCTTGTTGCCGGCCTCGAGCTGCTCGTCCAAGGTCGGCAGGTTGGTGACGGCCTTGGTCTCCTTGTCCATGCTCTTCGGCACCGAGCGGGAGACGTTGAGAGTGGAGTCGGAGCAGTACATCTGGCAGATGTAGAGCATGCCGTTCGGGTCGCTCGAGATGAAGCCCATCCCGAAGATGTCGAAGGCGCGCTCGGTGAACACCTTGTTGAAGTCGGCGGAGGGGCGAGCCTCGATGTTCAGCTTGACGCCGATGTTCTTCATCATCTGGGCGACGGCAGTGGCACGGGCCTTGACGGTGGAGCTGTCACCGATGGTGGGGAAGGTCAGCTCCAGCTTCTTGCCGTCCTTGGCACGCACACCGTCCGAGCCGACCTTCCAGCCCGCGGCATCCAGTTCCTTCTTCGCCGTGGCGGCATCGAACTTCACGAGCTTGCCGAAGTTGTCCTGGTACCCCTTCTGGAAGGGGAAGAGAGTGAAGGATCCAGGCAGGGGCTCGGTGTAGCCAAGTCCCTGGAACGTGATCTTCGCGAGCTGGGAGCGGTCGATTCCCTCCATCAGAGCCTTGCGCACCGCCGGGTCCTTCAACTGAGGCGAGGTGCTGTTGAAGACCAGGAGGTTGTTGGCGGTGGTCGTGCCGCGGCGAAGCTCGGTCCCCTTGACCGACTTCACCTGGTTGAGTTCCTCGGCGTTGCCTGCCTGCACCGCGTCGATCTGGCCGTTCTTGAACGCGTTGAGACTGGCGCTGACCTCCATCTGCACGAAGGTGAGCTCGTCCAGATGTGGCTTGGCGCCCCACCACTTGGGGTTGGGCTTGAAGGAGACGGTGCCGCCCTTGGCATCGAACTTCGAGATGGTGTAAGGGCCGGCACCCCACTCCGCGTGGGGGTTGCTCACGTAAGCCTTGTTGAAGGCGTCCGCCTTGGCGATGTGCGGGTTGACGAGCTCGTAGAAGAGGGACTTCCAGTACACGAACGGGCCGTCGAAGGTGACGATCGCCTGCTTGGCGTCCTTGCCCTTCTTGACCGAGGCGATGCTGGAGTAGCCGTCAGTGGAGCTGACGTCGTACGCCTTGTCCTTCCCGTTGAGCGCGTTCCAGGTGTCCCGGAACGTCGTCCAGTCGATGTCCTGGCCGTCGTTCCACTTGGCCTTCGGGTTGATGTCGTACGTGACCTGGGTGTTGCCGCCCACCGTCGTCTGCTTGACGTCGGTGAGGTAGTCCTCGTTGAAGGTGATGTTGCCCTTGGGGTCGTTGAAGGACAGCTGCGGCGTGTAGAACCACGCGATCTTCGCTGTGTACAGGGATGCGTTGCCCTGCATGTGGTTGAGCTGATCGGGAATCTCCACGATGGGAAGCGTCAGCTTGCCCCCCTGCTTCAGGTTGCTCGCAGGCTGGGGGTTGTACGCGGTCAGCACCTCGTTCTCCGAGGTGGCGCCCTTGGACTTCTTCTGCCCGGAGTCGTCGGTGCCACCACCGCCGCACCCGGAGAGGACGAGGGAAGCAGTGGCGGCGAACGCCAACCCGCTCAGAGTAATTCTTCTCATGACAGCCTTTCAGCTTAGATGTCTTAGTTGTCGACAGATGTGGTCGTGTCCGCGAAATGGCATGCGTCGCGGTGGTCCGGGTCTCCCCTCCCGGTGAGCTGCGGAGTGACTCCGAGACACTGCTTCTTCTGCGGCTCCGACAGCGTCAAGTGCAGCGGACACCTGGTGACGAACCGGCAACCCGGCTGATCGTCGGTCGGACTGGGAAGGTCGCCCTTGAGCAGGACTCGTTCCCGGGTGCGTTCCGCGACCGGATCGGGCAGGGGAATCGCGGAGAGGAGCGCCTTGGTGTAAGGGTGCCTGGGGTCGTCGAAGAGGGAGTCGGTGGTGCCGATCTCGACGATCCGCCCCAGGTACATCACCGCCACGCGGTCGGAGATGTGGCGCACCACCGACAGGTCGTGGGCGACGAGGAGGTAGGACAGGCCCAGCTCGGCCTTGAGATCATTGAGCAGGTTGATGACGCCGGCCTGCACCGAGACGTCGAGAGCCGAGACCGGCTCGTCGAGCACGAGCAGCTGCGGCTTCGTGGCGAGCGCCCGGGCGATGCCGATGCGCTGCCGCTGCCCGCCGGAGAAGGCCGCGGGGAAGCGGTCGCGGTGCTCGGGGTCGAGTCCCACGAGTTCCATGAGCTCCGCCACCTGGGTGGCGAGCACCTTCTTGTCACGTTCACCGACCGCGCGGAGGGGTTCCGCGAGGATGTCGAAGACCGTCATGCGGGGGTCCAGTGCCCCCATGGGGTCCTGGAACATCATCTGGATGTTGCGGCGGACGGAGCTGATGTCCTGCTTCCGCTTCAGGTCCGCCGTGTCCTGGCCGCAGACGGTGATGCTGCCCTGCTCGGGCGGCTTCAGCCCCATGATCTCCAGCAGTGTGGTGGTCTTGCCGCACCCCGACTCGCCGACGAGTCCGAGCGTCTCTCCCTCGCGGATGTCCAGGTCGATGCCGTTGACGGCGAAGACGGTGCCCACCTTGCGTTTGAGCAGGCCACCCTTGGTGAGCGGGAAGGTCTTGGTGACACCGGAGAGTTCCAGGACCTTCGGCCGGTCCTCGCGGGGGACGGCCGTGGCCCGGTTCTCCCTGGCCACCGGGACGGGGTAGATCGGCCGGCCGCCGATGGCGCCGTCGTCGATCTCCGCGGCACGCCGGCAGGCGGCCGAGTGCTCCTCGCCGGTGTCGCCCTCGGCGACCGCCAGCAGGGGCGGTTCGGCCTCCCGACAGGCGTCCTGCACCACGGGGCAACGCGCCGCGAAGGGGCAGGCGTCGGGAAGGTCCACCAGGAGCGGCGGAGTTCCCGGGACCGGGGTCAGGGCGTTTCTGGCGCGGTCGTCCAGGCGCGGAATCGCACCCATCAGGCCGATGGTGTACGGCATGCGCGGTCGCGCGAAGAGTTCGTCCACTCCGGCACGCTCGACCGGCCGACCGGCGTACATCACCATGACGTCGTCGGCCGAGCCGGCCACCACCCCGAGGTCGTGGGTGATCATGATGACCGCGGCCCCGGTCTCGCGCTGGGCGGTCTTGAGGACGTCGAGGATCTGCGCCTGCACGGTGACGTCGAGAGCGGTCGTGGGCTCGTCGGCGATGATCAGGTCGGGGTCGTTCGCGATCGCCATGGCGATGACGGCCCGCTGCCGCATACCGCCCGAGAACTCGTGCGGGAACCCCTTGGCGCGGCGGTCGGGGTTGGGGATGCCGACCAGGTCCAGCAGCTCGACGGCCCGTTTCCAGGCGGCCGCGGACGAGATGTCCTGGTGGATCTGGAGGGCCTCGACGATCTGGGCTCCGATGCTGAAGATCGGAGTGAGCGACGAGAGCGGGTCCTGGAAGATCATGCCGATGTGCTGACCGCGCACCTTCGACATCTGTCGGTCGTCGAGGTCGAGGACGTTCTTCCCGCCGAGCATGATCTCGCCGCTGACCGCGGCGTAGTCGGGCAGCAGCCCCATGACGGCCATGGACGTGACGGACTTGCCCGACCCCGATTCGCCCACGATGCCCAGGGTCTTGCCGCGGTGCAGGTCGAAGGAGACGCCGCGGACGGCTTCCACCCGGCCTGCCTCCGACGGGAAGGCCACCTTCAGGTCACGCACGGACAGCAGGGGCTGCTGTGTGTCGGCGGTGGGCGTGACAGCGCGCTGCTCGATCATGCGCGGCCTCCAGACTGCGAGGTGGGGTCGAGGGCGTCCCGCAGACCGTCGCCGATCAGCGCCATCGCCACGGTGAGCAGCACCACCATGGCTGCGGGCAGGTAGAACAGCCAGGGAGCGGTGGACAGGGTGTTCTGCCCGTCGGCGAGCATGGAACCCAGCGACACGTCGGGCTGCTTGACGCCGAAACCGATGAAGGAGAGCGCCGTCTCGGCCTGCACGGTCGAGGCGACACCCAGGGTGAACGTCACGATGAGCAAGGACCCGATGTTCGGCACCAGGTGGCGGACGATGGTGCGCATCGGGCTGACGCCCATGAAGCGGGCCGCCGTCACGTACTCGCGCTCCCGCAGGGAGGTGGCCAGGGACCAGATCACCCGGGCTGTGAGCATCCAGCCGAACAGCGTGAGGACCACGACCAGAACCTGCCAGTCGCCGCGGTAGTGCGTACCGACCAGGGCGATGATGAGGAACGAGGGCAGGATGAGCAGGAAGTGCACAACACCGAGCATCGCCCGCTCGACCTTGCCGCCGAAGTAGGCGGCGGTGGTGCCGAACAGTCCGGCTATGGCGGTGGTCAGCAGCGACACCGCCACGGCGATGATCAGCGATCTGCCGAGGCCGTGCACGAGCTGGGCGTAGACGTCGTTGCCCGCGCCGTTGGTGCCCAGCAGGTGGCCGTCGACTCCGGGGGCCACGGAGAGGGCGGTGAAGTCCGCCTCCATGTGGTCCCAGTGGGTCAGGTACCGGCCGAACACCGAGAAGAACACGAGGAGGGCGAAGAGGACCAGACCGCCGAGCGCCGGCTTGTTGCGCGCGAAGCGTCGCATGTAGAGCCTGGAGGGGGAGAGGCGCTTGCCGCCGGGGCCGGCCTTCCCCAGTTCGCGCGCTTCAGCCTCGTCGGGGTGCGTCTCTGCGGCGTCGGGTCCGACACCGGGCATGTTGATGGCCACGTCAGCTCACCCTGATCCTGGGGTCGAGGGCCACGATGACGAGGTCGGCCAGAATCGCGCCGATGGCCGTCATGAGGGCACCGAAGGCTGCGACAGCGACGACGCCGTGCACGTCGTTCGTGCTGATGGTCTTGGTGAAGTACTCACCCATTCCGTGCCAGGCGAAGACCGTCTCCGTGATCACCGCGCCGGTGAACAGCGCCGGCATCGCGAACGCGACCTGAGTGGCGACGGGGATGATCGAGGTCCGCAGCCCGTGCCGGTAGATGGCCTGCTTTCGCGTCAACCCCTTGGCCCGTGCGGTACGGACGTAGTCGGAGTTGATGTGATCCAGCAGCAGCGATCGCTGCAACAGGTGGTATCCGGCGTAGGAGATGAACGTGAGCGAGATTGTGGGCAGGATCGCGTGCGTCGCCCTGGACCCGAAGACCGGCCAGAACCCGGCGACGTCGGGGCTCTGCGCTCCGGCGACAGGCAGCAGCGTGCTGCCCAGGGCCTGGTTCAGCGCGATGGCCGCGAGCACCACCGCAAGGGAGGCCACCGCGGAGGGCGTGTTGAAGGAGAGGACGGAGATCCCCTGCCACACCCGGTCGGCGGCCTTGTACTGGCGCGACGCGGTGTAGACGCCCAGCCCGACGCCGATGACGATGGACAGGATCGTCGCGCCCAGGACGAGCTGGCCGCTGACGAAAATCCGATAGGCGACCTGGTCGTTGACGCTGCCTCCGGTCGGCGACTGGCCCCAGTCGAAGTGAGTCACGATCTGGGATATCCAGTGCCACCACCGATCGATGATCGGTTTGTCCGGATTGAGATTGTAAAGCGCCAGCGAATGGTTGATCTGGGCTGGAGTTCGAGGCGGTCGCAACGCGGTGTAGTTCGACGCAGGCTTGAGGAATGCGTTAGCGAGGAAATACGTGAGGTTGGTCGCGATGGCGATCATCAAAAACCAGCCGACTGCTTTGCGGGCGATGTAACGCAGCACTGTGAGCCGGCCTTTCGTGATGTGGAGCGTATCGGCCCGCAAATCCAGTGAGTGGCTGGACACTTGGCCGGGTTGACCGGGCACCGGGTCACGAGCGCTCGGACAGGACGTGCGGATCCTCGGGGGTCAGAAAATGATTGGCGCGAAACTGCTTTGGTGTACGAGCCTGGGGTGTGCTGACCAAGCGGCACGAGTGGGTGAAGCAGGAGTGAGCAGAGCGCCGGACATGAAGCGACAACCTCGTGTGGGAGTAAGCCAGTTCAAGGCAGCCGCATGATCCAGCAGCGCCGCTGCTGACGATTTCAACTGCCCGTGTGGCACGTCAAGGCTGGTCAGGTCGCGATCCGATTAAGCCGAAGCCGCATATCACCCTTTTTCGCGACAGTTTTCAACATCGCGGCGGACGTGCGATGAACGGGAGCGCTCGACTGGGGGGCTCTCGTGGGTCCGGGCACAGGATCAGTGCGCGGAGGGAGCGGATCGTGGGCGGGCGCCCGCGGCGCTTCGACCATGTGCGCCGAGGACATGCCTGGCCGCCCAGGAGCGGTGGTTGACCACATGTCATACGGGCCGTGGCGCTCCTATCGTTCCGGCAACTCATCACCGCGATTCCGCCACCGCGCCTACGAGCGCCGTTCTCAGCAGAAGACGGCGCCCGGCGATGGCGGGCGGGCGACACACCGTCAGGAGCCGGTCATCATGCGTCCCAGCGTCATGGACACCGTCAGAAGCAGAACCGTCCGCGCACTCACCCTGATCGCCATCGGGGCCCTGGTCACGGGCTGCTCCGCGGCGGGCACCGCCGGCACCGCGTCCTCCAGCTCCGGCAGCAAGGACTCCGCTCCCGTGAAGGTGGGCCTCGTCTACTCCCGCAGCGGACTGCTCGCCGCCTACGGCAAACAGTACGAGGAGGGCTTCAAGGCGGGCCTGGCCTACGCCACGCACGGGACCAACAAGGCAGGCGGCCACCCGATCGAGGTCACCGAGCAGGACGACGCGGGCGACCCGGCGAAGGCCGTCGCCGCCACCAAGACCCTCGTCGGCAAGGGTTACAAGATCATTACCGGCACCACGGACTCCGGTGTGGCCCTGCAGATGGCACCGCTGGCCGCGCAGAACAAGGTGCTGTACGTCGCCGGCCCCGCCGCCACCGACGCGGTCACCGGCGTCAACGGCTACACCTTCCGCTCCGGACGGCAGTCCTACCAGGACATCCTCGCCGCCGGCACGCTCCTCGGCGACGCCAAGGGCAAGAAGGTCACCGTGCTCGCCCAGAACTCCGCGTTCGGGCAGGCCAATGTGGCCGCGGTGAAGGCCGTCCTGGGCGGGAAGGGCGCGAAGGTCGACTCCGTGCTGGCCCCGCCGAGCGCCACCGACCTCACCCCCTTCGCCCGCCAGACCAGGGCCGCCAAGCCGGACCTGGTGTTCGTCGCGTGGGCCGGCGCCACCGCCCCCGCCCTGTGGACCGCCCTGGACCAGCAGGGTGTACTGGACGCCGGCAAGGTCGTCACCGGACTGGCCGGGACCGCCTCGTACCCGATCTTCGGCAAGGCGGGCTCCAAGGTCTCCTTCCTCGCGCACTACTTCCCGGGCGCCGGCGGCGACAACCCGGTGGAGAAGGCGATGCTCGACGGCATCAACAAGGACGGCGGCACCCCCGACCTGTTCAGCCCCGACGGCTTCACCGCCGCACAGATGATCGTGCACGCGATCGAATCCGGCAGCGCCACCGACACCGACGCCATGGTCAAGGCGCTGGAGGGCTGGAGCTTCGACGGGCCCAAGGGCAAGGAGCAGATCCGCGCCGAGGACCACGCCCTGCTGCAGCCGATGTTCACGGCCAGGCTGAAGGGGACCGGCAGCGCCGCCCGGCCCGAGCTGATCGACAGCATCCCGATGGCGGCGGTCGCGCCCCCGGTGAACGCGGCGGGCTGACGACATGACCTCCTCGGACACGACGCGACCGAGCGCCGTGCGGGGTCCAGGGGTCGGGGGGCCCAGAACCTCCCCGACCCCGGTCCTCCGGCTGCGTGACATCGGCTGGACGGTCGGCGGCGCGACCATCGTCGACTCCGTCTCCTTCGACGTCCACGAAGGCGAGTTCCTGGCCTTCATCGGCCCCAACGGCGCGGGCAAGACATCCCTGTTCAACCTGGTCAGCGGGATCACCCGGGCCTCCCGGGGCACGATCGGGCTCGACGGTGCCGACGTCACCGCCGAGGCCGCCCACGCACGGGCCCGGCGCGGACTCGGGCGCACCTTCCAGACCTCCAGTCTGTGGCCGGGCATGACGGTCGCCGACCATGTACGGCTGGCGGCCCAGGCCGCCGGCGGCGGCTCCTACCGGGTCTGGCGTCGCGCCGACAGCTACCCGGAGCAGGTCGCCCGGGTACTGGAGCGCACCGAGCTCGCACACCGCGCCGACACCTGCGCCGACTCCCTCTCGCACGGAGAGAAGCGCAAGCTCGAACTCGCCGTTCTGCTCGTCGGCGATCCCCGGCTGATGCTGCTGGACGAACCGATGGCGGGGGTGAGCGCCGAGGAGGTGCCCGCACTGACCGAGCTCATCCGCTCGCTGCACCGCGAAGAGGGCCGCACCGTGCTCATGGTCGAGCACCACATGGACGTGCTCCTGGGCCTGGCCGACCGGCTCGCCGTGATGCACCACGGCACGCTGCTGGCCCTGGACACCCCGGGGGCCGTCATGGCCGACGCCACTGTTCAGCAGGCCTACCTGGGGGAGGAGCTGTGAGCACCCTGCCCGATCCCCTGCTGACGGTGCGTGACCTGAAGGTCGTCATCGGCGGCCGGCACATCCTGCACGGCGTCGACCTCGAGGTCGCCGCCTCCGGCACCACCGCCCTGCTGGGCCGCAACGGCGCCGGGAAGACCACCACCGTGCGCGGCATCCTCGGCCTCGTCCCCCGCACCGGCAGCGTGCTGCTGGGCGGCGAGGAGACGGTACGCCTGGCCACCCACGCCCTGGTCCGCCGCGGCGTCGGCTACGCCCCCGAGGACCGGGGTGTCTTCGCCGCCCTCACCGTGGCCGAGAACCTCCGGCTGGCCGAGCGTCCCGGCGCCGGCGAACCGGCGTACGACCTGGTGTACGAACTCTTCCCGGAGCTCAGGCAGCGCGCCCGGCAGGCCGCCGGCACCCTGTCCGGCGGCCAGCAGCAGATGGTCGCCATCGCCCGCACCCTGCTCAACGGCAACCGGCTGATCATCGCCGACGAGTCGACCAAGGGCCTGGCACCCAAGGTCGTCACCGAGGTCGCCAGGGTGCTGGAGCGCGCCGCCGAGGCGGTGCCCGTCCTGCTGGTGGAGCAGAACCTCGCCGTGGTGCGCCGCCTCGCCCGGCACTGCGCCGTACTCGCCGACGGCCGCACCGCGCACCAGGGCCCCGCAGCCGAACTGCTCGCCGACGCCGACGCGGCCCGCCGGCTGCTCGGCGTCGGGCGGGCGCGTCACGGGGGCACCGGCACCCCGTCCGCCGGCACACCCGACGGTGCGTCCCCCGGCACACCCGCCCGCACCGCGGCCCACCCCGCCGCCCCGACCGCGGAGGCAGACGCCTGATGTCCACCGTCGTTCTGCTCACCCTCACCGGACTCGGCCTGGGCGCGCTGTACTTCCTGGTCGCCTCCGGTCTCTCGCTGATCTTCGGGCTGATGGACGTGCTCAACTTCGCGCACGGCGCCCTGATGTCCATCGGCGCGTACGCCACCTGGTGGGCCGCCTCCGGTCACCTGCCCGGCGCCGGATCAGGGGGCGCCGGCTTCGCCCTCGCGGTCGTCTTCGGCACGGCGGTGGGCACCGCCGCCGCGGTGCTGCTCGAACTCGCCGTCATCCGCCCGCTCTACACCCGCCCCCGAGAGCAGATCCTCGCCACCGTCGGTGTGGGCCTGGCCGTACCGGCGCTGCTGTCCGCGATCTGGGGAGCCGACGCCCGGCCCTTTCCCGGACCCGAGGCGCTGTCCGGCACCTTCGGGCTGCTGGGCGCCGAGGTGCCGCTCAACCGCCTGGTGCTGATCGCCGCCGCCGTGGCGGTGCTGGCCGCACTCCACCTGTTCCTGGGCCGCACCCGGCACGGTCTGGTCGTCCGCGCGGGCGTCGAGGACCGGGCCATGGTCACCGCGCTCGGCATCGACGTGCGCAAGGCCTTCACCCTGGTCTTCGCCATCGGCGGGGCGGCAGCGGCCCTGGGCGGTGCGCTCGGCGGCCTCTACTTCGGCTCGGTCGACCCGGCCCAGGGCACCTCGCTGCTCATCTTCGCCTTCGTGGTCGTCGTGATGGGCGGCATGGGCTCGCTCACCGGCGCGGCGCTGGCCTCGGTCGCGGTGGGCCTCGTCCAGCAGTTCGCCAACTACTACACCACCGCCGGGCTCGGCGACCTCGCCGTCGTCGTCCTGCTCGCCGCCCTGCTGCTGGTCCGGCCGCGTGGGCTCACCGGGAGGCTCGCATGACCACCGCCACCCAGCCGCGCGGCCAGGCCCGCACGGCGGACCACCCCCGCGCGGCCCGCGCCGGGCAGCTGCGCCGCGCCGCCCGCTGGTGGCCGGCCCCGCTGCTGGTGGTGCTCTTCACCGTCCCCTACAGCGCGCTGCCCCTGCCGGGCCTGCTCGACGGCCCGATCGGCAGCCCAGGCAACCTCCAACTGCTCGCCCTGTGCCTGCTCTTCGGGGCCCTGGCCACCGGATACGACCTGCTGCTCGGCCGCACCGGCCTGCTGTCCTTCGGCCACGCGCTCTACTTCGCCGCGGGCACGTACGTCACCAACACGATCATGCTGGAGGCGGGCCTGCCGTTCGCCGTCTCCGCGCTGCTCGGCCTGCTCTCCGGAGTCGCGCTGTCCGCCCTGCTGGGCGCGGTCAGCCTGCGCGTGAGCGGCATCGGGTTCTCCATGGTCACCCTCGCCTTCGCACAGGCCGGGTCGATCCTCGTGCAGCGCGACCCGGGTGGCGTCACCGGCGGCGAGGAGGGCAGGGCCGCCCCCACCGACCAGCTGCCCGCCTCGCTGGTCGGCATCGAACACACCGCCAACCTGTACTGGCTCGCGCTCGCCTACCTCGTCGTGGTGGTGTGCGCCGTCCAGTGGGCGGTCCGTTCACCCATCGGCCGGGTCTGGGAGGGCATCAAGGAGAACGAACGCCGCGTGGAGGTGCTGGGGCTGCGGCCGTACGGCTTCAAACTGGCCGCGTTCGTACTGGCCGGCGGCCTGGCCGCGCTCGGAGGCATCGTCTACCTCCTGCTGACCGGCGGCGCCACCCCGCAGACCACCACCTCCGACTTCACCCTGTCCCTCCTGGTGATGGTGGTGCTCGGCGGCTCCGGCACCCGCTGGGGCCCTCTGCTCGGCGGCATCCTCTACACCTGGGCCGACCACCGGCTCGGCGACCTGGCCGACTCCGGCGCGGTCGCCGGTCTGCCCGCCGTGGTCCGGGTGCCGCTCTCCCAGCCGTTGTTCCTGCTCGGCGCGCTGTTCGTCGCGGTGATCTACCTGCTGCCCGGCGGCGTCGTACGGCTGCCCGCGCGGCTGCGCGCCGCGCGCGCCTCCCGCGTCGCCACCGGCCACAAGGAGGCCTCCCAGCCGTGAGCCGCACTCGGCACAGCCGCACGACGGCCCGTCAGGACACGGCTGCCCCGCATGTCGGCCGACCGGCGCACCCCCGGGCCGTACCGGTCGGACCTCTGCGGACACGTACGGACCCGCGACATGAGAGCGCAGGGCACCGCGTCTCGTCCGCACTCCTGTTCCCCCCACCGCCACCGACTGGAGGCCCTCCATGCACTGCTCGATACGCGGACTTCTCAGGCGCGGCGTTCTCGCCGCCACGATCGGCGCCCTGGCCGCGGCCCTGACCGCTGTCACTCCGCTCGCCCCGACCGCCGCGGCTGCCGGTACCCTCCAGCAGGTCGCGAGCTTCGGCTCCAACCCCGGCAACCTCGCGATGTACGAGTACGCGCCCGTGAACCTCCCCGCGAACGCGCCGCTGGTCGTGGCTCTGCACGGCTGCAGCCAGTCGGCGAGCGACTACCACGCGCACTCCGGCTGGCAGAAGTTCGCCGACCAGTGGGGCTTCGCCGTGGTCTACCCGCAGACCAGCGCGGCCAACAACCTCCTGTCCTGCTTCAGCTGGTTCGACCCCGCCAAGGACACCCGTGGCAAGGGCGAGGCGGCCTCGGTCGCGCAGATGGTCGACACCGCCGCGGCACAGTACGGCTCGGACCGCGGCCGGATCTTCGTGACCGGCCTGTCCGCCGGCGGCGGCATGGCCGCCGACCTGCTCGCCGACTACCCCGACGTGTTCGCCGGCGGCGCCATCGACTCCGGACTCCCCGCACAGTGCGCCACCACACAGGCCGCCGCCTCCGGCTGCCAGTACAGCAACCAGAACCTCACCCCGAAGCAGTGGGGCGACAAGGTGCGCAACTCCTACCCGGGGTACACCGGTCCGTGGCCGCGGGTCGCGATCTGGCAGGGAACCTCCGACACCACCGTCGCCCCGGTCAACGGCACCGAGCTGCGTGACCAGTGGACCGACGTCTGGGGCATCGGCCAGACGGCCTCCAGCACCCTGAACCTGACCGGCGGAACCACCGAGAGCATCTACAACGACTCCGCCGGCAAGCCCGCCGTCGCCCTCTTCTCGGTCTCCGGCATGGGCCACGGCCTCGCCGTGAACCCCGGTTCGGGCGCCGACCAGTGCGGCAGCACCGGGGCCTACTACCTCAACGCCATCTGCTCCAGCTACCACACCGCGACGTTCTGGGGTCTGGACGGGTCCGGTGGCGACGACGGCAGCGGCCCCGGCAGCGGCGCCCTGCCCGCGCCGTCCGGAGTGGCGGTCACCGGCACCACCGACACCGGCGCATCGCTGTCCTGGACCGCCGTCAGCGGTGCCGCCTCGTACCACGTCTACCGCGACGGCACCAAGGTCGGCTCTCCGACGGGCACCTCGTACACCGACACCGGCCTGTCCGCCGGCACCTCCTACCGCTACACCGTCACCGCGGTCGACTCCACCGGAGTCGTCGGCGCCTCCTCCGCACCGGTCACGGCGACCACGACCGGCGCCGCGCCCAAGTGCTACACCGCCAACAACTACAACCAGGTCGCGGCCGGTCGCGCCCACCAGAGCCTCGGCTACACGTACGCCAACGGCTCCGACCAGAACATGGGCCTGTACAACGTCGCCATCACCCACACCCTGAAGGAGACCTCCCCCGGCTACTTCGTCATCGCCGACTCCGGCTGCTGAACGCGAGGCAGGGGCCGGCTCCCGCCGGCCCCGCACCCCGCTGGTCATCGAGGATGTGTACGTCCGGCGGAGCAGTCGTCATGCCTCCCCCCGAGGGAGGACAGCGGTCCTGCCGTGGGCGATCCTGTGGCGTGTGACAGCTGATCTCAGCGGAGTCGGTGATGCCCCACCGGCGTCCACCGCGCCAACGCCCCCCGCCGATCCCGCGGCTCGGCCGCGCCGTTCACGGCCGCGGCGGTGGTTGCGGCGCGTCGCGCTGGGCTGCGTCGTCGCCTTGGTGGTCACCACCGTGGCCTCGTTCGCGTACAACGGCTTCACCGCCGGGCGCGCCGCGCCCCCGCCGGGGCTCAGGTACGTCCAGGCCGGGGACGTCCGGACGCGTTACCAGACCTGGGGTGCGACGGGCTCGCCGGTCGTCCTGGTGCACGGCGCCTTCGAGTCCGTCGACACCTGGTCGCGGCTGGCCCCGTTGCTTGCCCGCCACCACCGGGTGTACGCGCTCGACCTGACCGGCGACGGGTACAGCGAGCACCGCGGCCCGTACACCGTCGACCATTTCACCCGTCAACTGCTGGGGTTCCTCGATGCCATGGACCTCGGAGGCCCCGGTGAGCGCCCGCTGCTGGTGGGGCACTCCAGCGGAGCCGCCGTGGTCACGGAGGCCGCGCTGCGCGCTCCCGGCCGGACGGGCGGTGTGATGCTGCTCGACGGCGACGCCCTCGACACGGGCGCCGGTCCACCGTCGGCCTTCAAGTACGTGCTGATCGACCCCTACCGCACCAGCCTCCTGCGGATCGGACTCGGCTACGACGGCTTGATCCGAAGGCTGTACGACGCGCAGTGCGGGCCTGCCTGCCCGCCCCTGGACGCCGCCGGTGTGGAGCAGTGGCGACGCCCGCTCCAAGTGCCCGGCGCGGAGGGCGCGCTGTGGAGCATGCTCGCCGAAGGCGTGCCGGGCCTGCCCGCCGACCGGGTGGCGCGGCTCGCCGGGCTGGACCTGCCCAAGGCCGTGGTCTTCGGTGCACAGGACGACGTGTTCACCCGGCAGACGCCGCAGCAGACCGCCCAGCGCATCGGCGCACCACCGCCGACCCTCATCCCGGGCGCCCGGCACCTGACGATGATCTCCGACCCCGAGGCGGTCGCGGCGGCCGTGGACAAGCTCATGGCCGCGCCGCACGCGGCAACCCGCTGACCGCCGCTGTCATTCGTAGGAGGTCAGAACGCTTCCGTCGGGAACCGACTGGCCCTACGCTCTCCTCCGCGGTTCTGGCACCCGGCAGTGAGGAGAACGCGATGACCGAACATCCGCCTCCCGACTCGCTCCAGGACTACGGCTACCGGCAAGAACTCCACCGCTCCCTGACCTTCCGGGACCTGCTGGTCTACGGCCTGGTCTTCATGGTGCCCATCGCGCCCTTCGGCATCTTCGGCAGCGTCTTCCAGGGCTCCGGCGGCATGGTCGCCCTGACCTACGCCATCGGCATGGTGGCGATGATGTTCACGGCGCTGTCGTACGCGCAGATGGCCCGGGCGTTCCCCATGGCCGGCTCGGTCTACGCCTATGCCGGACGGGGCATCGCGGCACCCGTCGGGTTCCTCTCCGGCTGGATGATCCTGCTCGACTACGTGCTGGTGCCCGGACTGCTGTACCTGATCGCCTCGATCGCCATGAACTCGCTGGTCCCGGCCGTCCCGGTATGGCTGTGGCTGCTGGGTTTCGTGGTGCTCAACACCGCGGTCAACTACACGGGCATCCGGATGACCGCGCGGGTCAACAAGGTGATGCTGCTGGCCGAACTCGTCGTGCTGGCCGTCTTCGTGGTGATCGGCGTGATCGCGCTCGCCCAGGGCAAGGGCCGCGGTTTTGACTTCACCGCGGTCTACAACGGCGGGACCTTCTCCTGGGGGCTCGTCTTCGGCGCCGTCTCCATCGCCGTGCTGAGCTTCCTCGGCTTCGACGGCATCTCGATGCTGGCCGAGGAGAACAAGGACTCCGCCCGCGCCATCGGTCGCTCCATGGTGGCGGCGCTGCTGCTGGCCGGCGTCCTGTTCATCGTGCAGACCTGGCTGGCCTCCCTGCTGGTGCCCGACCCGGACAAGCTCATCGACCACGGCGACCCCGACGGCACCGCCTTCTACGACGCGGCCCGTGCGGCCTCCGGCCAGTGGCTGGCCACCCTGACCGCCGCGGCCACCGCCGTGGCCTGGGGCTTCGCCAACTCGCTGGTGGCCCAGGCCGCCACCTCCCGCCTGCTGTACGCGATGGCACGGGACCGGCAACTGCCCTCTTTCCTGGCCAGGGTTCACCCGCGGCACCGGGTTCCGGTCAACGCGACCCTGCTCACGGCCGCCGTCTCCGTGGTGCTGGGCCTCTACATGAACTCCCGCGACGACGGCGTGACTCTGCTGAGCACGCTGATCAACTTCGGTGCGCTGACGACCTTCCTGGTCCTGCACGTGTCCGTGGTCGTCCACTACCTGATCCGCCGGCGCAGCCGTGACTACTGGCGGCATCTGATCGCACCCGCCATCGGCTTCGCCATCCTGGCGTACGTCGTGGTGAACGCCGACATCGCCGCGCAGCGACTGGGGTTCGTCTGGCTGGGCATCGGCGCGGTGGTGCTGGCCGGGCTGCTGCTGACCGGCCGCCGACCGCGGCTTGCCGCCATGGAGTCCGCGGACGAGCAGGCCGCGACCCCGCCGCGCAGCGGATAGACACCGCACACGCATGCCGCATCCCGTACTCCCTCGCAGCCAAGGAGGCGCATTGAACTCGCTCGCCCAGGTGATCAGCATCCCCGCGGACCCGGACCGGTACGCCTACTCCTTCGGCGGCGGGTCGCCCGTCGTGACGGTGCCACCCGGCAGCATCGTGGAGCTGACCACCGAGGACTGCTTCGGCGGCCGGGTGCGCGGGGCGGCCGACCTGCCCAGCCAGGTGTGCGCCTTCCCCTACCTGAACCCGGTCACCGGTCCCATCGCCGTCGCCGGCGCCGAACCCGGCGACGCGCTGGCGGTGCACTTCGTGGACATCTCCCCGGCCCGTGACTGGGGCGTGTCCAGCACCTTCCCGCACTTCGGAGCGCTGACCGCCACGCACACCACCGCCATGCTGCATCCGGCGCTGGAGGAGCGGGTCTGGCTCTACGCCATCGACGCCAAGGCCGGCACCTGCCGGTTCGAGGCCCGCCATGGCGACTTCGCGGTGGACCTGCCCCTGGATCCGATGCACGGCACGGTCGGCGTCGCCCCCGCCGCGGGCGAACGGCTGATGTCCATCTCGCCGGGTGTGCACGGCGGCAACATGGACACGCCCGAGCTGCGCGCCGGAACCACCGTGTACTTCGGGGTCAACGTCGAGGGCGCGATGCTCGCCGTCGGGGACGGCCACGCCCGGCAGGGCGAGGGCGAGGTGTGCGGGACGGCGGTGGAGACCGCCATGAACACGGTCGTGGCCGTGGATCTCGTCAAGGGCGGTGCGCCCGCCGTGCCACGGCTGGAGAACGACGACTTCCTGCTGAGCACGGGGCACGCGCGCCCACTGGAGGACGCCTTCCGTATCAGTCAGCACGATCTGGTGCAGTGGACGGCGGACCTGCTGGGGCTCGACCGGCTGGACGCCTACCAGCTGGTCAGCCAGGCCGGTCTGGCACCGGCGGCGAACGTCTGTGACACCCAGTACACGATGGTCGCCAAGCTGCCCAAGCGGATCCTGGGCGGCGCCCGCGCCTACACCGGGGTCCACGACCGGTTGCGGGCGCTGGGCGCGGAATACCTGCGGCAGCGCTGAGCCGCCGCGGCCGGGGACCGCCTACTGCGGCCGCACCGGGTGCTTGCTCATGATCGAGATCCGGTTGAACGCGTTGATCGTGACCGCCACCCAGATCACCGCGGAGATCTGGTCGTCGGTGAGCACGTCGCGAGCGGTCTCGTACGCGGTCTCCTGGAGGGCCGCGTCGCCGGGATCGGTGGTCGCCTCGGCCAGCGCGAGCGCCGCGCGCTCGTCGGGGGTGAACAGCTCGGTGTCCCGCCAGGCCGGGAGCACTCCGAGCCGCTGCGTGGTCTCGCCCGCCCGCACGGCCGCCCTGGTGTGTACGTTGAGGCAGTAGGCGCAGCCGTTGATCTGCGACACGCGCAGGTTGACCAGCTCCACGAGTGTCCGGTCGAGCCCCGCCCCGGCGGCGACCTCACGGACCGCTTCCGCGGTCTGCACCAGCGAGCGATAGGCGGTGGGATGCTGCTTGTCGATGAAGATCCGCCGGTCCGCGGACTCCGTCGTGTGGGTGCTCAACCTGGGACTCCTCCGGGGCCTGTCCGGCTCCCTTGCCGTGTCGTGTGTACCTGCCGGTGCCGGCGACCTATTATCGCGACACGATGGTTGAATGTAAAACGATTCTTGAGGGAGGCGGTCCACGGTGAGCAACGCCGAGACGAACCCCATGGAAGTGCGGTGCGGAGGGCCGGCCGACGGCGAGGCCGCGGCCGAGGCGGCCCGGGTCGACGTCCTGACCGCGCGGGACGTGCCTCTCGGCGGCCCCCGGGCGATGACCGTGCGGCGGACCCTGCCGCAGCGCGCGCGGACCCTGATCGGCGCCTGGTGCTTCGCCGACCACTACGGCCCCGACGACGTCTCGCTGACGGGCGGCATGGACGTCGCCCCGCATCCGCACACCGGGCTCCAGACGGTGAGCTGGCTGTTCAGCGGGGAGATCGAGCACCGGGACAGCCTGGGCAGCCACGCCTACGTACGGCCCGGCGAACTGAACCTCATGACCGGCGGGTACGGCATCTGCCACTCCGAGGTCTCCACCCCGCGGACCACCGTCCTGCACGGCGTCCAGCTGTGGGTGGCGCTGCCGGAGGAGCACCGTGACACCGCGCGCGACTTCCAGCACCACGTACCCGAGCCCGCGCGGATCGACGGGGCCGAGATCAGGGTCTTCCTGGGTTCCCTGGCGGGCCACGCCTCCCCGGTGCGGACCTTCACGCCGCTGCTCGGCGCCGAGATCGTCCTCCAGCCGCGCGCGTCCCTCACGCTCGCCGTGGACCCCGGCTTCGAGCACGGCCTCCTGGTCGACCAGGGAGAGGTGCGTCTGGCCGGCACCCTGGTGGGCCCCGCGGAACTGGGCTACGCCCACCCGGGCGCCGACGCGCTGACGCTGACCAACGAGTCGGACGGCATCGCGCGGACGGTCCTGCTCGGCGGAACCCCGTTCGAGGAGGAGATCGTCATGTGGTGGAACTTCATCGGGCGCAGCCACGAGGACATCGCCAAGGCCCGGGACGACTGGCAGAACTCCTCCGACCGCTTCGGCGCCGTCGAGGGGTATCCGGGAGACCGGCTTCCCGCCCCCGCGCTGCCGAACGCCGTCATCAGGCCGCGCCGGAACCCACCGCGCCGCTGATCCGCCGAGGCGCTGATCCGTCCGACGTGTCACCGACCCCGTCCGAGAGGTAACCCGATGAGCCGGTCCTCCACCGCCGCGACCGTCCGGCGGGCGGACGCCAAGCACCGCTACGAGATCCTGGTCGACGGCGAGCGCGCCGGACTGACCGCCTACCGCGACCGCGGTGAACAGCGCGTCTTCTACCACACCGAGGTCGGCGAGGCCTTCGCCGGACAGGGCCTGGCCGCCCGGCTGGTCCAGGAGGCGCTCACCGACGTACGCGCGTCCGGGAAGCGGATCGTGCCCGTCTGCCCGTACGTGGCCAAGTTCCTGAAGAAGCACGAGGAGTTCGCCGACATCACCGACCCCGTGACCCCCGACGTCCTTCAGTGGCTGGAGACCCGACCGGGCTGACCGCCCGCACTCTTCGAGCCGGCCGGCCGAGCGGCGAGAAGCCGGGCCCGGGGCGTCCGCCCCGGGCCCGGCTCCCGTCGTTGTCCGGCTACAGACTCCGTACCCGGATGTTGCGGAACTCGATCAGATCGGTGTCGCTGTGGTTCTGGAGCCCCACGTACCCGCTGAGGAACTGACGCAGGTCCGTGGGCGGGTCACCCGCACGGGACGACGACTTGCCGGGCGTGTTGTCGAACTCGTTGATCACCACGCCGTTGCGGATGATCGTGTAGTGCTGTCCGACCGCACGCACCTCGTAGTCGTTCCACTGGCCCTTCGGGGTCACCCCCGCCTTGTCCAGGTTCACCGGCTTGAAGTTGTAGACGGAACCGGTCTTCTGGACCTCACCCGTGGCCCCGTCGTAGATCTGGATCTCCTGGCCGCAGTAGATCGCGACCCACTCGGGGGCGGTGCGGGCCGAGCCGACCGTGCCGCAACTGCCGTCCGGGCGGTCGGCCAGCGGCGTCCTCGGGTCCGGGAACCGGATGAAGACCCCGCTGTTGGCGTTGGCGGTACCCGGAGCCACGTCCCGGAACTGGAGCCTGACCGAGAAGTCCTTCCACTCCTGCTTGGCGTACCACAGCATGCCCATGCCGCCGGAACTGCGCAGGGTGCCGTCCGGCTGGAGCGAGAACGTGCCCGCGCCCGCCTGCCGCCAGTCGGCCAGACTCGCCGCGGTCCCGTCGAAGACGGACTTGTACCCGGCGACCTTGCCGATCTCGCTCTGCGCCGCCGCCTTGCTGATCGCCGACGCCTCGCGGTTGTCGAGCACACCCTCCTTGCGGAGGTCGTTGACCACGGCGTTGACGTGGCTGACGAATCCCCCGTGGTTCGGCCAGGAGGCCTCGTCGTCGATCAGGTCGTTGACGGTGCAGCCGCCGCCGGCCCGGTGGTTGGTCACGCCCGTGTCAGTGTCCAGCAGATGGACGGTCGGCCGGGCGTCGGGAGCGGGGCAGCCTGCCTTGGCGTCGAACGTCGCGGTGGCCTTCTCGCCGTCGGCGTAGGTGACCGTCAGCTTCGCGTGGTACGTGCCGTAGTCGGCGTACGTGTGCGTGGGGTCGGCCTCGTGCGAGGGCTTGCTGCCGTCGCCGAAGTCCCACTCCCAGGCCACACCACCGGTCCTGGCGCTGGAGAACGCCACCGTCTTCGGCTCGCTCTGGGTGATGACCCGCGCCCCCGCGTCCTGGGGCTTCGGGGTGGCCGGGCCGCCCTGGTAGGTGATGCGGACGAGCTTCTGGTTGTTGTCCAGGCTGAAGAAGCCGTTCGCGTAGTCGAGCATGTACAGGGCGCCGTCGGGACCGAACTTGGCGTCCATCCAGCTCTGCACCTGGGTGGCGCCGCCGCCCGGCGCGATGATGCTGCGCAGGTCCTCACCGAAGGCCGGCGCGCCCTGGTCCTTGACGTGGTCGGGGTCGACGGTCACCGCGACCCGGTTGTTGGCGTTGGACTCGTCACCGATGAACCACTTGTCCTCCCAGTACGCCGGCCAGGCGACGCCGCTCTTGGTGTCCACCTGGGAGCGGTGGTAGGTCGGACCGGACATGACGGCCTGGCCGCCGCCCTTGAGGTACGGCTGGGTGTAGGTGGCCTCGCTGTCGACGTAGCTGGGGACGCCGCTGCCGTCGGCGCGCTCGGGGAAGACCGGTCCGCCGCCCTGGGGCGAGTACCAGATCATGTTGTCGCGGGCCGGCGGGATGTCCACCAGGCCGGTGTTGCGCGGCGACTCGTTCTTCAGGTGGTCGCAGTCGTACCAGCCGGTGAGGACCTTGGCGTCGGTGCTGCTGCGGTCGCGGTACGGCTGCCGGTTGCCCATGCAGTACGGCCAGCCCTGGTTGCCCGCGGAGGTGATGACCGTGGCCGTCTCGTACTTGGCCGGGCCGAGGTCCGGGCTGGAGGCTCCCGCGTCCGGACCGACCCAGCCGGCGTTCAGCCAGTTGTGCACCGGGTCGACGGAGAGCCGCGCGATGTTGCGGACACCCATCACGTAGATCTCCGGGCGGGTCTTGTCCGTGCCCGGCGCGAAGAGGTTGCCCTGGGGAATGGTGTAGGTGCCGTCGGCCTCGGGGTGGATACGGATGATCTTGCCGTTGAGGTCGTTGGTGTTGCCGGAGGTGCGGCGCGCGTCCTGGAACGAGACGCCCTTGTAGTCCTGCGTCCAGTTGTTCCCGGAGTAACCGTCGGATCCGCCGGAGGAGTTGTTGTCGCCGGAGCCGATGTACAGGTTGCCGTCCTTGTCGAAGGACATGCCGCCGCCGGCGTGGCAGCAGCTGTGGATCTGGGCGTCCCAGTGCAGCAGGTCCTTGCGGGTGCCCTGGTCGATGGACTCGGACGCGAAGTCGTACGTCAGCCGGGAGACCGTCCGCTGGCCGATCCGCTTGTCGCGGTCGATCGACTCGTGCGGCATCCAGTAGATGTAGATCCACCCGTTCTGCTCGAACTTCGGGTCGAGGGTGATGCCGACCAGGCCTTCCTCGTTCTTGACCAGTTCGTCGCCGCTGCCCCGGTTGCCCATCACGTCGAGCGTGGTGAGCAGCTTGACCTTCTTGGTCTTGGGGTCCCACTGGTGGATGGTGCCGCAGCCGAGACCGACCTTGGGGTCGTCCCAGGAGACGATCGGGCCGGACGGGCAGGCGGCCTTGCCGATGTAGAAGGCCTTGCCGTCGGGGGCCATGGTGAGGCCGTGCGGCTCACCGATCTGGTCGAGCTGCCCCGCCTGGTTCTGGGCGGTGAGCCGCTCGGTCTTGTAGTTGGACGCGATGGTCGCCTGGCAGTCGCCGCGGACCATGCCGGTGGTCCACTGGATGGCGCCGAGGAGGTGGCTCTGGAACTTCGTGTCGGTGGTGTAGCTCTCCTCGGTGCGGCCCATGCCGGTGTAGAAGGACCGGCCGCCGTCGTAGTCCCGGCACCACGAGATCGGGTGGAACGCGCCGTTGGCGCCGGCGCCCGGCTTGTACTTCCACTCCTCGACCTGGGCGACGGTGTGGACCTTGCCGATCGGGTTGGGGTCCCAGTTGATCCACTGGTCGGAGCGGGTCCAGTTCAGCGGCAGGCCCTTGTTGGCCGGGTGCTGACGGTCCGTCACGTCGACGACCGCCTGCTGGACCTTGGACTCCTGCGGAGGCGTCGGGTTGGCGTCGAACAGCCGCAGCTCCGCCAACTGGGTCAGCGATTCACCGCTGTTCGCGGTGATCTCGAGGCGGTAGTGCTGGTATGCCTCGGTGTTGGCGAACTGGAACTGCCTGGTCTGGAACCGCGACGGGAAGGTCTCGCCGGACCGGGTGTCCAGGGTCGTCCAGTTCGCGCCGTCCTGCGAGCCCTGGAGCTTCCAGTCCTTCGGGTCCCGCCCCTGGTAGTCGTTGGCGGAAGTCAGCGCGTAGTTGACCACCGCGACCGGCTTGTCCAGCTTCACGGTGACCCAGCCGGTCGGCGCGTGGGCCAGCCACTTGGTGTCGTCCTTGCCGTCGAACAGCTTGTCCTTGGTCTCGTTCGGCGGGTTGTCGTCGCTGACCGCGCTCTCGACGACCTTCTCGGCGTCGGGCAGGCCCAGGGCCGGGCGGGTGCCGATCAGCCCGGTGAACCAGGAGGAGTCGGACTGGGCCCGGGCGGCGTCGTGGACGCCGACGAAGCCCCCGCCGTTGTTGATGTACGCCTGGAACGCGGCCTCCTGCTCGGCGTCGAGGGTCACGCCGTCGGCCGACAGGAACACCACCCCTCGGTACTTGGCGAGGCCGGCGGCGGTGAACACACCTGTGTCCTCGGACTCGACGACGGTGAACCCGTTCTTCGCGCCGAGGCTCTCGATGGCCGCCGTGGCCTTCTTGACGGGGTCGTCCTGCTTGGCGGCCGGTCCGTGGAAGACCAGGACGTTCACCTGGCTTTCGGCGCCGGCGGCCTGGGTGTTCTCCGCGGGCGACTGCGCGTTCGCCTGCACGGCCGGCAGCGTGGCCAGCCCCACGGTCAGCGCGGCGCTGGACAGCAGGACGACGGCGCGGCGCCAGGACCACGCGTGGCCGGAGGCCCGTGCGGGACGCGACGGCGGTGCTCCGCTTCGTCGTGAGAGGGCGAACCGGTCTCTCTTGCCCATGGTTGCTCCTTGACTCGATCCGACAACGGAAGAGTGATCAGGGGATGGAGCGAGGGCTGCCGCGGACGCCCCGCCCGGCGTGCGCCGGGTGAGGCGGCTCTCGGCGGGCGGTCACGATGCCCGGGAGGACGGGTGCAGGAGGGGTGAGGTCGGAGTTCGCCTCGGGTCCTTGCGGGGGACCGGCCGGCGGCAGTCGTACACGCCCGTCGGACCGTCAGGTGGGTGCCGACGGGCGTGGCTTGGGGGTGTGGCTCGGGAGGGGGCGGAGCCCGGCGTGGGCCTCGCCGCTGCCGTCTAGTGCCGCGTCAGGTGACGTTTGCCCGTCAAGGAGCGGCGTCCGGTGCGTGCTCTCGGTGTGCCGGCCGGAAGTCCTCGTACTGGATGTACTTGGGCTTTCGGGCGGTGCGGCGAGAGTGCGTGCCGGGCGTCGCGACGGGGCGAACGTTGCCTGCCGGGGCACTAGTGGTGGTGCATGCCGTCGGAGGCCGAGCCGTCGGGCTCGGCCATGTGGTGGGGCATGCCGCCGGGGACCGAGCCGTCCGCCTCGGTCACGAGGAACACACCGGCCATGCCCATGTCCGAGTGGCTCTGGACGTGGCAGTGGTACATCCAGGCACCCGCGCCGACCCGGTCACCCGCGATCACCTGGAACCCGAACGAGTCCGCGGGACCGACCGTCTTGGTGTCGATGACCCGGCTCACGTCCTGCGGACCCTGGAGGATCCCGGTGCGGTTGTCCACCCAGCGGTGGCCGTGGATGTGGAAGGTGTGGAAGAACTCCCCGTGTGTGATCATGATGAACTCCACCCGCTCACCGCGGACGGCCTGGAAGGTGGGCGCCTCGTGGGCGGGCTTGTTGTTGATCGCCATGTCGTTGAACACGATCGTGAACTGCTTGTCGGGCAGCACGTCACCCTTGCGGCGCACGATCACGGGGCCGTACAGGCCCTTCTTGATGCCGCCGGTGCCGTGCTCGGTCCCCACGTTGTGGTCGTGGTAGTGCCAGTAGCCGGCGCTGCCGGCCTCCCATGTCCCGCCCTGGTTCGACGGGGCATGGGTGCGCCAGACATAGGTCCGCCGGCCCCCCGGCTCGACGACACTGTCGTTCATCTTGGTGCCGTCGCTGGCGACGTCGTAGTCCAGGCCGTGCACGTGCAGACTCGCGGCGACGTCCAGGTTGTTGACGACCTCGATGTTCATCGTGTCGCCCTCGGTCAGCTCGATGAGCGGGCCGGGGATCGTCGCCTCGCCCGGCTTCAGGCCGTAGCCCATCTCCCCGTTCGGCAGGTTCTCCATGTACAGGGTCAGGTTGCGGACGGTGCCCTTGTCGTTTCCCTGACCGTTTCCCTGCGGCGACTTGTCCTTCGGGTCTGCGGTGGCGGTGGCGGCGCCGAGCACCGTGGGTACGACCGCCGCGGCGGCCGCCCCGGCGGCGAACGCTCGCCGGGAGAAGAGGCGTCTCGTACCTGTGCCTGAGTCGGTCATCGCTCTCCAAACCTCGATACGCGTGCGGGCCCGAAGGCGTCGCGTGGTCGTGATGTGAGCCGCCGCCGACGGCAGCCGTCCCGTCAGGGCGGTGTGCGGTGTGCGGTGGTGCACGGGGCGTACGGGCCCGCGGGGCAGGCGGGGCGGTCGTCGGATCGGACTCCGGTGGCAGCCGCCCGGCTTGGCACGATGCGCCGGACGCGGCGGGGTTCGGGTCGGTTGGGCGAACGGGATTCGCCTCGGGACCGCCTTACCGTAGCGGGCACCCCTCCAGTTTTTCCAGACTCAGGTCAAAGTTGGTTGGATTGCGGCCATAGGCCTTGGCGAGTGGTCAAAAGCTCGGTAACTTCCCCACGTTGCCGCACTTTGAGAGAGGTGGGGTCGGGTCCGGGAGACCACCCCCTCGGCGCGCTCATCCCGGCGACTGGCCGTCCAGCAGACGGGACCGCGAGTCCCTGCGCGGTGCCGCACAAGCGAATTCGCGAAAGGTGCAGCGGTGTTCAGAAGACTGCTCCATGCCCAGACGGATCCGCCCTCCTCAGGATCAGCGCCACGCAAACGATTCCGCGCGCACCCGGTGCTGGTGGCGCTGGTCGCCGTGGTCTTCACGGCCTTCTCGGTGGCCGTGCCGGCCGCGTACGCCGCGGTGAGCCACGGGTCGGAGAAGGCGGCTGCCCAGGTGCTCACCTGGACGGCCGGCGACGACTACACGAAGTACACGTCGGCGCCCACCACCGCGGTGGCCGGACCGGCGACGATCGTGTTCGAGAACAGCCAGGCCACCGGCAACACGACCGGCATGCCGCACACGTTGACGTTCGACGTCTCGAACTCGGACTACAACAACGACGTCAGCCTCAACATCCAGGCGAGTCCCTTCGACTCCAACGGCGGCAAGTACACGGCCGAAGTCGTCCTCACGCCCGGCGTCTACCGCTACTTCTGCGCGATGCCGGGCCATCAGACGATGACGGGCGAACTCGTCGTCACCGCCGCCCCCGGCGAGGACGACACCACCGCGCCGGAGACGTCGGCGTCGGTGTCCGGGACGAAGGACGCTTCCGGGAACTACGTGGGTAGTGCGACGGTGACGGTGTCGGCGTCGGATGCCGAGTCGGGTGTGGCGAGTGTGGAGTACTCGCTGGACGGCGGTGCGTTCGTGGCGTATTCGAAGCCGGTTGAGGTGAGCGCGGTGGGTGCGCACACGTTGGCGTATCGGGCGTCTGACAAGGCGGGGAATACGTCGGCTGTGAAGTCGGTGGAGTTCACCGTGGTGGCGGCTGAGCCGGAGGATGAGACGCCGCCGGAGACGTCGGCGTCGGTGTCGGGGACGAAGGATGCTTCCGGGAACTACGTGGGTAGTGCGACGGTGACGGTGTCGGCGTCGGATGCCGAGTCGGGTGTGGCGAAGATCGAGTACTCCCTCGATGGAGGCTCGTACGTCCAGTATTCGGCGCCGGTTGTGGTGAGCGCGGTGGGTGCGCATTCGTTGGCGTATCGGGCGTCTGACAAGGCGGGGAATACGTCGGCTGTGAAGTCGGTGGAGTTCACCGTGGTGGCGGCTGAGGAGGAGGACAAGACGCCGCCGGAGACGTCGGCGTCGGTGTCGGGGACGAAGGATGCTTCCGGGAACTACGTGGGTAGTGCGACGGTGACGGTGTCGGCGTCGGATGCCGAGTCGGGTGTGGCGAAGATCGAGTACTCCCTCGACGGCGGCCCCTACCTCCAGTACTCGGCGCCGGTGGTGATCGACAGGGCCGGTAGCCACACCCTCCTCTACCGGGCGACCGACAAGGTCGGCAACACGTCCACGCCGAAGTCGCTCTCCCTCACCGTCGTCGACAGCGAGCCGCCGACCGACTGTCCGGAAAGGGACGACCGGGCCACCGTGTTCGTCGGTTCGATCAACACCGGGGTCCCCAACCGCGTCACGGCCGACGGCTGCACGATCAACGAGCTGATCGAGGACCACCAGGTCTGGAAGAACCACGGCGCGTTCGTCTCCCACGTCGGACAGGTCGTCCAGACGCTGCGGGACGAGGGCGTCATCGACCAGCGGGAGGCCGCCGAGATCAAGAAGGCGGCCGGCCAGTCCGACGTCGGCAAGCCGGGCGGCGGGCCCTCCGACGCGTGAGTCGGGACAGGGGCGGTGACGCCACCTGAGCCGTGAGCCCTGGCGGGCTGTGTCAGCGGCCCGCCAGGGCACCCTTCGGGCCCGAGCCCATGACGCCACTGTGAACCGGCTTTGTCCATCGGCAGATGAAAGTCGCACACGTTGGTTCCCAAGTTTCTTTCATCAGTGGCGGCTCGGTGCTACGGTCCTCCTCAAAGTCGTGCCCCCCAAGTGCCGGGCATGCGACGATTCTTGCCACGACGGGGGCGGCGTGAGGTCTATGACGGCTCGACCGGCCAATCTTCATCAGGCCCGGCTGCTCCGCCTCCTGCGCGACCTCGGCCCGCAGTCCCGGGTCGCCCTGGGGGAGCAGGTCGAACTGTCGCGCTCCAAGCTCGCGTTCGAGATCGACCGGCTGCTGGAGACGGGCCTGGTCGTCCAGGACGGCCTCGCCGCCTCCCGCGGCGGCCGCCGCTCCCACAACGTCCGAATCGCCCCGTCGCTGCGGTTCCTCGGCGTGGACATCGGCGCCACCTCCGTGGATGTCGCGGTCACCAACGCCGAGTTGGACGTCCTGGGCCACGTGGCCGAGCCACTGGACGTCCGTGAGGGACCGGTCGCGGTCTTCGAGCGGGTGCTCGCCCTGGCCGGCAAGCTCCGCGAGGCGGGTCTTGCGGACCACTTCGACGGCGCCGGGATCGGCGTGCCGGGCCCCGTCCGGTTCCCCGAGGGCGTCCCCGTCGCGCCGCCGATCATGCCCGGCTGGGACGGATTCCCCGTCCGTGAGGCGATGAGCCAGGAACTGGGCTGCCCCGTCCTCGTCGACAACGACGTGAACCTGATGGCGCTGGGCGAGCAGCAGGCCGGCGTCGCCCGCTCCGTACGCGACTTCCTGTGCGTGAAGCTCGGAACCGGCATCGGCTGCGGCATCGTCGTCGGCGGCGAGGTCCACCGCGGTGTCACCGGCAGCGCCGGCGACATCGGCCACATCCAGGCGGACCCGGACGGGCCGCGGTGCGCCTGCGGAAACATCGGTTGTCTGGAGGCGTACTTCGGCGGCAGCGCTCTCGTGCGCGACGCGACCGCGCTCGCCCAGTCCGACCGCTCGACGGAGCTGGCCGGACGGCTCGAAGCGGCCGGGAGGCTGACCCCCGAGGACGTGTCGGCCGCCGCCGGCGCCGGGGACGCCGCGTCCCTGGAGCTGATCCGCATGGGGGGACGACGCACCGGTCAGGTCATCGCCGGCCTGGTCAGCTTCTTCAACCCCGGCCTTGTGGTCATCGGGGGAGGGCTCACCGGGCTGGGGCACAACCTCCTCGCGAGCATCCGCACCCAGGTCTACCGCCAGTCCCTGCCGTTGGCGACCGGCAACCTGCCGATCGTCCTCGGCGAACTCGGTCAGGTCGCCGGCGTCGTCGGCGCCACCCGGCTGATCAGCGACCACGTCTTCTCACCGGCCTGATCCACCCGGCCTGATCCACCCGGCCTGATCCACCTGGCTTGATCCACTCGGCCTGATCCACCCGGTCCGACGCTCCTGGCCGGAGCATGCGCACCCGATGAGGTTCCACTCATGCGTTCGCGGGCGCGAGCCCATAGCCCGTGCGCCAGAGCGCGATCTCCGGCCGTCCGCACTCTGGCGCGAGTGGACGATGACACGTCAAGATCTCCTCCCCGGCGACTCCGTCGGCGGAAAGCCGGTTCCGGGGAGGGCTGGTGCACGACCGGAGGGGAGAGGAGCGACATGTACGAGAGCGCCAGTCTTGACTCCGTGGAGGTACGTGCGTACCGCAACCTGGTCAGGGTGCGGGAGGCGACGCCGTCCCAACTCGCCCGCCGCCTCAATCTGTCGGGGCGGGAGGCGGCCAGGCTCCTCGCCACGCTGGAGGCCAAGGGGCTGGTGAGCCGCGCCGAGGGTTCGGCACAGCGCTTCCGTGCGTCGCCGCCGGATCTCGCGCTCGGCCCGTTGCTGCTGAGCCGGCAGCAGGAGTTGCATGCTGCGGAGTCGGTGATGGCGGAACTCACCGAGGAGTACCGCAGGCAGACCCGGCGCCGGGGCTCGGTCGAGACGGTCGAGACGGTGACCGGGGCACCGGCGATGGCCCGGACCTTCGACCAGCTCCAGCGCGGCGCCCGGGACGAGATCCTGGCGCTGTGCAAGCCACCGAACGTGGCCGTGCCGTCCCGGGGCAACGACACCCAACTCGAGGTCCTGGCCTCGGGGGTGCGCTACCGCGCGCTCTACGAGCGGTCGGCGCTCGAGGTGCCGCCCGAGGTGTTCCGGATCCGCGAGTTCGTCGCATGCGGGGAACAGGCCCGGGTCGCCGCGGAGGTCCCGGTGAAGATGGCGGTCGCCGACCGGCAACTGGCCATGCTGGTGTCCTCGCCCCTACCCACCATGGACGCGGGCGGACCGGCCGCCACCCCCTGCGCCGAGCCCACGGCTCGGCCGTCCGCCGTCCTGGTCCGCCCCGGCGCACTCCTCGACGCTCTGATCGCGTTCTTCGAGAGCCTGTGGGCGGGCGCCTCCCCGCTGGCGCTCACCGAGGACGGGCTGGTCGGCGAGAGGGAATCCGACCGGACCCCTCCGCCGGAGGACCTGCTCCTGCTCTCACTGCTGCTCACCGGGCTGACGGACACCGCCGTCGCCGGCCAACTGGGTACAAGCCTGCGCACCGTCCAGCGCCGCATCCGCGATCTGATCGAGTTCGCCGGGGTCCGCACCCGGATGCAGCTGGCCTGGGAGGCCTCCCGCCGCGGCTGGCTGTAGTGCCCGTCGCACCGGGCCCGATGCGACGGGCCCGGTGCGACGGGCTTGGGATCAGCAGGGACCACCTGGGGCGGCCCCTGTACGGGGCGGCTCCGGTACGTCCGTACCGGAGCCACCGGCGGATCACTTCTCGAAGACCTGGAACTCCGCGGCCCGGACGTTGAACGCCGCCGGGGAACCGGTGGCGCAGTCCGTCACGTTGTTCGGGTCGTTGTCCTGCTTGCCCGCGTAGGCGGGGTTGCCCACGCACTGGTTGGTGATCGCCTCGATGCGCAGGTCGGTGGCCGAGGTCGCCGGGATGTCGAAGCCGCGCATGACCAGGTCCGGCGCCGCCGGGCGCGGCTTCGGCGCGTCGAAGGCGTCCGCCGGGCTGAGGTAGACGACGTGGAACTGCTTGGGCTGGGAGCAGTCGACGGTCGCGGTGCGGGTGCAGGCCGAGACCTCGAACTGGCGCAGCGCCGAGAAGCGGCTCTGGCTGCCGGTGTCGCCGCCCGGGTCCTTGCTGTCCGTCGGCCGGTTGAGGGCGCTGACCTGGATGCGGCGGACCTTGGTCGGACCGTCGACGGCCAGGTGGATGTAGACGCCCTTGCCGGTCACCGAGGTGCCGGTCTTCTCACCGACGTACGCCCAGTTGGTGCCCTCGTCGTCGTCGATCAGGGAGGCCGCGTTGTACCCGTCGCCGGTCGCGGTGGCGCCGGCCACCGCCGAGGCGAGGTTGGGCTGCATCTTCACCTTGACGGTCTGCTTGGAGGCGTCGTCGACCTGGAAGTCGAACCGCGTCAGGCCGTAGCCCGGGGCGACCGCGATGGCGTCGTAGTGGCCCTTGGTGAACAGCGCCTTCTTGTCGAGGCCGGCCGTGGTACCGGCGATCGGCGTGGTCCGGGCGCTGAACTTGCCTATGTAGATGCGGGCGTTGGGGATCTCGTCGCCGGTGTTGACCACCTTGAAGGTGATGTTGCCGTTGACTCCGGTCGGGGTGGCGAAGTCCGCGTGCGGCCGGGTGTCGCTGGTCGAGGTGGCGGTGGCGTCGATGCCCATGCCGCGCTTGGCGAAGGCGCCCCACATGACGTCGAGGTCGGCGCCGTGGTAGCGGATCTTGTCCGCGGCGAGCATCGCGTCACGGGCGTCGATCATGGTGATCTTGCCCGTGCCCATCAGCAGGTACGAGTCGAACATCAGCTGGATCCAGCGCCGGCCGCCGCCGCAGTCGTCGACCGAGGTCTTGCCGGCCGCGCACGAGGCGAGCACCTTCTTGGCCGGCTCGCCGTACTTGCCGACGAGCGCCTGGCGCACCTCGTACTGCACGGCGTTCCAGATCTCGCCGTCGGAGTGCACCTCCGGACCGCCCATGTCGTAGCCGAAGTTGGAGTAGTTGAGCGGACTCCGGTCGATCGCGAAGTTGCGGATGCCGCGCTCGTTGTTGTCGGTCACGTACGGGCCGACCACCCAGGGGTCCACGCCGTCCGGGACCACACCGGTCTCGATCAGCCGCTCGGTGGCGACCAGGTCGCTCCAGGACTCGCCCATCGAGCCGCCGTGCGTACCGGAGATGCCGGAGGTGCCGCCGCCGATCATGCGGTTGGTGATGGCGTGGGTGTACTCGTGGCCGATGACGGAGGCGTCGAAGTCGCCGTCGGCGCAGCGCCCGTAGAAGGCGCCGGCCTGCGGCTGCCACAGGTACATGTTGGTCAGCGCCACACCGCCGTCGGCGCCGGTGCTCTGGTTGGCGTTGTTGCGGGTGGCGGGGTTGCTGCCGCCGGAGCGGGCCACGCCCATCTCCGGGTCGCCGCCCTTGCCGCCCAGGTCGTGGTTGTCGTGCTGCATGTTCCACGTCTTCTCGGTGAACCCGAGGTGGTACGAGAAGTCGTGCATCACGTTGTGCTGGGCGAACAGGTTGCCGATCGCCGCGTCGCGGTCCGGCTTCGCGGGGTCGGTCAGCACCTTCGGGTCACAGCCGGTGGCGTGCCAGGCATCGGTGTAGGAGTAGTCGTAGATCCGGTCGGCCCGCACGTCCGGGGTGATGCCGAGCCAGTTGCGCCCGGTGGCCGTCAGACCGTCGCTGGCGAAGGCGTTGGAGCCCAGCGTGGTGCCCAGTTTGTAGGAGCCGCCGTAGGTGCCGCCGCCCTCACCGGAGGCGATGTCCCAGGCGTGGTGCGGAGTGCCCGGGGCGGAGTCGCTCATGACGCGGTCGCAGCCCGGAGCGGCCACCCAGCACCAGGTCTCGCGGGTGTCGGCGGAGGAGTCGTCCAGCGGGGGAGAGAAGGGGAAGGCCTTCCACTGCGGGTTGCCGTCGTGGTCGTCCGCGACCCCGTCCTCGACCAGGGACCGGCGGGCCAGCACCTCGCCGGTGCGGGCGTCGACGATGCTGTCGTACAGCTCCGGCTCCTCGCCGGCGGAACCGGCCTGCACCTGGTAGGCCGAGCGTACGGTGCCGTCGGGGTCGGCGATCACGACGGGGCGCACGAGTTGCGGTCCGGACAGGCCCGAGCTCTCGAACTTCCGCCACGTGTCGGCGCTGTCCACCGCGGTCAGCTTGCCGGCGGTCAGTGCCACGTCGGCCAGCGCGGCCTTGATCGCGTCCTGCTCGGACAGGGTCGCCGGCTTCGGTGCGCCGGTGACCGGTGCCAGGGCGCCGGTGACGCTGACCACGGTGCCGTCGACCACACCCACGGAGACCTTGCCGTCCCGGCCGAACGCCTTGCCGTCCACCTCCTGGGCGAGCAGCACCGCGGCGCCCTTGCCGATCGGGGTGCTCGACACCAGCTTGAGGTCGTCGACCTGGCCGGCCGGGATGCCGAACAGGTCGGCGTTGGCCTTCAGATAAGCCCGGGCGGTCTGCTCGGGCTTGGTCGGCAGCCCCGTCGCCAGGGCGGTGCCGTCGCCTTCCGGCACGACCGTGGTCGGTGTGCCGTACCGGCTCCAGCTCACCCGGGCGTCCGCCTTGGCGGCCGCGCCTCTGGCCTTGCTCGACGGGGATCTGTGGGTCCCGGGCAGGTCCTTGTCGGGCTTACCTCGGTGGTGGGCGCCGGGCGTGCCCGGGCCGGAGTCCGCCGACCGCGGCTGCGCCGGGCCCGGGTCCGCGCCGGCCGACGGGGTCTGGATCACCGCGACGATGCACGCCGTGGCCACCGCCAGGACGGTTCGCCGAACACGTGTGGAGCGTGTGGAGTATGTGCGCACTCGTACCCCTCTCCTCATGGAAGGGCCGGACGGGGATCGCCCTTCCGGCACTCGCGGAGAGTGGCACGCGGCGTGATCCAAGAGGAATGATCGCGCGTGGCGGAAACATGACAACGCACGATTCCGCCACAGCGGCACCACAGTTCCGTCACGCTCCCGCCACAGGTTGACGCCGGTGCTCCGGTGCTCCGGTGCTCCGGTGGGCCGGTGGGCCGGTGAGCCGCGTCCGCTTGTCCTGGGCCGCCCCGCCCGCCGGTCTCAGACTCCGCCCGCCGGTCTCAAGCCCCGCCCGCAGGTCTCAGGCCGCGCCGAACGCCGCGAAGGCCCAGCCCGTCGCCTGGTGCGTCGCGTCGTCCGGCAGCGCGGCACGCGCGTCGCGCAGCGCCTCGGCCAGGGAGAGCCCGGCGTCCAGGCCCTTGTGCAGGGCGAGCATCAGGGGAACCACCGCCTCGTCGTTGACGGGGGCGCTGCACGCCACCACCCCGGCGGTGCCCAGCGGCAGCAGTGCCGTGACCAGGCCCAGGAGTTCGTCGGCGCCGACCGAGGCGAACCGAGCGGTGTCGCAGCAGGACAGGATGATCCGGTACGGGCTGCGGTCCAGACGTTCGAAGTCGTGCACGATCAGCGGGCCGTCGGCCATCGTCAGCGACGAGAACAGCGGGCTGTCCGCGCGGAAGGTGCCGTGCGCCGCGATGTGCGCGAGCGCGGCCCCGTCCAACTCCCGCAGCACCCGCGACACATGCGCGTCGGCCTCCTCCAGCACGGTCGGCGTGCCGTAGCGGTCGGCGAGTTCCGGCACCTCCGCGCCGCCGGTCGCCAGACCCGGGCCGCGCACCAGTACCCGGCGGCCCCCCGGCGGCCGTTCGGTCTCGTGGGCGCGCAGCCAGCTGCTCGCCGACGGCGACACGCTCAGCACCCGCTCCCGCAACGACGGCAGCAGCGCCCACGGCACCCGGTGCAGCGAGCCAGGCGGCACCACCACGACCGGTCCGGAACCCAGGTGCCGGGCGGCCGGACCGAGCAGCAGCTCCTCCAGGCGGCGCCCCGCCGCCTCCACCAGCGGCAGCCGGGCCGCCGCCCCCGGGTGGGCCAGCCGCCGCAGTCCCGCCTGCACGTGCTCGGCCTCGGCCACCGCGTCCGCGAGCCGCCCGGCCTCGAAGCGCCGTACCCGCCCCTCACCGCACAGCAGCACATGCACCCGCCCGTCCAGCACGGCCAGTTCGACCAGCCGCGCGTTCCCGAGCCGCGCCAGCAGCCGGCCGGGGTCGAACCGGTCGCCGCCGCCGGGCGCGTCGCCGCGCAGGCGCAGGGTGCGTGAGCGGATCTCCCGTTCCAGGCGCCGCTGTTCCCGTTCCAGGGCGGGCACCGGGTGGCCGTCCTGGCGGGCGTCCTGCGCGCGGGCGGCGATCTCACGGAAGGCGGTCAGCCCGCTGAGCAGGGCCGGGTCGGCGGGCGGCCGGGTGGGCGGCGCGGACAGCACGGTGGCCCGCCAGCGCTCGCTCCACACCAGCAGCCGCCGCGGCTCACCGGAGGCCAGTGCCGCCTCCTGGGCCAGCGCGGCCAGTTCGGCGCCCTGCGCGGTCGCCCGGGCGCGCAACTCCGAGGCGCCCAGCGTCATCCGGTGGTCGTCCAGCACGTCGAGCCCGCGCCGGCACGCCTCCAGCACACCGCGGCGGGAGCCCGCCGCCCGCGCCCGCAGCGCCTGCGCCGCCCAGCCCGTCATCCGGGCGAGCGGCGGTCCGCCGTGCCGGCTGCGCGCGGCGAGGGCCAGATGGCTCTCGGCGTCCGCCGGCCGGCCCAGGGCGAGCGCTATCCGGCCCGCCAGCAGCGACGCCTCCGGCGCGGCCGGTGAGCCGAAGGAGGCCAGCCGCTCGGCCACCGCCGCGGCGTCCGTGACCAGCCGGCCCGAGCGGCGCCCGTCGGCCACCCGGGCCTCGATCAGCACCAGCCGGGCGTGCGTCTCCCACCAGGTGCGCCGCTGCCCGGCGAACAGCCGCACGGCCAGCGCCGCGCGCGCGATCGCCGTGTTCGGGTCGTCCGCCAGCCGCGCGGCCCGCGCCGCGGCCAGCAGCAGCTCCGCCTTGCGGGTCGACTGGCCGCCGATACCGTCCAGTTCGGCGATCGCGGCGTCCGCCCCGGCCAGCGCCTCGGGGGCGAGACCTGCCGCCATCAGGACCTCGCAGCGCCGGATGTCCAGCATGAACGTCGGCGTGCCGAGCTTGGCGTACCGCTCCTCGGCCTCGTCGAGGAGCCGCAGCGCCGCCGGGACGTCGCCCTGCCGGAACGCCGCCAGGCCCCGGCTCTCCACGGCGTCCGCCTTGTCGTGCTCCTGGCCGGTGGTGTCCCACAGCGCCTGAGCCGCGGTGAAGTCGGCGTCCGCCCGTTCCACCGCGCCCAGCGCCAGGTGCACGGTGGCCCGCAGCGTCAGCGCCCGCGCCGTCCAGATCACGTCGCCCGCCTGCCGCAGCACGGGAATCGCCCGCCGTACGTCCTCCAGCGCCTCACGATGGCGGCCCAGCACCCACCACACGTACGCCCGCCGGAACAGCACCCGCGCCCGGGTGTGGCCCGTCCCGCGCACCACCCCGCGCTCGAACGCCGTCAGTCCCTGCCGTGTGCGCCCCGCGTGCACCAACGCGACTCCCAGCGTGGCCAGGACGTCGGCCTCCCGCTCGGCCGAGTCGGCGCGCGCCGCCAGGTCCCGGGCCCGGCGCAGATGCCGCAGGGCCAGCCGGGTGTCGCCGAAGTCCCGTTGCCAGATGCCGATCACCTGGTGCGCCACGGAGCCGTGCAGCGGCGGCGGACCGGCCTCCAGCAGCCCGCGGGCCCGCGCCAGGGCCTCGCCCGGCGCGGCGAACACCATGGGCAGCAGTTCGAGGACCGAGTCGCTTCCCGCTGTCACGGGTCGGATGGTAGTGGCCTGGTGGGGCACCTGGAACCGGCGCATGCGGGTTGACGCTGTATCAAGCGGAAGCCGAATGGCTCAGACTGACGACCGGCGCACCAATGGGAGGATCCGCCATGGCACCTCAGCGATTCAGCGAGCAGTTCGCCCAGATCCAGCGCTCGATGCCGGACGTGCCGCTGGCGAAGGGCCCGGACGACGCCGCCGAGTTCTGCTACGAGCAGGGCGTCGTCCTCGCCCGCGACGGCGAGGAGGCCCGGCTGGTCGAGGACACCGTCCGCGCGCACTTCGCCGCGGCGCCCGACCTGACCGCGGACCGCGTGCGCCGGGCGGGCCCGGAGACCAACCGCACCGGCGTCACCCGTATCCAGGTCGGCGACCCGGGTCGCGGCGTCCGCGGCGGCGACCTCGACGTCACGCACGCGCTGCGCGCCCTGCGCGAGCACGAGGGCAGAGCCGGACGGCGGCTGGTGAGCCGCAACCACGTGGTGTCGATCGCGGTCAACGCCTGCCCCGGCGACGAGCCGGTGCCCGCCCCGTTCGGCGAGGGCCCCAACCCGGCGCCGGCCGAGACCGCCTACGACGAGGACACCGCCGTCGGCGTCCTCGTCGTCGACACCGGCCTCATGCACGACTACCGCTCGGTCCCGACGCTGGCCCACGTCCAGGGCGACGCGCAGGTGCGGGAGACCGACGAGGCCGGCGTCCTCCAGCAGTACGTCGGCCACGGCACGTTCATCGCCGGGCTGGTCGCGGCCGTCGCCCCCAACACCGACATCACCGTGCGCGGCACCCTCAACGACGCCGGCGCCGTCCTGGAGTCCGACTTCGGCCACCGGCTGTTCGAAGCCGTCGAAGCGGGCGGCTGGCCCGACATCCTCAGCCTGTCCGCGGGCACCTCCAACGGCCGCACCGACGGCCTGCTCGGGGTGGACGCGTTCATGCGGGAGCTGCGCGCCCGGGGCACCCTGCTCGTCGCGGCCGCCGGGAACAACGCCAGCGGTACCCCCTTCTGGCCCGCCGCCTACGCCGGTCTGCCCGACTACGCCGACTCCGTGCTGTCGGTCGGCGCCCTGCGCGGCGACGGCGAGCACGGCGCCTGCTTCAGCAACCACGGCGCCTGGGTACGGGCGTACGCCCCGGGTGAGCGGCTGACCAGCGCCCTCACCGGCTTCGAGGCACCCGTGCCGTACGTCTACCAGCACTCCACCTACGACGACTGCCGGTTCGGCTTCGCCTACGCCTGCACCTGCCGGTCCCCGCGGCACACCGGGGTGCTCAGCGAGGCGGAGCAGAGCCCTCCGGCCAAGGCGGACCGGGCGATGTTCGAGGGCTTCGCGCAGTGGAGCGGCACCTCCTTCGCCACTCCCGTGGCGGCCGGCATGATCGCGGCGCACATGAGCGCGCACAAGGAGCGCGACCCGCGCGCGGCCCGGCGCCAGCTGCTCGAGTCGAACACCGAGTACGCGGAAGTACGCGGGGCGCACGTCCCGGCGCTGCGTCCGCCGACCTGGCGTCCGGTCCCCGTGGTCCGGCTCGCCCCACCGGCATGAGGTCCGGAACCGTCCCCTCCACGGCGTACGATGGCAGGCCGTATTCGAGGGGTGGGTCCGTGGATCGTGCAGAAGTCGGCGTGCTCGTCCAGTCCGCCGTCGACGGTGACGCGGCGGCCTGGAAGGCACTCGTGGAGGGGCTGAGTCCGCTGGTGTGGTCGGTCGTGCGCGCGCACCGGCTCTCGGACGCCGACGGGCACGAGGTGTACCAGACCGTCTGGTTCCGCTTCGCCCAGCACCTCGGGCGGATCCGGGAACCCGACAAGGCGGGCTCCTGGCTGGCGAGCACCGCGCGCAACGAGTGCCTGAAGACGCTCAGGAGCCTGAGCAGGCTGACGGTGACGAGCGATCCGCAGCTGCTCGACCGGGTCAGCGAGGACCGTACGCCCGAGCAGTCGCTGCTCGACTCGGAGGAGGCCGCCGCGCAGAGCGAGCGGATCCGCAGGCTGTGGCAGGAGTTCGAGAAACTCGGCGACCGCTGCCGCCAGTTGCTGCGGGTGCTGATCGCCTCGCCGCCGCCCAGTTACCAGGAGGTGTCCGCGGCTCTCGGCGTCGCCGTGGGCAGCATCGGACCACTGCGCCAGCGCTGTCTGCGGCGCCTGCGCGCACGACTCGACGCACGGGGGACAGTGTGAACGACGGAAACGACACCCGCGACAACGACGGCACCGGCGACGGACTTCTCGGCTGGGAAGCCCCGTCCGAAGAGGAGGAGCTGACCGCGCGGCTGCTGGAGGAGGAGTTGCGGCAGGCCGCCGCCGTCCTCGACCCGGTCCCCGACGACCTGCGGCAACTCGCCGTCGAGGCCTTCGCGTTGCGTGAGCTCGACGCCCGGATCGCCGAGCTGACCTTCGACTCGCTGACCGACGCGATTCCGGTCCGGGGCGCGACGGACACACCGCGGATGCTGACCTTCCAGGCCGGTGAGCTGACCGTGGACGTCGAGGTCACCGGGGACGGGCTGATGGGACAGGTGCTGCCGCCGCAGCCGGCCCGGATCGAGGTGCTGGCCGGACCGCGGCGGCCGGGCCCCGCGCTTACCGCCGACGAACTGGGCCGGTTCACCGGCGACACACCGCCCGCCGGCCCGTTCGCGCTGCGGCTGAGCGCGGGCACCGAGGTCGTGGTCACGGAGTGGCTACGGGCGTGACCGGCCCGGCCCGTCCCGCGCACGTCAGCGGTGCGGACCGTCGACGAGGGCGGCCAGCGCCCCGGCGAGCCGGTCCAGCCCGGGGGCCGAGGGAACGCCGCCCGGTTCGGTCATGTACGTGTCCCGCCGGATCTCCACCATCAGGGCGCCGACGCGGTCGTCGTCGCCGTGGAACTCCAGCGGGACGTACGCGCCGCTGAACGGGCTGTCCAGCCCCGTTTCGCCGCAGCGCGCGAACGCCGCGCGGGCCTGCTCGGTCAGTTCGGGCGGGGTGTGGAAGGAGTCGGTGCCCAGGCACACGGGCGGCCGCGGACCGCCGCCGTGCAACTCGTAGGGGAGCGCGGCGCCCGGGTAGGAGTGCACGTCGATGATCACGGCACGTCCGGTGGCGGCCAGCCGGTCGGCCACGGCCTTCGTCATCGCCTCGGCGTACGGCCGGAAGTACCGCTCGATCAGCGGCTCCGGGTCGGTGCCCGCCGGCCGCAGGACCTCCCGGTGCGTGGTCCGCGTGTACACCGCGCCCATCCCGACCGCGAGCATCTCCTCCCGCTCGTCAGGAAACCGCTCCGGGTCCACCACCAGCCGGGACAGCCGGTTGACGAACCGCCACGGCGTCAGGCCCGCCAGAGCGGCCGCCGCCTCGGCGATCCGGTCGGTGTACGCGTCGGTGATGTGGTCCAGCTCCCGCTCCAGCGCCGCGTCGTCCAGCACGATCCCGGCCCGGACGTCGGCCGGTATCGCCCGCGCCGAGTGCGGCACGTGCAGGATCACCGGCGACTCGGCGGCGCCTGGCAGCAGTTCGAAGGACGGCGGGGTGTCGTGCATATGGGGCTGTTCCTGTCTCTCTTCACGTCGCCACGCGGGTCTGGACGCCATGGCCCCGCCCATCCTGCCGCACCCCACTGACAACGCACCGCCCTGACAACGCCCTCCACGGACAACCCGGCGCACTGACAACGCGGCTCAGACTGACCCCAGCAACTCCCTTACCAGCCCTCCCGCTTGCTCCGTCTCGATCAGGAAGCCGTCGTGGCCGTGCGGCGACTCGATCACCCGCAGGCGGTCGGCGCCCGGTATGGGGTCGGCCAACTCGGCCTGCTGGGCCATCGGGTAGAGGCGGTCGGAGTCGACCCCGGCCACCAGCCTGGGGGCGGTCACCCGGCGCAGGGCGGCGCGCACACCGCCCCGGGCGCGGCCGGCGTCGTGGGCGTTCATCGCCTCGGTCTGTTGCCGCGTGGATTGCCCAGCGTCTCCGCGAGCAGCGCCTTGGTATGCGGCCGGATCGCGGCCCGCCAGGCGTCCGGGTCATCCGGGTCGTCCGCGAACGACACCTCGATGCCGAACCTCGGCAGGGTGTGCCGGAAATGACACACAGCCGTCACAAAAGGGCTTCGCCCCGGCCGGCGGGGTGCCGGTCGGGGCGGAGCGGTGAGGGTCGTCGGGCCGCCCGGCGGGGTTGCCGGGGCCCGGGTCGGCTCAGAAGGCGGCCAGTGCCTCGTTCCAGGTGGCCGACGGGCGCATGGCCGCGGCGGCCTTGGCCGGGTCGGGCTGGTAGTAGCCGCCGATCTCGACCGGCTTGCCCTGGACGGCGATCAGCTCGTCGACGATCTTCTGCTCGTTGGCGGCGAGGGTCTCGGCGAGCGGCGCGAAGGCCTCGGCCAGAGCGGCGTCGTCGGTCTGCTTCGCCAGCTCCTGCGCCCAGTACATGGACAGGTAGAAGTGGCTGCCGCGGTTGTCGATGCCGCCGACGCGACGGGTCGGGGACTTGTTCTCGTTGAGGAAGGTCGCCGTGGCCCGGTCCAGGGTGTCGGCGAGGACCTGGGCGCGGGCGTTGCCGGTGGTCTTGGCGTACTGCTCCAGGGACGGCACCAGGGCGAAGAACTCGCCCAGGGAGTCCCAGCGCAGGTAGTCCTCCTTGACCAGCTGCTGCACGTGCTTCGGCGCGGAGCCGCCGGCGCCCGTCTCGAAGAGGCCGCCGCCCGCCATCAGCGGGACCACGGAGAGCATCTTGGCGCTGGTGCCCAGCTCCAGGATCGGGAACAGGTCGGTGAGGTAGTCGCGCAGCACGTTGCCGGTGACCGAGATGGTGTTCTCGCCGCGGCGGATGCGCTCCACCGACAGCTTCGTCGCCTCCACCGGGGACAGGACCCTGATGTCCAGGCCCTCGGTGTCGTGCTCCGGCAGGTACTGCTTCACCTTGGCAATCAGGTTGGCGTCGTGGGCGCGGCCCTCGTCCAGCCAGAACACGGCCGGGTCGCCGGTGGCGCGGGCGCGGGTGACGGCCAGCTTCACCCAGTCCCGGATCGGGGCGTCCTTGGTCTGGCAGGCGCGGAAGATGTCACCGGCCGAGACGGTCTGCTCGAGCACGGCGTTGCCGGCCTGGTCGACCAGGCGGACGGTGCCGGTGACCGGGATCTCGAAGGTCTTGTCGTGGCTGCCGTACTCCTCGGCCTTCTGCGCCATCAGGCCCACGTTCGGGACCGTGCCCATGGTCGACGGGTCGTAGGCGCCGTGGGCGCGGCAGTCCTCGATCGCGACCTGGTAGACACCGGCGTAGGAGGAGTCCGGGAGGACCGCGAGGGTGTCGTGCTCCTGGCCGTCCGGGCCCCACATGTGGCCGGAGGTGCGGATCATGGCCGGCATGGAGGCGTCGACGATCACGTCGGAGGGCACGTGCAGGTTGGTGATGCCCTTGTCGGAGTCGACCATGGCCAGCTCCGGGCCCTCGGCGAGCTCGGCGTCGAAGGAGGCCTTGATCTCGGCGCCCTCCGGCAGGTTCTCCAGGCCCTTGTAGATGCCGCCCAGACCGTCGTTCGGGGTCAGGCCGGCCGCCGCGAGGGCCTCGCCGTACTGCGCGAACGTCTTCGGGAAGAAGGCACGCACCACGTGACCGAAGATGATCGGGTCGGAGACCTTCATCATCGTGGCCTTCAGGTGCACGGAGAACAGCACGCCCTCCTGCTTGGCGCGGGCGACCTGCGCGGTGAGGAACTCGCGCAGCGCGCCGACGCGCATCACGGAGGCGTCGACGACCTCGCCCTTGAGCACGGGCACGGACTCGCGCAGCACCGTGGTGGAGCCGTCGTCGCCCTTCAGCTCGATGCGCAGGGCGCCGTCCTCGGCGATGACGGCGGACTTCTCGGTGGAGCGGAAGTCGTCGGCGCCCATGGTCGCCACATTGGTCTTGGACTCGGCGGTCCAGGCGCCCATGCGGTGCGGGTGGGTCTTGGCGTAGTTCTTCACCGAGGCGGGCGCGCGGCGGTCGGAGTTGCCCTCGCGCAGCACCGGGTTCACCGCGGAGCCCTTGATCTTGTCGTAGCGGGCGCGAATCTCGCGCTCCTCGTCGCCCTTCGGGTCGTCCGGGTAGTCCGGCAGCGCGTAACCCTGGCCCTGGAGCTCGGCGATCGCGGCCCTGAGCTGCGGGATGGAGGCCGAGATGTTCGGCAGCTTGATGATGTTGGCCTCGGGCGTCTTGGCGAGCTCGCCCAGCTCGGTCAGCGCGTCCGGGATCCGCTGGTCCTCGGTGAGGTACTCCGGGAACACGGCGATGATGCGCCCGGCCAGCGAGATGTCACGCGTCTCCACCGCGACACCCGCCTGCGAGGCGTACGCCTGGACCACCGGCAGGAAGGAATACGTCGCCAGGGCCGGGGCCTCGTCAGTGTGTGTGTAGATGATGGTCGAGTCAGTCACCGGGTGCTCCGCTCCACGTCTGCAACATTGCTCGACATCAAGATATCTCGTGGCGAGCCCCGACTCGACAGGGGTCCGCCCGGACCCGGAGGGCGGGCTCACTCGTCCGCGAACGAGCCGTGCCGTCCCGCCCCGGCGGCGAACAGGGCCGCGCCCTCAAGGCCCTCGGCCAGTACGTCCGTGCCGTGCCGGAGTTCCGCGCGCAGGGCCGACGCCTCGTCCAGGGACTCCTGGTCCAGGACCGAGGCGCGGTCCGAGCGCAGGCAGGCCTGGGGGAAATCGGCGATCCGGGCGGCCAGCCGCTCCGCCTCGGCGCGGGCCCGACCGGTGGGGACGACCCGGTTCGCCAGGCCCATCGCGTAGGCCTCACGGGCCGGGACCGGCCGTCCGGTGAGGATCATGTCCATGGCGCGGCTGGTCCCGATTAGCCGGGGCAGCCGTACCGTGCCGCCGTCGATCAGCGGCACGCCCCAGCGGCGGCAGAACACACCGAACACGGCGTCCTCCTCCGCCACCCGCAGATCGCACCACAGCGCCAGTTCCAGACCACCCGCCACGGCATGGCCGGCCACCGCCGCGATCACCGGCTTCGACAGCCGCATCCGGGTCGGCCCCATCGGCCCGTCGCCGTCCTGCGCGACCCGGTTGCCCCGTTCGGTGCCGACCGCCTTCAGGTCCGCGCCCGCGCAGAACGTGCCGCCCTCGCCCCACAGCACCGCCACCCTGGCCTCCGCGTCGGACTCGAACCGGCGGAAGGCGCCGGCGAGTTCGGCGGCCGTCGGGCCGTCCACCGCGTTACGGGCCCCGGGCCGGGACAGGACGACTGTGGTGACGTGCCCCTGGCGCTCGATCCGGACCGGCATGGCGGCGACCTCCTGCTGTGTGGTGGGACGGCAGGTTACTCCCCAGTCACCTCGTGCGGGAGCCGGAAGCGTGCGGGAGCCGAGGGTCCGGCCACCTGCTGGGGGTAGCGGCGGAGGTCAGATGACCTTCAGCCGCACCAGCGCCCCCAGCGTGAGCGCTCCCGGCAGCAGCGGCAGCCACACGGTGATGATCCGGTAGGCCACCACCACCGCCGTGACGACCGCGGCCGGCCCGCCCGCCGCCATGAGCGCCACGACGAGCGCGGCCTCCACCGAGCCGAACCCACCGGGCGTGGGCACCAGCGCGACGGCGGTGGTGGCCGCCAGGTACGCCAGCGCCATGTGCGTGGACGGCACCGGCAGCGCCAGCGCCCGCCCCACCGCGACCAGGGAGACCGCCTGAAGGGCCGGGAAGGCGAGCGAACCGCCCCACAACGCCAGCGCCCGCGCCGGACGGGAGTGCACCGAGCGCGCCTCGCTCAGCGCGGTGCGCACGAAGGCGGCCACGGCCACGCGCAGCCGCCGTACGCACAGCGCCGCCCCGGCTGCGGCGACCAAGGCGCCGCCCACCGCGTACAGCAGCGGACCGGCCGCACCCGAGGGCAGCTGGCCGCCGAGCCGCAGCGCGTTCGGGAAGGCGAGGAGCAGGGCGGCGAGCAGGGCCAGCCGGGCGATGCTCTCCGCGAGCATGTACAGCGCGAGCGCGGCGGAGGACCGGGCCAGGGAGACCCCGCACACCGTCAGGAACCGCAGGTTCACCGCGCTCGCCCCGAGGCCCGTCGGCAACAGGTGGTTGGCGGCACCGGCCGCGAACTGGGTGGCGAGCAGCCGCCGTCTCGGCAGCCGCTGGACGACCGCGCCCTGCCGGGTGACGGCCGCCGCGACCCAGGTCAGACAGGTCGTGCCGACCGCGGCCAGCAGCCACGGCCACTCGGCGTTCCGCAGGTGCGCGAAGCCCTCGGCCAGCACCGACCGGTGCTGCACCGCGGCCACCGCCACGAGCAGCACCGGCAGTAGGCACAGCACCTGGCGGACGGGCAGGCGCCGCGGGAGCCGGCCTGGCCGCGGATCGGGGAGTTCGACCACTGTCGCATCCGCTGTCGGACGCACTGTCGCTTCCGGGGTCACATCCGGAGAGGTTCCCCCCGCCACGCCAACGGCCGGTGGCGGTACCGGGGACGGCGCCTTACGAGCGGGAAGCGGGTGGGGAGGCGGACTCGGCGGGACCTTCGGGGTGCGCACATTGACCTCAACGATGCTTGAGGTTCTAGGTTCTGCTCCATGAGTATGGAGACCACCGCCTGGACGCAGCTGCACAGCGTCATGACCGCCCAGCAGGAGCGGCGTCCGCTCGCCCGCGCGACACTGCGCCGCATCGGCGCGTTCGCCCGGCCCCACCGCCGCCGTATCGCACGGTTCGTCGCCCTCGGGGTGGTGACCGCGCTGCTCGCGGTGGCGACCCCGGTGCTCGCCGGGCGCGTCGTCGACGTGATCGTGTCACGGGGCGACCAGGGGACGGTCGTACGCCTGGCCCTGCTCATCGCCCTGATCGCGGTGGCCGAGGCGGCGTTCGGCATCCTCGGCAGACGTCTGTCGGCCACGCTCGGCGAGGGACTCATCCTCGATCTGCGCACGGCGGTGTTCGACCATGTGCAGCGCATGCCGGTGGCGTTCTTCACGCGTACGCGTACGGGAGCGCTCGTCTCCCGGCTCAACAACGACGTCATCGGCGCCCAGCGGGCCTTCAGCAACACCCTCTCGGGTGTCGTCAGCAACGTGGTCACGCTGCTGCTCACCCTCGCCGTGATGCTCACCCTGTCCTGGCAGATCACCCTGCTCGCCCTCGTGCTCCTCCCGGTGTTCGTGGTGCCGGCCCGGCGGATGGGCAGCCGGATGGCCCGTATGCAGCGGGAGGCGGCCACGCTGAACGCGGCGATGGGCACCCGGATGACGGAGCGCTTCTCCGCCCCCGGCGCCACCCTGGTCAAGCTCTTCGGCCGCCCGGAGCAGGAGTCGGAGGAGTTCGCGGCCCGCGCCGGCCGGGTTCGGGACATCGGCATCCGTACGGCGACGGCGCAGTCCGCCTTCATCACCGCGCTGACCCTGGTCTCCTCCCTGGCGCTGGCCCTGGTCTACGGGCTCGGTGGGTACTTCGCCCTGCGGGGCACCCTGGAGCCGGGCGCCGTCGTCTCGCTCGCCCTGCTGCTGACCCGGCTGTACGCGCCGCTCACCGCGCTCGCCGGGGCGCGTGTCGAGGTGATGAGCGCCCTGGTCAGCTTCGAGCGGGTGTTCGAGGTGCTTGACCTCAAGCCGCTGATCGAGGAGAAGCCGGAGGCCCGCCAGGTGCCCGAGGGGCCCCTCGCCGTGGAGTTCGACGGCGTCCGCTTCGGCTACCCGTCCGCCGACAAGGTCTCCCTCGCCTCCCTGGAGGAGGTCGCGGGACTCGACACCCGCGACGGCGCCGAGGTCCTGCACGGCGTCTCCTTCCGCGCCGAGGCCGGGCAGACCGTCGCGCTCGTCGGCTCCTCCGGCGCCGGCAAGTCGACGATCGCGCAGCTGCTGCCGCGCCTGTACGACGTCGACGAGGGTGCCGTGCGCATCGGCGGCGTCGACGTACGCGACCTGACCTCCGCGTCCCTGCGGGCAACCCTCGGCATGGTCACCCAGGACGGCCACCTCTTCCACGACTCCGTGCGCGCCAACCTGCTGCTGGCCCGGCCCGCGGCGACCGACGCGGAACTGTGGGACGTCCTGCGCCGGGCCCGCCTCGACGACCTCGTGCGCTCCCTGCCCGACGGCCTCGACACCGTCGTCGGCGAGCGCGGCTACCGTCTGTCCGGCGGCGAACGCCAGCGCATGACCATCGCCCGGCTGCTGCTGGCCCGCCAGCGGGTGGTCATCCTCGACGAGGCCACCGCCCACCTCGACAACACCTCGGAGGCGGCCGTGCAGGAGGCGCTGACCGAGGCTCTGGAGGGCCGGACCGCGGTGGTCATCGCCCACCGGCTGTCCACTGTGCGGGCCGCCGACCTCATCCTGGTCGTCGAGAACGGACTGATCGCCGAACGCGGCACCCACGACGAGCTCCTGGCGGCAGACGGCCGGTACGCGGAGCTGTACCGCACACAGTTCGAGCAGCGGTCGGAGGAGGCGGGGGACGCGGGGGCCGTACGGGAAGCGGGGGAGGTACGGGAGATCGTGGCCGGGGAGGCGGTGGCGTAGGCGACACCGAGGTGGGGGACCCGCCCGCGGGCAGCGGCGGTCCCCTGCTCGCCGCGAGGGCGTGCTCACCCCGACGGCGGTTGCCGGGTGCGCCGCGCACGCCATGCCTGCACCAGCAGGGGCACCAGCGAGAGCACGATGAGCACGGCGACCATCACCAGGAGGTAGTCGCCGATGCGGGGGACCGACGCCCCCAGGCCGTACCCGGCCAGCACCAGGCTCTGGGTCCAGAGCACGCCCCCGACGGTCGCCCAGAGCGTGAAAGTCCGCGTGGGCACGCCGAGCGCCCCGGCCGCGGGGTGCAGGACGGACCGCAGCATCGGGATGAAGCGGCCGATCACGAGCGCCTTGCCCTGCCCGTAGCGGGCCAGGAGTTCCTGCGCCCGCGCCGCCCGCTCCTTCAGACGCCGGCTGGAGGAGCGGGCCAGGAGTGTCCGCCCGCCCCGCCGCCCGAGCAGGAACCCCACCTGCCCGCCCGCCACCGCGCCCACGGCGGCACACAGCAGCACCTGCCACAACGCCAGCCGCGGCGCATGGCTGCCGCTCTGCGCGCACAGCACACCGGCCGGGATCAGCAGCGTGTCGCCGGGAAGGAAGAAGCCGACCACGAGCAGACCCGACTCCGCGAAGGTCACGACCAGGACCCCCAGCGCACCGAAGGCGGCCAGCACCGAGGCGCTGTCCGTCGGGTTGACGGCGAACACCGTCGTCATCGCCTCACGGCCCTCCTCACTGTGCACACGTCGGGCCTCCGCTGGATGAGTACCCCTGTGGCACCGAAAGCGGTCCGAGGGGTGACCGCGCTCAGCTCTCCAGTCCGCCGATCGCCTCGGCGAGCCACTTCCTCTCCTCGGCTCCCGTGGCGCGGGCGATGCGCAGCATGCCCTGCCGGAACAGGTCCGGCGCGTCCTCGGCCCGTACGGGCTCGCCGTCGCGGTAGAAGAAGCTCGCCGGAGTGTCGAGGAATGCCTGACGACGCCGCAGGACGGCCGCCTGCTCGGCACGGTCGGGAAGGTGCCGCAGGAACGCGAGCAGCGTGAAGAAGCGCTGCCCGTCGGTGATTTCGACCTCCTTGGGGCCCCTCAGGCGCCCCAGGAGTTCGGTCCGGCCCGCCTCCGTGAGGGACAGCGTCCGGCGGTGCGCGGCACCACTTCCGGGCTCGGTGCGCTGCTCGACCAGGCCCGCCTTCACCAGCCGGGTGATGGCGGGGTAGAGCGCGCCGTCGCTCACCGGACGGATGTGGCCGCTGAGGCCCTGGATGCGCGCCTTCAGTTCGTAGCCGTGCAGCGGAGCTTCGTAGAGGAAGCCCAGGATCGACAACTCCAGCATGAACCGGTCCCCTTCGGTGCCATCCGCACGCTTGTCCGCCCGAGGCCGCCATGCTATCTCTTTTCGCTGTACCTCGAATCGAGGTATAGCGAAAAGAGGGGGGTGTGGGGGTGTGATGAGCGCAGCGGAACACCGTCGCAGGCTGATGTCGCTCGCGGTCCCGGTCTACTTCGAGCTCCTCGCCGGGGTCATGGCCGGGATCATCAACATGGTGTGGGTGGCCCGGCTCGGCGGGCAGGCCGTCGCCGCGGTGGCGGTCGCCACGAACGTCGAGAACCTGCTGCTCGGCGTCATCCTCGTCGCCGGCTCCGGTACGACCGTGCTGGTCGCACGGGCCAGGGGCGCGGGGGATCCGGCGGCGCTGCGTTCCGCCGTACGCGGCGGCTGGGCGCTGTGGGCACTCGTCACACCCGTCGTCGCCATCGGCGGACACCTCTGCCGCGAACCGCTGGCCCGCCTCGTGCTCGGCGGCGACGAAGGCCGTCCGCTGTCCCTCGCCACCGGGTACTTCTCGATCGCGCTGCCCGGGATCGCGGTGTTCTTCGCCACCAACGTCGTCGACGGCATCCTCAAGGGCACGGGCGACACCCGCACCCCGATGAAGCTCTCCCTGCTCGCGAACGGGCTGATCCTCGTGCTGGATCCCCTGCTCATCCTCGGCCTCGGACTCGGGGTGCGCGGGGCGGCGATCTCCACCGTACTGGGGAGGACGGCCGCGCTCGTGTGCGGCTTCCGCACGCTGCTCCGCGACGGCACACTCCCGCGGACTGGCGGAGGAGCCCCGCTCAGCGTCAGGGAACTGGGCGCCGGCGCACGCAGGACGGCCGCGACCGGACTGCCGATGTCCGCCGACTTCGTCGTCAGAATGGCCGGGACGCTCGCCCTCGTCGCCGTGGTCGCCCGGATCGGTGTCGGCGACGTCGCCGCGTACGGGATGGCGACCAAGGCGATGTACGCCGCCACCATGGCCTTCTACGCGGTGCGCCAGGCCGCCGCCATCCACACCGCCCATCAGCTCGGCGCCGGTCAGGACGAGCGCCGGACCGTCGGACGCCAGGCGCTGCTCCTCGCCGGGGCGCTGGGACTCGCAGCCGCCCTGGCCCTGCTGGCCACGGGACCGTGGATCATGCGCGCCTTCGGCGCCGGCGGCGCGGTGGCCGAGGCGGGAACGCTCTATCTGCGCTGCGTGGGGCCCTACTTGCTGTTGCTCGCGTGCTTCATCGCGCTGGGCGGCGTGTTCGAGGGCAGCGGTGGCAGCCCGGCCCTCGCCCGGATCACCACGTGCGGGGTGGTGCTCCAACTGGCGCTCGCGTACGGCCTGTCGGGCTGGGGCCTGCCGGGCATCTGCGCGGCCATGGCACTGTCGGCGGCGGTCCAGTGCGCAGCCGTAGCCGGCACGTACAGGCGCACGAAACCGAAGCGTGTGCTCGGTCGCGGTGGTGCGCGACGTCAGGACTCGACGCGGCGTCGGTCGGCGAGGCGGTGGCCACGGCCCGGCCGGACACGATCGTGCACCAGATGACCGGGATCTCCATGGCGCACGCCGGCCGGCCCGACTTCAGGCATTTCGACCGGTGGGCCGTTCCGACGATCAGGCTGCGCACCGAGGGCACGGATCATCTGCTGGCCGCCGCGGAGGCGAGTGGCGTGTCCCACTTCGTCGCGCAGGGTTACGCGTGCTGGAACGGGATGCGCGAGGGCGGCTGGGTGAAGACCGAGGAGGACCCGCTGGACCTCGAGGAGGGCACGGCCGCCTACACGTCGATGCAGGCCCTGCGTCACGTCGAGTAGGTCGTCGGCCAAGCCGGCGGAGCGGTGCTGCGCTACGGGGGGCTCTACGGGCCCGGGGCCATCGACGACCAGGTCACGCTGGTGCGCCAACGCAAGTACCCGCTGGTCGGGCGCGCGGGCGGTTACCACTCGTGGGTCCACCTCGACGACGCGGCGAGCGCCACCGTGCTGGCGGTGGAGCAGCAGGCGGCCGGCGTGTTCAACATCGTCGACGACGAGCCCGCGCCGGTGAACGAGTGGCTGCCCCACCTGGCGAAGTGCGCCGGGGCCAAGCGGCCGATGCGGGTTCCCACGTGGCTGGCCCGCATGTTGGCCGGGCAGGTGCCGGTGATCATGATGACCGAGGCCCGCGGCTTCTCCAACGCCAAGGCCAAGCGCGAACTCAGCTGGCAGTTGCGGTACCCGTCGTGGCGCCAGGGCTTCCAGGAGGAACTGGCGTGAACCGAGCCGAGGAGTTCGAACAGCTGCGACCGCTGCTGTTCTCGATCGCCTACCGGATCCTGGGCAGCGTGAGCGAAGCCGAGGACGCCGTCCAGGAGACCTGGCTGCGCTACGAGGCCACATCGACCGAACCCACCTCGGCCAAGGCGTTCCTGTCGGCGGTGGTCGCGCGCATCTCGATCGACGTGCTGCGTTCGGCGCGCGTCCGCCGCGAGGAGTACGTCGGGCCGTGGATTCCCGAGCCGCTGCTGGCCGACCCGTACGAGGACCCGGCGCGATCGGCCGAGCTGGCCGATTCGGTGTCGATGGCGGCCCTGCTGCCGCTCGAACGGCTCAGTCCGCTCGAGCAGCAGCAGGGCCGCGAATTGGCCCAGAGTGGTTCGGCCAGCCATGTTGGCAGCACAGGCACAGGTCTCTCCAATGATCACAGAGCGTCGCAACTCCATGATCACCAGGACCTGTGCCTGCCTTGCCGTCGAGGTACCACCGCGCCAATCTGTGCGGCCTCAAAGTGGTCTGGTTCGTAAGTCCTTCGGGGGTTGATCACGCGGTGGGGCGGACCGAAGATTCTTCTGGCTGCCTGGCAGTGTGCCGGGCAGCCATAGCCTGCCGCATCCGGCCCGACGCTGACGGCTGATGGCCGCCCAGGTCCATCAGACGATGGGCGAGCCAGCTGACCCGCCGATCCGGCGGATCTCCTCCATCGGATACGGAGTTTGCCTGCTCTCCAGTTGGAACTTGCGGTAGAAGTCCGTCATCACCGCGGCGATCGGAGCGTGGCGGGTGAGGATCGCCGAGACCTGCGGCGGAATTCCCTTCGGGTGCTCCCCCTGGGCACATGCGCGAACGAACGCGTTGCGGTCGTCCCGCTTGTATCCGTACAAAGCGGTGACGAGCCAGATCACCAGATGTGTGACGCTGTAGCAAGGGTCATAGGTTTGGTGTGCGGCGAAGAACTCGGCCTCCTCCTTCGACAGGTCGAACCGGGAGGAGATCGCGAGGCCGTAGTCCGCGAAGAAGAGACGCTCACCGTCGGTCAGGATGTTCTGGAAGTGGGCATCGAAGTGCAGGAGTCCGCGGGCGTTCATGAACGAGGTCCCAGCCTCCAGTTGCCTCACGACCATGGCGCAGGCGCGCTCGGCCGCCTCGTCGCCGGCTTTGACCTGAGCGCCCAGCCAGTCGTGCAAATTCTGCGGGATGTACTCCAGGAACAGGGCGATGCTCGCCGACGAGTCCCGCACAGCCTCGATCCGGCGGCGCATCTCCGCTCCGCCTCCCCAGTAGGCGACGGCCCGCTCCACGTCGGCAAGTTCCTCGGGAAGCAACTGCCCGGGGTGCGGCAGCACCCGCCAGTGGTACATCAATGGGAAGCCCTCATAGTCCTGTGCGAGCACCCAGTTCGTCGTCATGGTGTGCACGGCCAGCTCCCGCCAGGCCCCAAAGCCCGGCCCCCCGATGACGCCGACGCCGTAATGGCAGAAGGAGGGCAGCCCGAAGAGGTTCGCCGTGGACCGGACGTTCTCCGGATACCTTTCCAGATCGGTCAGCGGCACCCGCTTGACGAAGACCGGGGTCCCGCCGACGTCCAGCAGTGCTGATGTCCCTCCGATGCCGGATCCCATCGGCACAGCCGCATCCACGAGGTCCCGCAGTTCACGATCACTGCACAGGGCCAGCGCTGTGGAGACGGCACTATGAGTGGCCAGACGCGCACCGCGCGACATGTCAACGCCTTCGGCGGCTGCCTCCACGTGGGCATCAACCTCTCTGAAACACCTGGGTGCCTCCAACGAGCACGTGCCCGCGACGCACAGCCCTGCGGTTCGACCCTTGACACGTGCAGCGGGGATCCACTTGCGAACGCGGATCCGAACGCCCTTTTGGCTGCACTGTACGTGAGGATCGACAAGGAGATCCGGCGAACGTCCTGGCGCAACCGCGTCGAGGTCGTCGCGATGGACGGTTTCACCGGGTTCAAGACCGCCGCCAGCGAGGAACTGCCCGACGCAGTCGCGGTCATGGACCCATTCCACGTCGTGCGTCTGGCCAGCGACGCACTCGACCGATGCCGCCGACGTGTCCAACTGGCCATCCACGGGCACCGCGGACGCAAGAGCGACCCGCTCTGTACCGCAGGGCGAACCCTCCACACCGGCGCTGACCTGCTCACCGACAGCCTGGTGTGGATTCATGTCAGCGCGGGCGAAGCCCGCCTCAGGGGTAGCGTCGTGCAACGTCGAGGTCTTCCGGATGGGCTTGGTGTAGGGACCCCCGTCCTCGGGAGACCTCGACGCCTACCCGGCCACCGACGCGGGATGAGCTTCCACCATCGGTGCGACACAAGTTTTTGCCGGTTGATGATCTGAAGTCATCCAGGTGAGGGCGAATCACCCTGCTTCGGCCCCGATCGCGCGAGGGTGCCCGGGGCCGGAACTTGAACGGTGGCTTCAGCCGTGGCTTGTGAGCCGTTCAGCTCTGGGGCATTCAGCGGCCGATGTCGTCCAGCTCGGCCAAGTCCCCATGAGAGAGGGCGAGTCCCGCGCCGGCGATATTCTCGCGAAGGTGGGCCGTCGACGACGTGCCGGGGATGAGCAGGATGTTCGGTGATCGCTGCAGCAGCCAGGCCAGTGCGACGGACATCGGTGTCGCCTCCGATCGAGCGGCGACCGCCGAGAGCGCCGAGGACTGAAGCGGGGTGAAGCCCCCGAGGGGGAAGAAGGGCACGTACGCGATGCCGTCGGGGGCGAGCCGGTCGATGAGCTTGTCGTCGTGGCGGTGGGCGAGGTTGTACATGTTCTGCACGCACACGATCGGCGCGATGCTCTGGGCCTCGGTGACCTGCTCCTCGGTGGCGTTGCTGACCCCGAGGTGGCGGATCAGGCCCTGCTGCTGGAGTTCGACGAGCGTCTCGAACGCCTCGGCGAGCGAGCCGGGCTGGGGGCCTTCGGCGTTGCCGAGTCGGAGGTTGACCAGGTCGAGTACGTCGAGCCCGAGGGACTTGAGGTTGTCGTGGACTTGGCGGCGCAGATCTTCGGGCCGCCGGGCCGTAGGCCAGCCACCCTGTTCGTCGCGGGTCGCGCCCACCTTGGTCACGATGTGCAGCGACTCGGGATAGGGACGCAGTGCCTCGCGGATCAACTCGTTGGTGACGCGCGGCCCGTAAGCGTCGCTGGTGTCGATGTGGGTGATACCGACGTCGACCGCTTCACGCAGAACGGCCAGGGCACCCTCGCGATCGGCGGGCGGCCCCATAACCCACGGGCCGGCCAGTTGCATGGCGCCGTAACCGAACCGGGTGACGGTCAGGTCACCCAGAGCCCAGGTGTCGCCGGGAAGGGAGAGGGAGGGCGTGCTCATCTTGTTGCCTTTCGTCGTGCACTTGAGGGGTGGCGCCTGCTGCCTCCCTGCATCAGCATTGGAGAGAAACTTCCTGTCGGGAAGTAGGCACTTTGGAGTGCGTAACCCACCCATTGGTGAGAGGTGCGATCAGTGACGACGACGAAGGCGGCCCAGAAGAGGGCTCAGGCCAAGGTGGAGTACAACGCGTTCCTGGCAGAGTGCCCCAGCCGGCAGCTGCTCGACCGAATCTCGGACAAGTGGGTCGTCCTGATCTTGTGTGCGCTGGGCGGCGACAACAGCCCTCGCCAGCCCGGTGCAGCACACGCGGACGCTCCGAAGGCGATGCGCTACTCCGAGATCTCTCGCCTTCTGGCCGGAGTCAGCCAGAAGATGCTGACCCAGACGCTACGCTCGCTGGAGCACGATGGTCTGCTCACCCGTACCGTGACGCCAACCGTCCCTGTCACCGTCTCCTACGAGCTGACCGACCTCGGCCTCTCGCTCCACCACATGACGCGCGGGCTCAGAAGCTGGGCGCAGACACACATGGCCGAGGTCCTCGCAAACCGCGAGAACTACGACTCTCGCACGTCCTGACGCCTCACATCCAACCGTCCAACAGCACTGCATTCATCGGCGCTACACCCTCCACTGCGAAGAGCCAGCAATCTCCGTCAGTGTAAGCACCTCAGCAGCCTCTCTCTGTACCAGCTTCGATGAGGCAAACCTACCGGCTACCGAGTTTTCGAAAGAATGATGAGACCTTGTTGGGCCCGATTCCCGTCGGCCTGAGACCGGCCTCAGCTCAAAGTCACTGCTCGCCCACCGGTGGCTGTCGGGCCAGGAACTCCTCGAATGTCGCTGCCTGTTTCCGCCGGACAGTTTTGTCCCCGCTTTCTGGCCCCACCCTCGATCGGGCGCCTTGTTCCGCCGTCCGATGATGGTCGAGTTAGGGTCTGTTCGAACGGAACTGGGGGGATGATGGAACAGTGGCCTGAGGGACCTGCCGCTGAGCCGAAGGCGGCCCGGGAGCGCTATGCCTCTGACATGCGGGCGTCTCGCAAGGCTCTGCGAGAAGTGATCAGGGCCGACCTGCCTGCCGCGCACTTCGGCCTTGGAATCGTCGTTGTGGCAAGTGTGGTCGTGGGCCTGTTCGCGGGGGCGATTGCTGGAGCCCTCGTGGCTGGGTTCTTCGCCGCTCTGTTCCTTGTCGCACTGGCGGTCATGCTCCTTCGGGGCATCAGGGGCATGGACGCAGGCCGCCGGGCCTATCTCTTCACCTTCGGCTGGGCAAACTGGGTCTAGTGCTGTGACCGCATGGACACCTCGGGCGCCCAACTCGCACAGGTCACCTGGTCGGAGTTTCCCGGATTCCCCGCCGCGATCCGAGCAATTGTCAAATCCTGTGGCGACTCGCAGTGGGTGCGCGGCCCTGACGGGCCTGATCGCCTCGGCCAGCCGACTGATGAGCTCGTCGCGGGTGCCGTGGTCCATTGCTGCCTCTCTCACGGTGTCTCTGTTCAGCACCACATGTCAGGCTGCGGTCGCCGGCTCGCGTTCGACGAGGACGCCTCGTTCGAAGCGGGCTCCGGCGCGGACGAGGGCGACGAGGTGGGGTGCGGTGATCGCGCGCCAGCGTTCCTGGGCGGACTCGACGAGCTTGCAGACCATCGCGGTCTCCGTGGACGCGTCCTCATCTTCGATGGACTCGGACTCATCGCCTTCGTTCACGCCGTACGGCCCGAATGGGCCCGCGACGTCGTCGCCGGGACGGATGCCGACCATCGGGCCGCCACCCTTCGCACGATGAAAGCCAGGGATCACGCGTTCACCGTACGAGCGAGCACCGACATCCTCCAGCAGGGGCGCGAACTTCACGCTCCTGCGACCTTTCGAGGTAGATGACACCCGCTCTTCAGCGCGACTTGGACTACGGGAGCGGGTGCCCGAACGGCCTCCGCGCGCACTCGCCGTGGGCAGAATCAGGGCCTGAGCAACACCTTGATCGCGGTGATCATCGGCTGTCCGGTACCGACGCACGAACGGCGCGCCACAGGGCGGAGCCACAGATGCAGGAGGCAACGACCTTAAGTCAGGCCGGCACCGGCGCGGGCTGGATCCGCTTCGCGTCCCAGGCCAGCCACACGCAGGCGGCCGCGAGCAGTACGCCGTGCGCGATCCGCAGCGCGGGCGGACCGAAGAACTGCGGCAGGAACAGCCCGAACCCGACCGCGAACAGGATCGCCGGCACCGTGCGCATCCGGGCTGCGACGAGGATCGCGCCCGCCGCCATGGTCAGCAGCCCGAGCCCGAACATCGTCATCGCGAACGGGTTGTAGCGCACGTCCTCGGCCAGGTCGAGGATGTTCGACTGGTTGGCCATCGCATGCAGGCCGAAGTCCTCGGCGCCGTAGTACGGCAGCGTCAGGCCGGCGCCGATCCAGAACACGATCGCCGCCACGCGGTTGATCGGCAGCAGTGCAATCGCGACCAGGATGAACCCGATCATCGCGCACAGGTGCGCGACGATCCACGCGGTGGAGCCCATCGCGGCGGCGGCACCCGAGGTGGTGGACTCGTCCTCCCATGGGCGGAGGGCGGGGTAGAGCAGGAACAGTACGCCTGCGACGGGCAGCGGGATCCTCATGATTCGCTCCTCAGGCTGGCGAGATACATCTGGATGAGCTGGTCGTAGGTGTCGTCGAGGTCTTCCGGCAGGCCGAAGCCGCCCGCGGATTCGATGGACGCGAAGCCGTGCACGAGCACCCGCAGGCGCCGGGTCGCGTGCACGGCCGCCGAGCTCTCGAGTCCGTAGCCGCGCAGCGTGGCGTACATGACGCCGACGAGCTTCGCGCCGGCCGCCTCCTGGATCGGGTCGTGCAGCGGGTCCAGCGGCAGCGCGGCGTACCGCTTCGGGTGCGCGGCGACGTACGCACGGTAGGCGTGCATCAAGCCAGTGACCGCCTCGTTGCCACCGGTGCCCAAGACGGTCGTCGTGAACCGGTCGGTCATATCCTCCAGCACCCGCACTCCGACGAGCGTCTTCAGTTCGCCGAGGCTCGCCACGTGCTTGTAGAGCGACGGCGTGGCGACCCCGCAGCCGTGCGCCACGGCGGCGAGCGTGAGGCCGTCCGGCCCGTGCTCGTCCACGATGCCGAGCGCCACATCGACCACGGCGGCCGGCGTCAGCGACCTCTTAGCAACCATAGCCCAGAGGCTATTGCCATTAGCCGCGGGCGTCAATCGGCAGCGGAGCCGGCGAGTGGATGATTCAGGCCGTGGCGTAGCGGCCGCGACGGTGGACCAGGGCCGGTACGTCGTCCGCGCCGAACTCCACGTGCGCGATCTCGAGCGGCTGCGTACTGATCGACCTCGGCCTCCAACCCGAGGCCGATCCACAGGTCTTGAGCATTGCTCCCGCGAATCCTGGTGCTGCTGCATGCCCTTCTCGATCCGGCTGCCACGGCCGAGGCCCAGCGTGTGCTCACCAACACCATGTTCAGCATCGCCGAGATGAACGCGGCCATGCCGGAAGTTCCCGGGCATCCGCTGGGGCGGACGGACGCCCTCTCACATCCGCAGCCTGACCAACCAGGCGAGCCTCCCAGGCAGGGCAGCGGGTAGCCCAATTTCTGGCCGGTCGCGGACGCAGCGATGAGTTTTTCCGGTCCGGAGAGTCTCACCACCGTTGTCGACAACACAGGAGGAACAGGTGGCTCAGCTACTGAGAGTCCAGAACTTCACCGTCTCGAGTGACGGGATCGGTGCCGGTGAGGACCAGAGCCTTGAGAGGCCGTTCGGCCACGTCGATCCCGGGAGGCTGTTCGCCTGGGCCGGCGCCACGGCGAGCTGGCCCATGCGTACCGACCCCGGGGGGAGCCGGGGTCTTGACGACTACTTCACGCGGGACTTCGCCCGCAACATCGGTGCCGAGATCATGGGCCGCAACAAGTTCGGGCCCCAGCGCGGCCCCTGGCAGGACATCGAGTGGCGCGGCTGGTGGGGTGACCAGCCCCCGTTCCGCACCCCGGTGTTCGTCATGACCCACCACAAGCGTCCGTCGTTCACACTCTCCGACACCACGTTCCACTTCGTCGACGGCGACCCGGCCACGGTCCTCGAGCAAGCGCGGGAGGCGGCGCAGGGCAAGGACGTCCGACTCGGCGGCGGGGTCACCACCATCCGGCAGTTCCTCGACGCCGACCTCGTCGACACCATGCACGTGGCGGTCTCGCCGGTGAAGCTCGGATCCGGACTACGGCTCTGGGAGTCCCCCGAAGAGCTGCTGGACCGGTTCCACCTCGAGGTCGTGCCCAGCCCGAGCGGCGTGACGCACCACCTGTTCTGGCGCAAGTGACACGAGGGCCCACCCGGGAATGTCAACACAGCCGATGCGGGCGTGCCAGTAAATGATCGCGTAGTTGCGGGTGAGTTACCGATACAGGCCGCGGTACTCGCCCGCAGCTACCGAACAGCCCGCTGGGGAGCGGACCTGCTTGGCTGCTGTGCGGTTCGAGGCGCGTCGCCCAGCCGAACAGGTCCGGATACGGCCTGCCGCGAACCACGATCTGCCGCAGCCGTGGTCCCTCGTCACAGCACCAGGCTGCCCAGCGCCTTCGGTATCGGCCTGGACGGCCCGCAGGATCGTCTCCCACGTGCCGTCCGTTGATGACCAGGCGGCTGGCACTGCCGATATCCCACTTCCGCAGTGAGGTTCGAGCCGAGCTCGTTAGGCCGGCAAGACCTCCGGGCGCGACCCGCCGGCCGGCGCCTGGATCCACTCGATCGGACGGCGGACTTGTCGTTGGTCATCGACGCTCCATCGGTGAGGGTGTGGTCATGTGTGGTCCGTGCCGCACCGAAGTCCTGTCGTGCGTCGCGGGTAAATCGGTTGAAGACGCACGAGCGTCGGCGGACACTGCCTCGGTGTTCTCCAACGCTGACGCTGCCGCGCTGTACGACGTGCTGAACCCGTGGGCCCCCGATCACCACCCGGGAGATCGCTTCTATGACCACCTGATCATGGCTGCGGACTCTGTCTTGGACATCGGTTGTGGCACGGGCGCGATGCTGCATCTTGCACGCGAGCAGGGCCATCGCGGCCGGCTTGTCGGTCTGGACCCGGATAGCGCCGCGCTGGACCGGGCTCGGCGTCGGGCCGACATCGAGTGGGTCGAGGGCACCGCGGCGGAGGCGAGCAGCGGGGCAGACTTCGATCTTGCGACGATGACCGGCCACGCTTTCCAGTGCCTCGTCACCGACGAGGAACTGCGCGCTTCACTCGCTGCAATCCATGGGGCATTGCGCCGGGGTGGTCGTTTTGTGTTCGAGACGCGGCATCCCCAGGCGCGGGCCTGGGAGGAGTGGAATGCGTCGCCCCCGGAGGATCTTGTCGACGCTCATGGGCGAGCCTTGCGCGTGTGGCACGACGTCGACTCCGTCATAGGCGATGTCGTCACCTTTCACGAGACGACGGCTGCGCGGGATGGCACGGTGCTCCGTATCGATCACGCGAGCTTGCGCTTCCTCGATGTTGCGGTGCTCAACGGGTTCCTCGGCGGCGTGGGCTTCGAGATCGAGGCGCAGTACGGCGACTGGCACGGAGGGGCTATCAACGCCAACAGCCGAGAAATCATCACCGTTGCCTGTCGCAGATAGCCCAGGCGGGGTCCTCCGGCCCTCCCCGTCGATTCCACAGTGTGTGGTGCCATTCATCGGCGCCCGGACCAGGCCGTTGCACGACTGGGAACGGGCCTGGGCCGGTCTCGATGAGGTGGATCCACGTGATCACCGAGCGGACCGCCTGCCCCTGTCGATCGGCACCTCTGCCGCGAACACTCATGACAGTCAAGGGCTGGACCCCCGTGAACGACGAAGGCCGTGAAGGTGAGTCTGCGGCCCGAAGTTGTTCCACGAGAGCCTCTGACCACTGGGCCCCGGTGGACCGGCGACGCCGCTGAACTCGCACCTGTGCCCGCACCCGCGGCCCAGTCGCCCCGGGGGTCCCCACCTCGCCGTGGCCTCGACCGCACGGTCCGGCGCATGCCTAGGCGAGCAGGGCCTGGATCCATTGGTCTTCGCGTTGCTCGATGTATTCGGCGTCGTTTCGCCAGGCGGCGCCGTGGCCTTCAGCCCACAGCCGTGCCCAGGGCTGGACTCGTTGCGCTGCGCGGTCGCGCAGGAAGTCGTACATGGAACGCGTACGGCGCCCCAGCAGAGGGACCAACCGACGACGTTCGGACTCAGCGAGACCGTAGGCGTCGGCGAAGACCTGCAGTCGGTTCGCCGCGTCGGGGCACCGCCAGTCCGGATGAGCGGACAGCGGGATGAACCCGTGAATGGCGTATGCGACATCCCACAGGCGCGAGCCGGGGCCCGCGGCGTCCCAGTCGATGAAGGCCCACCGCGCCTCGTCTGCGATCACGAGGTTCCAGGGAGCCAGGTCGTTATGGGCGATGATGTCACTGCCCTCAGCGGGGATCAGCGTCTGCCAGCGCGCATCGGACGGCGGCGTGAAGTCCTGCACGGCATCGTGGAAGTCCCGGATCAATCGCGCAACGCGAGCCAGTTGTCGAGCGGGTTCCATCAGCGAGAACCGGTCGGGCCAGACCACGTCTCCAGGCATGAAGGTCAGGACCTCACGCTCCTGATCGTCCATGCCGAGTGGGCGAGGCGCCGCGCTGAATCCCACCTCGTGCAGGTGGGCAAGCAGGGCGTGCACGGCGGGAGTCCACGGTCCGGCTGGACGGCGAACGGTATCTCCGACGCGAACGACACCGTCACTGACGTTGCCGCCGGACAAAGGCTGTTCATCATCGTGCCGCATCGAACCAGTGTGTCGGATCAGCTCGCTGTGATCACCCCGTTGAGGGGGAGCTTCAGAGTAGTACCGAACGTCGTCAGATTCCCGGTGGCCTGGGACCGGGCTCAGCTCAAAGTCACTGCTCGCCGACCGGTGGCTGTCGGGCGCGCGGAGAAGTCGGCGCGGGCCCGGTGCTCCAGCCGGGCCACCACCCCCGCCGGGAACGGGACACTCACCCGGACGCCGCGCTCGGCGAGCACGACGCGTTCGCCGGTGGACTCGACCAACGAGACGAGGCGCTCATAGTCGATCGGGTCCGGGGCGTACTGACGCTCAACAACGATCTTCACGGCATCACCCATGGGGCTGGACGCTACCGGGAGGGGGGTGGGCTGTTCGTCCTTGCAGGCGTCGGTGGTCGGTCCGCGTACGGAGTGAAGTGGGCCGGTGCGTGGTCGATGGGCGGCAGGCCGGAGCGCCAGGACGTGAGGATCTGGGCGCTGCACTCGAACAGGCCCTGGGGCAGCTGGTCCAGGGGCCACCAGCGCCAGTCGCCCACGCTTTCGTGCGGCTGGTCGGCGGGCTCGCCCCGCCAGGCCGTGACGACGGCGCCGACGGTGACGCGTACGACGTCGTCGACGTGGTCCAGGAGCGTGCCCAGGAGCGTCACGTCCTCAACGCGGGCGATGAGTCCGGTTTCCTCGGCCAGTTCGCGTACGACGGTGTCGTGGAGGGACTCGCCGGGCTCGACGGTGCCCCCGGGCGAAGCAGGCGGGTTCGTCGATTTCTGGCCAGTGAGTCGCAGGAACCGACGCGTGAGTGGTTCACCGACAGCTATGAGTATGGCGGGTTCGCGGCCGAACGAGCTCGGGGCGAGCGGCCCGTCATCGCTGCGGTGCGTATGGCCGGTCGGCGATCTGAGTGCCGTGGTGGGAACGGGCTTGACCTTGACGCTGAGTCAACCCTCCATCCTTCCGGGAGGAGCTTCCGCGCAGTCGCCTGGAACAGCTCCGCGAAGGAGGCAGATGACCATGACAGCCCAATCGATCGCCAGTCCGGCGATTCGCGTGCAAGGTCTCAAAAAGTCGTACGGGCAGCTCGAAGTGCTGCGCGGTGTGGACTTCGACGTGCCGCCGGGCAGCATCTTCGCCCTGCTCGGTTCCAACGGAGCGGGCAAGACCACGACCGTGAGGATCCTCGCCGCGCTTCTGAGAGCCGACGCGGGGGCGGCGAGCGTCAATGGCTTCGACGTCGCCACGCAAGCGGCGAACGTGCGGGAGTCCATCAGTCTCACCGGGCAGTTCGCGGCCGTCGACGAGATCCTCAGCGGTCGGGAGAACCTTGCCCTGGTCGCCAGGCTGCGCCACCTCAAGGACCCTGGCGCGACTGCGGATGACCTGCTGAGGCGTTTCTCGCTGAGCGAGGCGGGCGCGCGGCGAGTGTCCACGTATTCGGGTGGGATGCGCCGCCGGCTGGACATCGCGATGAGCCTCATCGGGAATTCGCCGGTGATTTTCCTGGACGAGCCGACGGCCGGACTCGACCCCGAGGCGCGCATCGAGGTGTGGGATGCGGTCAAGGAGCTCGCCGGCCACGGAACGACGGTGCTGCTCACCACGCAGTACCTGGACGAGGCCGAGCAGCTGGCCGACCGGATCGCGATCCTCCACCAGGGTCTGATCATCGTCAACGGCACCCTCACCGAGCTCAAGCAGCTCTTCCCACCAGCCAAGGTCGAGTACGTCGAGAAGCAGCCGACTCTCGAGGAAATCTTTCTCGCAGTCATCGGCGGCAGGGACAAGAGCGACGTCACTGGCACGACAACTGGGGGACGAGGATGACCACGTACTTCTTCAACGACACTGCCGCGCTCACGGTGCGGACCCTGCGCCACGTCACACGCAGCATGGACACCGTCATCACGACCGCCATCACGCCGGTCGCCATGATGCTGATGTTCGTCTACGTGTTCGGCGGCGCCATCGATACCGGGTCGGTTCCGTACGTGAACTACATGCTGCCCGGCATCCTGCTCATGACCATCGCCTCAGGCATCTCGTACACCGCGTACCGGCTGTTCACCGATGTGAAGAGCGGCATCTTCGAACGATTCCAGTCCATGCCGATCGCTCGGTCGGGTGTGCTGTGGGCCCACGTCGTCACCTCTTTGGTCGCCAACCTGATCGCGCTCGTGCTCGTCGTGGGCGTCGCTGTGCTCATGGGCTTCCGCTCAGGGGCAGGAGTGTCAGCATGGCTCGCGGTCACCGGCATCCTGCTCCTGTTCACCCTGGCGCTGACCTGGCTCGCCGTGATCCCCGGGCTTTCTGCGTCGTCGGTCGAGGGCGCTGGCGCCTTCGCCTACCCCCTCATCTTCCTGCCGTTCGTCAGTTCGGCGTTCGTGCCCACAAAGACGATGCCCGGCCCGGTGCGCTGGTTCGCCGAACATCAGCCGGTGACATCGATCGTCAACACGATCCGCAACCTGTTCGCCCAGCAGCCGGTAGGCGACGACATCTGGACCGCCCTCGCGTGGTGCGTCGGCATCCTCGTCGTGGCGTACGTCTTCGCGATGGCCGCCTATCGCCGGAAGATCGCTTGAGGCAGTCTGAGACCCATGCTCACCATCAGCCAGCTTGCGTCGTACGCCGGGGTGACGGTGCGGGCGGTACGCCACTACCACCGGATCGGGTTGCTGCCCGAGCCCGAGCGCGACCGGTCCGGATACCGGACCTACGACGCTGTTGCGGTCGTGCGACTGATCCGGATCCGCACCCTCGCAGACGCCGGCGTGCCGCTGGCTCGGGTGCAGGAACTCCTTGACGCCGACCCGGAGGAGTTCGTCGGCGGCGTCCAGGAGATCGACAAGGCCCTGCGTGCCGAGATCCGGCGGCTGCAGGACACTCGCAGCCGACTCGCCAGGCTTGCCGCCGGAGAGCACCTGGCGCTTCCGCAGAGCGTCGTGGACTACCTCGACCGGCTGCGCGGCCTCGGCGTTGAGGAGCGGTACATCGAGATGGAGCGGGACGCCTGGATCATGATCGCCGCCCAGGTGCCGGACTCGATCGACTCCGTGATCGCCAAGAAGCACGAGGAGCTGGATGACCCCGACATGGTGAAGCTCTACAGCCTTCTCAGCGGGGCACTCGACTGGCCGGCCGACGACCCGCGGATCGTTGAGGTCGCCGACATCATGGAGCGCTTGATGGTTCGCGCTGTGGAGGCCGGCGAGGTGGGTGCCGACGACGGCATCGACGACCAGTTCGTCGACCTGCTGGACTCAACCATGGTCGAGTCCTCACCGCACGCCGCGCGGCTGTTGGCAATCCTGGAGGAGCGAGGCTGGAGGGGCTGGACCCGCATCGAGCGAGTGCCTGCCGAGAGACTCAGTAGTGAGCTGCCGCCATCGTGAAGGCAGGTCAGGGCCAGGAGGGCCTTCACCGGCGGTAGCGGGGCCGGCAGCAGGGCTCCGGCCAGCGGGCGCCAGTCCCGCTCGATCTCGAAGATCGTCGCCTGACCTTCAAGTACGGCTGGCGGACTGAGCTCTGGGCGATCCGTGCGGAGCTCGCGACGGGCCGCGCTGCCGTTCGCCAAGGACGGTCCGGCAAACCGTAGTTGTCGCCAGGTAGAGGCGTCGGTGTCAGGACCCAGGCGAAGGCGCTGTCGAGTGCAGTCGCGGCATCGACCGTTCCGAAGAGGAAGCGGCCCGGCGCCACACCGACTGCAGCATCCTTGCTGGTCAGCGTAAACACGACGCCAGTGTCTACAGGCGTCGCACACTTGGTTTCGGCCCCACGAAAGGCAGTGATCGCAACTTCGTGGCTGAGATTGGGGACGGGCCCGCTGGGCGTGCGGCAGCAGGACCACCTCGCGGTCTAGGTCAGGGGCGAGCCAGCCACCCTTGTTCAGGACCCGGGTGACTCCGACGGGCCGGTGAGGCAGGGCGTCAAGGATCGCGGCGTCAACCACGTCCTGGCCGGCCGCGTCGCGCGCCGCCAGCGCAAGGGCCAACATGTTCATGGCACTGACGCGCCAGGCACGCCCGAGGCAGTGCTCGGCCTGCACTTGACCGACCAGCGGTTTGAGTCGGATCAGATCGTCTCGGCAATCGGCTGCGAATCGCGACGGCGTGGAGCTCCAGCAACCGGTACGGCGCAGGGAACAGGGCCACCTGTCCACGCACTGCCGGCGGACAGATCCGCTCGTCGTCCACGACGAGGGCGGGGCGCTGAGCGCGTGCCCAGCCAGGTGCGTGGTAGCGGCCGTCAGTCTGCAGGCGGTAGATACCGGTGGGCAAGGCAGGCCGACGGACGGAAGCGGGCAGACAGAACGCGAGCTGGGTCCATGTCGGCTGTTCCGCGGCCTGTGCGGGTTCGAAGTACCAGGCCGCGTCGTACTCGGTGACAGCTACGACACACGCCCGGCAGAAGCCTTCATCATTGATGCGCCACAGCCGCTTGCACCGTCTGCACTCGCCCTCCGGGTGGTTCCGTTTGGAGCGCCACTGGTGGCAGGGGGAGCAGAACGGTGACTGGACCCGCAGCCCCCAGCCGAGGCAGCCGGCGCACTGCCCCAGCGAGGGCAGGCGCTTTCGTCTTGGGGTCACCTCAGTTCGGTGGGAGTGACCTGGGCCGCCCCGCCCCGGTGGACCGGCGCGGCACCGGCCTGGGCGACTCGCCCGCAGCTGTAGCGAGCCCCTCGTCCTGGGCCACCGGCGTCTTCCCGGCTACAGGTTCGGCGACGAGCAGGTCCGCGACCGTGCACTGAAGAGCAGCGCAGATCAGGTCCAGGTCGTCCAACCGCACCGTTACCGGTGTGCCCGACCAGAGCGCGGAGACCTTCGACATCGACGGAGTGAAGCCGACTTCTTTGAACATGGGCATCAGGTCACTGGGCCTCCAGATGCCTCGGTTGGCCGCCGCCCACCGTAGGTTCCACTTCACGACAGACCCCCCGTGTCCACGCGCAGTCGTTGTGCGGCCCGAGCCGACGAACGTCGGCTAGCCATCTCTGGATCGCTCTGAGCGGACAAAATGTACCGAACCGTGGTCGTCGTCCAGTCATGACCGAGCAACTTCTGCACCTCCCACAGCGACATCCCCGCCTCGTAACGGTGTGTGGCACAAGCATGCCGAAGCAGATGAGGAAAGATCCGCTCGACCGGACCTGCCAGGTGGACCTCCGAGGCTCTCGCCAGGGCCTTCCGTAGCGTCGACGTTGTCACCGCCGGGCCGACAGGGTTCGGCATGCTGCCAAGATCTCGCGCCAGGCGCTCCGAGGGCCAGACCGGCGACTCAGGGTGCTCCGGGTCGTCTGAGAACAACCCGCGGACTTCCTCCACGTACCACCACAGCAGCTCACGTCCCTCGGCGAACAGAAACGCCTCTCGCTGCCGCGGCCCCGACCCTCGGGCGCCCTTGCCCTGGACGACGAACCGCCCGAAGTCGCCAGCCTCCCAGTGCAGGTCCTTCATGCGCATCTGGCACAGCTCCGAGGCGCGTACTCCGGAGATGTAGATCAACTTCGCCATCACGTAGTCCCTGCACGCCACCGCCTCCTTGCGGGCGTGCGCCAGCTGCCGCCGCCAGCCAGCGAAGAACTCGTTGACCGCCCGGGCCGACGGTGGCACCCGAAGGCCGAAGTCACCGCGGTGTGCGTGTCGGTTGAATGGATCGATCGGCGACTCGACCGCCGCCCCGAACCGCTGGAAGATCTCGTGCGCGTAGCGTTGCTCCAGGAATGCGAAGAAGTGGTCGATCCTGTTCAGCTTCGATCGCACCGTCGGTGCCTGGCGTTTGCCGACTCCGGCGAAGTACCCGTCGACGTGGCGGGGCGTCAGCCGCCACGGCACGACACCGTAGTGGTCGCACACCTCGATCACTGGCTTCGTCAGCCCGTCCAGGGTGGAGGACGCCAGGCCCGCCACATCTCGCGCCCACTGGTACTCGACCAGCGCGTCCATGAAGAACAGCTGCTCGTCTTCCTCGTCCGCCCCGCCTGCGTACCGGCGCTGCAGTAACAGCACGTCGCTCAGCCCCGGCTCGCCTCCCAGCAACTCCGCCTCTGCGGGCGACGGTTCGCTGGGAGGCGGTACGAGGGAGAGCACGCGAGTCCCGGGATCTGCCACGGACGTTGAAATTACAGCAGAGAGTCCTGAAGTTCAGGAGAACGGCCCAACATCCTGAGAGGCAGATGTAGGAGCCCATCGAGCCTCCTGCCAGCTGAAATGGAACGACGCGCCGATCAGCCCCTCAAAGAACCCGCCCGTACTCCAGTTAGCTCCCAGGTGCCGTGCCGGTGCCGTCCCAGCAGCAGGCCCCGTTCGCCGAACACGATGGCCCCGACGCCGATCGCGGCGTGGGGTACGGGCGGTCGGGCGGTCCGTGGGCGACTGGTCAGAGGGGGGCGGCTGGGCGTGCGCTGGCGTCGGGCCCGGACGAGCTGGAGGATTCCGGGATGGTCGGGGCCCGGTGCGGTGAGGAGTTCGATTCCTTCCACCCGGAAGCCGTACTCGGTCAGGAGCTCTTCCCAGAGGCGCGGAGTGAGCACCCACATCCGGGTGGGGATGGGCTCCCCGTCGCGCAGCCGGATCAACTCCCGCCGTGGCACCACCTCGTCGGACGGCCCCTGTGCGTCGGCGTCGGTGTGGAGAGCGGAGAAGACGAGAGGCGCTCCGTCGACCAGCCCGTCCCGCAGGGCCGGCAGCAGGTGGTGCGGGTCGACGCAGGCGAAGGTGCGGATGCCGTAGGCGGCCTCGTACGGTTCCGCGTGACGCAGGTGCTCGGCGACGTCGCCGCAGACGAATCGGACTCCGGGCTCGCTGCCGTGAGCGTTCAGGGCGCGCCGGTGCTGGGTGGGGGACAGGTCGACGCCGTCCACCAGCGCGCCGTACTCGCGGGCCAGGTGGACGGCGTGATGTCCGGGACCGGATCCCACGTCGAGGATCCGTTTGCCTCGGATGTCTCCGAGGACCTCGGCTCCCGGGCCCTCGCCGGGCGCGAATCCCCAGTCGACGCGGTCCGGTACCGGGGGCGAGTAGCCGTAGTCCAACTGGCGTTGACCGTAGATCGTCCAGCTGTGCTCGTATGTGGAGTGTGCCGTCACAGGTCAGTTCCTTCCGGCGGTGTGGTGCTGCCCGTACAAGCCGTCCTGTACTGCTTCCAGCCGCACCGGGCAAGTAACCTCCGCTCGGGGTTGAACCGTTGTTCCTGCCGCAAGAGGTGACTCGGGTGTGACAAGGGGGTCGTCATCCATGGCAACTGGCAGTGCGCTTGATTCGTCCGGCAGTATGAAGGCGTTCGGGGCGGCCCTGAAAGTCTTCCGTGAACGGGCCCTGCTGACGCAGGAACAGCTCGCCGAACGGCTCAACTACTCGCATGCCTCGGTCGCTTCGGTGGAGCAGGGCCGGCGGATGCCCACCGCGCACTTCGTCGAGCGGGCGGAGGAGACACTGGAGTCGTTCGGTGTGCTGCGGGCCGTGGCCCGGCACGTGGGCCGTCAGCGGGGGCTGGCGGTCTGGTTCCGGGAGTGGGCCCAGCTGGAGGAGACGGCGGTCAGCCTGTGCACGTACGAGTGCCGGGTCGTGCCGGGGTTGCTCCAGACTGAGGCCTACACGCGCGCGGTGATGCTCAACGTGCCACCTCCGCCTACGGAGGAGCAACTGGAGGAGCGGATTGCCGCCCGCCTGGCCCGGCAGGAACTGTTGACGCGCAAGCCGCCGGTCGCGTTCAGTTTCATTGTCGAGGAGTCGGTACTGCTGCGGCACACGGGAGGTGAGGACGTCACCCGGGAACTGCTCGACCACCTGCTCGTCTGTACGGAACTGTGGAACGTGGAGGTGCAGATCATGCCGTTGCGGCAGCCGCACCACGCCGGCACGGACGGACCCATGCGGCTCCTGGAGACCCCGGAGCGCCAGTGGTTGGGGTATTCGGAGGGGCAGAAGACGGGGCAACTGGTTTCCGACCGGGAAGCGACGAGTGTCATGCAGATGCGGTATGCCAAGATGCGATCGCAGGCCCTGTCCCCAGTGGACTCGGTGGAGTTGTTGCAGAGGATGAGAGGGGCTCTATGAACACCGCCGGTGAACTGCATTGGTTCAAGAGCAGCTACAGCGGATCCGAGGGTGACGACTGCGTGGAAGTCGCCCACGCCCCCGGAGCCGTGCACGTACGCGACTCCAAGCAGGCTGACGGACCGCGGTTCGAGGTCGCCTCCCCGGCGTGGGCGGATTTCCTCGGTCTCGTGGTGTAGTGCGTCTACCCTGAGGTCGGCCGTCTGGGACGGATGAGGACCTCGCTGCCCAGGGGGCTGTAGCCCGCTGCGAGGAAAGCCCGAAGGGATCGTGCGTTGCCCGGGGCGACAGCGGCGAAGACCGGCTCACCGGCGGGGACCAGGGTGAGCGCGTCACCCAGCAGGGAGCGACCGAGCCCAGCCCCACTGCTGCCGGTGTGGTTGAGTTCGATGCTTGTCTCGCGTCGTCCAGCCAGGCCGCCGGCCAGTGTGACAAGGCCCCGTTCATCTCCGTGGACACGAACGTCGGTACGCAAAGCCCGAGCACGACGAACACGCGGGTGGTCATCGACATCAAGACGTTCGGGCAGGCGGTGAGGGGCCGGCACGCCACGCGCGACGAGTGTCACGTCGACGCTGTCGATCCACCCCTCGCGACCTGCGAGGTAACGCAGGAAATCCGGAGCCATGGAAGCCCCGAAACCGTCGGCTCCTTGAGCCCGGACATCGGAAGCGGACAGGGCGGTGGCGATCACGGCGTGCCCGGTGAAGGCGACCGAGCACTCCAGCCCACCCGGCAGAGGGGGAAGAACGGTCACGCGGCCGTCCGCAGGCGGGAAGCGTCCGTCGGCAGCATGGAGGAACATGCCCAGCAGCGGGTGAGACTCGGCCATGACGGTCCACCCTACGAGGAGTTGCCCCGCCGTCGCAGCCACACGCGACGACGGCTCAGTAGCCGCCAAGGAGGGTCCGTACCCTGCGCAACGCCTCCGGGCCCGCGGTGCTGTGCCAGCGGGTGGGGTCGGCGGGGCGGCGGCCCCACAGGAGCAGGACGCGTGTCGCCGCGTCGCTTTCGATCGTGGCCGGGCCCTCGGGGGCGGCGAACCGGACGGTGCCGCCCTCCGCGTCCGCGGTCACCACGACGTCGTCCGTGCCCGGAGTGCGCAGGCGGCCCTCGACCTGCCCCTCGGCCCCGAGGTCCAGACCGGCGCGGCCCCGGACCAGCAGGGGCCGGCCGACCGACACCACGCTGTGCTCGGTCATCCACGGCTCGGTCAGGGACTCCACGGCCGTCCGGTCGTCGCCGGTCAGGTCCCAGCGGTGGAGGATCAGTTCCTCACGCATGTGTTCCGCGAAGAAGGGGACCTTCACGCAACGGCCGGTCCACATGACCTCGGTGTCCGGGGACAGGGCCCGCGCGGCGGCCGCGGTGATCTCGGTGAGCTGTTCGCAGTTGGTCATGAACGCCGCCCAGAGCTCGGCGTCCGACATCCGCCGGTAGGGAGCCTCACGCTCGAAGCTCCTGGTCTCCACGGGTGTGCCCGCGAGGAAAGCTCGTAGCACCCGGGCCAGTTCCTCGGCGTTCCCCGTCTGGTGGACCAGGACGTCACGCACCGTCCACGCCTCGCACCACGTGCCGTCGTCGGGCCTTCGGCCCTGCACGGCGTGGACGAAGGGCGCCAGTTCCGGGAGCGTTTCGTCGACCTTGGACGGGATCACGTGCCATGGGTGTCCCGGTCGGGCCGTCCGTCAAACCGGCTCGCGTCCGATCGGAGGCATGAGGCCCCGGAGCACGGTGCCGAGCGCGTGGGCTCGCCCTTCACGGGTACTCGTCGCCGCGTACGGCGGTCCGATGACCGTACGACCAGGAGCCCGGACGCACGCATGCCCGAACTGCCGGATGTCGAGGGATTCCGCGAGGTGCTGATGGCCTGCGGCGGGCACCGGCGTGTCACGGACGTCGAGGTGCGGGACGCCGGGGTGCTGCGGGGTGTCAGCGCGCAGCGGCTGCGGAGGGAACTGAAGGGCAGGTGTCTGGGGGAGGCGTGGCGGCACGGCAAGTGGTTGTTCGTGCCGACGGATCACGACGGTCCCACACTGGTGTGGCACTTCGGCATGACGGGGTCGCTTCGGTGCTGTTCCCCGGACGAACCGGTCGAACGGCACGACCGCATCCTGCTGACGCTCGACGACTCCCGGCAACTGCGCTACCGCGATCAACGCAAGCTCCAGGGCGTGCGGTTGGTCGACGACACGGAGGTCGAGCGCATCACCGACGGTCTGGGTCCCGATGCCCTCACCGTGCGCGGAGCGGAGTTCCGGGAGCTGCTGTCGGGACGACGGCGTGCCGTCAAGAGCGCGCTGATGGACCAGTCCGTGATCGCGGGCCTCGGGAACCTCCTGTGCGACGAGATCCTCTGGCGGGCCAGGGTGGCTCCTCGGACCCCGGCGCGGGACCTGAGCGAGACCGAGGTTCGGCGTGTCCGTGCGCGAATGCGGCGGGTCCTTGAGACATCCGTGCGTGCCGGGTGCGTGCCGTCGAGGCCCTCCTGGCTCACCGGGCACAGGGACGACAGGGATCCGATGTGTCCCCGCTGCGGGTGGCTCCTGAGCTCCCACCGCGTCGGCGGACGCCGTACGGTCTGGTGCCCGCGGTGCCAGGGATGAGCGACGCCGGCCGGTGCGGAGGGGCGGGCGGAACCGATCATGGGATGATGACCGGCGACATAAGGCGACGGCGGTCCGAGGAAGCCGGTGTGAATCCGGCGCGGTCCCGCCACTGTGACCGGTGAGCGAGTTCCGGGATGCCACCGCCCCGCCCGGGGTGGGAAGGCGGGACGAGCGAAGACCCGGGAGCCAGGAGACTCACGCGGTCGCCTCCTCGAGCGACACCGGGGCGGATCTCCCCGGGAGGGGAGTGGTGCGGCGTGCCTGAAATGCCGACGGACGAGGCGCCGGGCGGTGCCGTGGCGGGGAGCGGTTCGGTGCCGTGCCGGGTCGTCGTGTGCCGCGACTGCTGCTGCGGCAGCCCCAAGGTGCCCGGGGTCGACCACGCGGCGCAGACCGCGCGGCTGCGGGCGGAGGTGCCGGTGCGCATCTCCGACTGCCTCGACGTGTGTGAGCAGGCGAACGTCATCGTGGTCCAGCCGTCCTCCGCGGGCCGGGCGGCCGGTGCGCGGCCGGTCTGGCTCGGGCTCGTCAACGACGAGGGCGGTACCGAGGACATCGTCGCCTGGGTACGGGACGGCGGCCCGGGTGTGGCGCCCCTGCCGGAGATCCTCGGCCTGTACGCCATCACCCCGCCACGGCGACCCACGGACTCCTGAGGCGGCCCGTGCGTGCCAGGACGCGCGCGCGCCCTGGCGCGTACGTCCACGCGGGGCGGCCCGTCCACGCGAGGCGACCGGTCCCTCGTCACCGCTCCGGGAACGGCCGGGCCTCCGCCGACGTGACCGCCTCGCCGGCCTGCACGCCGTGCAGGACCTGGGCGAGCACCTCCGCCCCGCGCACCACCCGAGGTCCCGGCCGGTTGAAGTAGGACGGCCCGTCCAGTACCCAGACGCGGCCGGACCGTACGGCGGGCAGATCCGTCCAGCCGGGCAGCCCGGTGAGCAACGCGGCTTCCCGCAGGGTGCGTTCGGGAGGGAAGCCGCACGGCAGGACGAGGATCACGTCCGGCCGCGCGGCGCGCACCGCCTCCCAGGTCGTCGGCCCGGTGTGCTCGCCGGGCGCGGCGAGCAGCGGCTCGCCCCCGGCGGTGGTGATCTGCTCGGGCACCCAGTGCCCGGCGGGCCACAGCGGGTCGAGCCACTCGATCGCCACCACCCGGGGCCGGCCGAGGCCGGCGACCGCGTCGCGGACCCGGTCGAGGCGGGCCCGCAGCGCGGCCCGGCGCCGCTGCGCGCGTTCGCGCACGCCGAGCAGGTCGCCGACGGTGACCAGGCAGTCCAGTACGTCGTCGAGCGTGCGCGGCTCCAGGCTGAGGACCCGGGTGCCGGCGTCGAGCAGCCGCACGGCCTGGCTGACCTTCTCGTACGACACCGCGCACACGTCGCACAGATCCTGGGTGAGCACCACGTCGGGGCGCAGGGCGGCCAGGGCCTCGGTGTCCAGGGTGTAGAGCGACGAACCGGAGTGCGCCGCCCCGCCGACGGCGGCGGAGATCTCCCGGCTGGTGAGCGCGTCCTGGTCCAGGTCCGCCCCGGTCACCACGGGTACCGAGGCGACCTCGCGCGGCGGCCAGTCGCACTCGTGGGTGCGGCCGGCCAACTGCTCCGAAAGGCCGAGTTCGGCGACGATGTCGGTCGCGGCGGGCAGCAGGGAGACGATGCGCATACCTCGACTGTAGGAGGCCTCGCGGATCCGCTGATTCCGGCGCCCGGCGTGCAGGGCCTGCACGGCGTGATCGCACCGACCGGCACCGGCTGCTCGGCCACCGACCGGGCGCTCCAACTGTACGGCGGTTACGGCTACCTCAGCGAGTACGGCCTTGAGAAGATCGTCCGTGACCCGCGCGTCCAACAGATCCTGGAAGGAACCGACGAGATCATGCGTGTCCTCATGGCCCGCGGCCTGACGGAGGCGTTCGGATGACCGCCGCCGAGGAACCCGTCCTGTTCCACACCGACGGACGGGCCGCCCATATCACCCTCAACCGGCCGAAGGCCCTCAACGCCCTCACCCACGAGATGGTGCGCCGCATCGACGCGGCGCTGACGGCCTGGCAACACGACCCGGCCGTGGAGACCGTTGTCATCAGCGGCGCGGGGGCGCGCGGCCTGTGTGCGGGCGGTGACATCCGCGCCATCCACGACGACGTCCGCGACGGGGACGGCACCGCCTCGGCCGCCTTCTGGCGCGACGAGTACCACCTCAACGCCCGTATCGCCCGATATCCGAAGCCGTACGTCGCCCTCATGGACGGCATCGTGATGGGCGGCGGCGTCGGCGTCTCCGCGCACGGCAGCGTCCGGATCGTCACCGAGCGCTCGCGGATCGCCATGCCGGAGACCGGCATCGGCTTCGTCCCCGACGTCGGCGGCACCCATCTGCTGGCCCTCGCCCCTGGGGAACTGGGCACCCATCTCGCGCTGACCGGTGCGCAGATCGGCGCCGGCGACGCGGTGCTCTGCGGGCTCGCCGACCACTACGTGCCGTCAGCGACCCTGCCGGCCCTCATCGACGACCTGGCCGACACGCCCGTACGGGAGGTGCTGGCGCGCCATGCCCGACCGTTGCCGCAAGGGGAGTTGGAGGAGCAGAGGGAATGGATCGACCCCTGTTTCGCAGCCGCGACGGTCGAGGACATCGTGAGCCGGCTGCTCGACCACGGCGAGCCCGCCGCCAAGGAAGCGGCCGAAACCCTGCTCACCAGGTCACCGACCGCTGTGAAGGTCGCCCTGGCCGCCGTGCGCCGCGCCCGCCGTCTCGGATCGCTGGAGCCGGTCCTCGACCAGGAGTACCGCGTCTCCTGCGCCGCCCTGAGCAGCCCCGACCTGGCGGAGGGTATCCGTGCTCAGGTCATCGACAAGGACCGCGACCCACGCTGGTCCCCCGACACCCTCGCCGAGGTGACCGACGCCGACGTGAACCGCTTCTTCGCCCCGCTCGGCGACCGTGAACTGGGCCTCGCCGGCCCTGGCGCCGATGCGGAGGCGGCCTGGTGAGCAGGACCGTCGCGCTGCTCGGACCCGGGCACATGGACGCGCCCATGGCCGTGGACCTGGTCCAGGGCGGTCACCGTGCGCGTCGGGTCAAGCCGACGGCGGCACGTCGACCACCCGGTCAGGCAGGTGCCGGGCAGCCGTCGCCGGCGACCGGCACTTCCTCGTCCATGCCGGGGCGGAGCACCTGCACGGAAGCGAGCAGCGCCTCGACCACCTCCTCCAGGTCGAGGCGCCGCTCCACCGACCGCAGGTGCGGCAGCCGCGCCCCGGTGCTGACCCGGGGAGGGGCGAGCAGGCTGCAGCAGTCCTCGTCGGGCAGGACCGAGATGCCGGCGGTGCCGATGGACCGTGCCTCGTCGATGATCTCCTGCTTCTCCCAGCCGATCAGCGGACGCAGGACGGGCAGCGCCGCCGCCTCGTCCACCGCGACCAGGTTGGCCAGCGTCTGACTGGCGACCTGCCCCAGGCTGTCGCCCGTCACCAGTGCCTGGGCGCCGATACGGTCCGCCAGCGCGGAGGCGGTGCGCACCATCAGCCGGCGCTGGGCGACCACCTGGAGCCGCCCGGCCCCTGCCACGGCGAGCTGCTTCTGCGCCTTGCCGAGCGCGACGACGTGCAGGGCGCCGGGCGGCTGGTAGCGGTTCAGCTCACGGGCCAGGGCGTACGCCTTGTACACGGACGACGGGTTCGTGTAGGGAGCGCCGTTGAAGTGCACGAAGTCGCACGCCAGTCCGCGCCGCATGGCCCGGAGGGCGGCGACGGGGGAGTCGTAGCCGCCCGAGAGCAGGACCAGGGCCCGCCCGCTGGTCCCGACGGGCAGCCCGCTCAGACCGGGGAGGCGTTCGCAGGAGAGGTACGTCTCCTTGCGGTCGATCGCGACGTGCAGTGTCACGTCGGGCGTGGTGAGGTCGACCGTCAGCGCGGGCACGGCGGCGAGTACTCGGGACCCCAGGAGCACTTCCATACGGGAGGAGGTCAGCGGGAACTGCTTGTCCCGCCGACGCACCCGCACGGCGAAGCGGAGCCCCCGGCGCTCGCCGCTCACGGCACGCAGGGCGTCGATCGCCGCCTCCGTGACGCCGTCGAGCGTGCTGGGCACCCGGACGGCCGGCTCGACGGTGTTGAAGCCGACGACCCGCCGGGCCCGCTCCACCAGGGCCTCGACGGGGACCTGCCCTCCCAGCACGGTGACGCTCTGCACGGTCTTGATCCAGGTCGAGCCGCCGACGCCGCGCAGGGCGACGCGCAGGTTGTCGTGCAGCCGCTCGGTGAAGCGGTGGCGGTTGCGGCCCTTGAGGAACACCTCGCCGTGCTTGAGCAGCACGCACGGGCCGTAGGAGGTGGGCGCGGCGCCGGAGGAGTCCCGGGGATCGGGTACTCGTAGTTCGTCGGACATGGGGGTGAGCCTCTCAGATGTCCCCCCTTGGCGATTCTCACCCGGGTGGCGTCGTGGCAAGCGGGCTGGCGTCCGTGTCCGACGTGATGGACATTGGCCTCATGAATGAATGGGGTAAATGCGATGAAATGCTCGTACATCAAAACGAGCCCTACAACGCCGAAACGCCCCCCGGTGCTCTCGCGGCCCGGATCACCTCCCTGGACGCCTTCTACAGCCGCAACCACGCGCCGATCCCCCACGTCGACTCCGCGAACTGGCGGCTGCGGGTGGAAGGTCTGGTCGATCGTCCCCTGGAGTTGTCGATGGACGATCTGCGCCGCTTTCCCGAGCGGACCGAGGTGGCGACGCTGCAGTGCGCCGGCAACCGCCGCGCCGATCTCATCGAGGTCAGGGACATACCCGGTCAGGTCCCCTGGGGCCCAGGAGCCGTCTCCACCGCGAGGTGGAGCGGGGTGAGCCTGGCAGAGGTACTGGCCAGGGCCGGAGTGCGGCCGGAAGCGGCCCACATCGCCTTCACCGGCGCCGACGTGTCACAGCAGGCCGCCCCACCCCAGCCCTTCGGCGGCTCCGTACCGGTGGCCAAGGCGACCTCCAGCGAGGTGCTCCTGGCCTGGGCCATGAACGGTCAGCCGCTGCCCGCCGCGCACGGCGCTCCCCTGCGCGTGATCGTTCCGGGCTGGATCGGCGCCCGCAGCGTCAAATGGCTCCATCGCATCACCGCACAGGCCGAACCGACCGACAACTACTTCCAGGCCGAGTACAGCGTCCTGCCCCCCGAGGCGGACCCCGAGGCCGCCCGACCGGGCGACGGCATCACCCTCGGCCCGGTCGCCCTCCACTGCGCCATCCTGCGGCCCGGCAGGAACGACCACCCGCCCTCCGGACCGACCGAGGTCGCGGGGTTCGCCTTCGCCGGGGACGACCGAACCGTGGCACGCGTGGACGTCTCCGCCGACCACGGCCGCACCTGGAACCCCGCGGATCTCGACCCCCCGGAGAATCCCTGGACCTGGCAGCACTGGCGCGCCACGGTCACCCTGCCCGCCGGCGAGGCCGAACTTGTCGCACGCGCCTGGGACTCCACCGCGGCCGTGCAGGCCGAATCCCCGGCGACCGTCTGGAACCCCAGGGGATACGCCAACAACGCCGCGGCGCACCTGCGCCTCACATGTCGTCCCTGAGGAACCGGAAGACCCTCACCCTCAAGGAATGAGCCTCTTCCCACCTCACGTCGAGGCTGCGCGGGGAGGGACGCCCAGCCCTTGCCCGACCCGCGGGACCCAGCCTACGAGCCGGTTCCCCAGGTGACAACGGCTCAAGGAACGCCCCGGGTTCACCACTGCACAAGGGAGCGTGGTGTCGCTAGCATCTGCCGACCGGAGGCCAGGGCTCGGGGGTGACGCATGAGGGTTCTCGTCGTTGGCGGAAGCGGGTTTCTGGGGCAGGAACTGGTCCGTCAGATCGTGGGCCGGGGCTGGACGGCGGCGGCCACCCACAGGTCGGGCCCGGGAAGTGGGCCGGCCGTCGACTGGTACCGCGTCGACCTCCGTCACCCCCTCCGCTTCGAGGACGTACTCGCCGACGTGGCTCCGGACGCCGTCATCAACGCGTCGAACGGCCAGGCCGACTGGGCGGTGACGGCCGACGGCGCGGCCCACGTCGCCCACGCCGTGGCGAACAGGGGGTGCCGACTGGTCCATGTCTCCAGCGACGCCGTGTTCTCCGGCGCGGACGTGCACTACGGCGAGGACGCGCTTCCCGACCCGGTCAGTCCGTACGGCGCCGCGAAGGCCGCGGCGGAGACGGCCGTGAGGGTGTTTCTCCCCGACGCGGCCGTGGTGCGCACGTCGCTGATCATCGGGCACGGCCGGTCCGCCCATGAACGGGCCGTGCACGCCCTGGCCGCCGGCACGCGTACCGGCGTGCTGTTCACGGATGACACCCGTTGCCCCGTCCACGTCGAGGACCTGGCGGCCGCGCTTCTGGAGATCACGGAGTCGGGCGCGCCCGGAGTGTTCCACGTGGCGGGGCCCGATGCGCTCAACCGTCACGACCTGGGGGTCCTCATCGCCCGGCGCGACGGTCTGGACCCGGACCGCCTTGCCCCGGGCCTGCGGAGCGACGTGGCGCCGCCCGGAGACCTCGACATCCGCCTCGTGTGCCGCGCCACCCGGTCCGGACTTCGGACGCGTCTGCGCGGTGCCCACGAATTCCTTGCTGTGCGGTCCGGCCCGCGGACGCCGTGTTCAAGTGCGGAAAGTCGGCGGTTGAACACCTCGGCCGGGACGGCCGCGGATCTTGCGCCGACCCCCCGAGAACGTCGGACGAGACTCGACTGATTGCCTGACCAACCGGTAGCGTCCCGGCCGCTGCGTTCCGCCGATGTGAAAGTCGTGACGATCACGAACAATGGAAGGGTGCTGCATGCTTGAGAACGTTGCAGCGCGTGACGCGGATCCTCTTGGTGGTCGTGCGGCGCCCGACATCGCGAGAATCCTGGGACGATCGGAAATTCGCACGGGTCTCGAGAGCAGTGCGGGATACCTGCGCGGGCGCCGGATCCTCGTCACGGGTGCCGGTGGTTACATCGGATCCGAACTGTGCCGGCAGTTGAGTCGCTGGGCGCCCGAGCGCCTTTTGCTGCTCGATCGCAACGAGACCGCGCTCCACCTGGCGGTTTCGAGTATTCAGGACAATGCCCAAGCGCGGTCATCCGTCCTTCTCGCCGACATTCGGGATACACGAGCGCTCGTCCGGTTGTTCCGCGACCAGCGGCCGGACATCGTCTTCCACGCGGCGGCACTGAAATGGGTTCCGATGCTCGAGGAGTTTCCCGGCGAAGCGCTGAAGACGAACGTCTTCGGTACACAGGCGGTGCTCCAGGCCGCGCTCACCGCCGACGTGGAGTTCCTGGTGAACATCTCGACCGACAAAGCCGTCGATCCGGTGGGCGTGCTCGGATACTCCAAACGCATCGCCGAGGGGCTCACCGCGGCGGCCGCGATCGAGGTGGGCCGGCCCTACGTGAGTGTCCGGTTCGGGAACGTGCTCGGGTGCCAGGGGGCGTTCCTCGACGTGTTCGCCCGGCAGATAGCCGAGGGTAGGCCGCTGACGGTCACCCACCCCGAGGCGACGCGGTACCTGATGACCGTCGAGGAAGCTGTCGAACTGGTGATCCAGTCCGCGGTCATGGGCAGCGTTGGCCACGCCCTGGTGCTGGACATGGGCGAGCAGGTCCGGATCCTTGACCTGGCCCAGAGGCTCATAGGACTTTCGGGCTCCGAACTCTCCATCCAGTACGTCGGTCTGCGGCCGGGTGAGAAAGTCACGGAAGCGCTGATCGGGGCGTCCGAGACTGTCGTACGGCACGTTCACCCGAAGATCATGGAGGTGCCCGTACCGCCGTTGAACTCCAGGGAATGCCTTGACCTCGACGCGTGGGGCGAGGACAGCGGCATCGTCGACGCCATGCGCCGACTCTGCTCGGACATGGCGGTGGACCGGGCCATGGGACACGCCGGTTCCCAGCCGGTCTGAAAGGAGTCGGGAAGCGGTGTGCGTATTGCGAAATCTTCAAGGAATGGCTGTCGTCCAGTGTGGCCGAAAAGTCATGGCAGGGCCTGTGGTGCGCGGGAGACCGCATTGACCTGAACCAATGGCCGGGGATAGTGTGCTCGAGATCTCGGCCGGCTGTGTCACAACAGTGACGCGTGAGGGGGACAAGGTGGTCCGGGCGGGCGTCGGAATTGCGGCTGTTCAAGTCGCCTGACCGGCCCTTTTGGATATCACACCCCTCGGAAATCCACGCTCCTCCGGCCGTTGGCGCTCAGCGACGCGTTGCGCACGGCCGGTATCAGCTGAAAATCCACGTTCCGGAGGTGTGGGAAGGCGTGGCGACGGGGGAAGTCACCGAAGCGGCAGTGCTTGGAGCGGAGCCGGACCAGACCTGTACTCGGGCGACGGCAATTCCATCGGATGCGTCAAGCCATGAGAGCGCCCCGTCTGTGACGTCTTCAGTGACACTCTCCGGAGCATTCGCCAATGCGGCAGACCGGAACGAAATCGAGCTCTCGGCGGTGCCGGTCGACCTGATTCCGGTGACGGCGTTGGAGCAGGACGCCGCCATTTTCCCGCGGTCCGCCGGAGTGGACTCGGAGCATCTCAAGATACTTTACGAGGTGGGTTCCGAGGCGCCGCCCATCGTGGTGCACCGGCAGACCATGCGGGTGATCGACGGTGTGCATCGGTGGTGCGCCGCCAGACTGCGCGGCGACAAGTACATCAGGGCCAGGCTTGTCGACGGCCGGGACGACGAAGTGTTCCTGCTGGCCGTGAAGCTCAACGTGGAGTACGGGCTGCCGTTGTCGCGTGGCGACCGGATCGCCGCTGCGCAGCGCATCATGCGGAGCTACCCGACCTGGTCCGACCGGCGTATCGCCCGGGCGAGCGGCCTGTCCGGCAAGACAGTCGCCTCACTCAGGAACTCGGCCCCGGGGGCACTGTCCGCGAGCAGGCGTGTCGGGTGCGACGAACGGGTACGCCCGCAGGAGATCAGCGAGGGCCGTTCCCGGGCGGCGGCGCTGTTACGGGAGAATCCCGGCCTGTCCCTGCGGGAGATCTCCCGGGCAGCGGGAATCTCGGTCGGAACCGCCCGGGACGTCAAGCTGCGTGTGCTGCGGGGAGCCGACCCCCTGCCACCGAAGCAGCGACGGTCGAAAGACCCCGGCACCTCGTCACCGCCCCCGGCCGAGCCCCGTCCGGCACGCCTCAAGGCCCAGGAGAGGCAACGCACCATCGCCCGGCTGGCGCGTGACCCCTCGCTGCGGCAGACCGAGACAGGTCGCGCGGTGCTGCGGATGCTGGCCGCCCACTGCGTGGGGGCGGACGAGTGGGAACGCCTGGCCCGGTCCGTTCCCCCGCACGGAGTCGACGCGGTGCTGGCGCTGGCCCGGGCCTGCGCCGAGGACTGGTCCTCCTTCGTGCGGTACCTGGAGTCCGGCCGTCCGGCCGGCGCGACATGAGAACAGGCGCGGGGACCGGCGTCCTCATCAGGTCCTCACAGATATCTGACGCCCCGTCGCAGACTGCCTGCCAGGAACCCGGCGAGACGAGCTCCGTAACGGACCCAGCGGCGCCGCAGGAGCGGTGAGCGGGCGAGGTCGGGCACGTGGACGAGGAGCCAGCACCAGTTCAAGACGACCGTGCGGGCGCGCCGCCGCTGGTAGCCGGCGTGCCTGTACTCGGCGTACAGCTGGGCACCCGACTTGCCGTAATTCCACTTCTGCCGTGCCAGCGAGGACAGTTCGTCACGCAGCCGGTAGTGCATCCGCGCCTCGGCCGCGTAGCCGACGCGGTAGCCGCAGAGATGGGCCCGCCAGGAGAGGTCCATGTCCTCGCCGCCGCCCCGGTAGTGCTCGTTCCACCCGCCGATCACGCTCAGTACGTCCTTCCACGCGGCGCAGTTGGCGCCTCTGGCGAACGGCAGGAAGTCCGTCTGCGCGTCCATCGGCAGCGGTTGTTCGTCACCATGTCCCGGGCTGAGGAACTCCGTCTCCAGGCTGCCTCCCACCACGTGAGCCTCCTTGGCGGCCTCCGCGAGAGCGGCCAGCCAGCCGGGATGCGCCACGTCGTCGGCATCGCAGAAGGCGACGAAGTCGCCCTTCGCCTCGGCGATCCCCCGGTTGCGGGCGCAGCTCTCCCCGGCGCGGCCGGAGGCGTCGACGACGCGCAGGCCCGGCAGCATGCCGCGGGCCCCTTCGGCCACCTGACGGGTGGCATCCGTCGAGCCGTTGTCGACGACCAGCACCTCCCACGGAACCGTGGCGGTCTGGCCCGCCAGGGCGCGCAGTTGGGCGCCGAGTGTGCGGGCCCCGTTGCGTACCGGGATCACCACCGAAACCAGCTCGGGAGCGCTGCCGTCACGGGGGCGCCGGTCGGCGGCAGGCCGGTGGGTGCCGCGGGTCGGCCGGGAACCGCGAATGACCCGCGCGCCGGGTGCGTGGACTGCCACGTCCGAGCCGCCGGCCCGGCGGCGGACCAGGAGCAGAGGCACGGTGACCGCCACCGAGGCTTCGTCCTTGCCCGGCCCCAGCAGGTCACGCCGGACCGCGTGGACACCGTCGGCGAGGTCGGCGGGTACCGGACGGGTACCGGGTGTAGCGGGCGGCAGGACTGTCCCGTCGACCAGTCCGTCGGCCCGCAGGCGCAGCACGCCGCACTGGAGCAGGCCGACCGGTTCGCCGGCGTCACCTGCTCCGTCGTGGGCCGCCCGGGACAGGTGCCACAGCCAGTCGGGAAGGGCTTCGTCACCTCCGTCGAGGAAGGCGACGTATTCGGCATCCGTGGCGAGGGCCGCCTCCACGCACGCGGCACCGAGCTCCTCCGGGGCACATCCGACGGTCCGCACCCCGCGGTCGGCCTTCACGCCCGGAGCGCCGCCGGCTGTTGCCGTGACCACGGTGATCCGGGCTGCCGGCGTCGACTGGCGCAGGAGACTGCGCACCGCGCGTTCCGCATCGCCCTCGCGGGCCACCACCACGACACCGAAGCGGGGGAACATCACGTCGTCCACGGCCTCCTCGTCTCTGACGTGCCACGCACGCCGCTCGTGTTCCGTGCCATCAGCGGATGTCGACCGGCGTCAGGGCGAAGTCGACGTCATTGGGCGGGGCGACCAGCAGGGGCATCAGCTCGGCCCGGGTACGCGCCTGCCGTCGTCGCCGTTCCTGGGCGTTCATGGCCTTGGTGTAGGCCAGGCGTTCCGCCGACCCGAAGCCGGTGTCCGGGGCCTGCGTGAGCGACTTGGGCCAGATCCGGTACCGGTAGAGCACCTTGCGTACGCTGCGCAGCCGGTATAGACGGGCCACCCTGAGGTGGAAGTCGGTGTCGGCACCGAGCCGGGCCGTGCCGTCGAAGCCTCCCAGCGCCCTGAGCACCGTGCTGCGGACCACCGAGGACGGATGCAGCACCACGGTGGACCTGCCCAGTCGCATCCAGAGGTTGCCGTTGCGGGGCATCCGACGCCGCCCGGTCGTGCGGCCCACGTCGTCGATGTACTCGTAGGCGCAGCCCACCAGGTCGGCTCCGTCCCTTTCCAACAGGGCGAGTTGATGACGCAGACGGCCGGGCAGGCTCATGTCGTCGGCGTCCTGGAAGGCCACGTACGGGGTGGTCACGGTCTCCAGCACCTTGTTCTTGATGCGCAGGTGACCGACGTTCACGGACGTGCGCAGCACGGTCAGCCGACGATCGCCCGCGTACGGGAGAAGGCCCGAGACCCACTCCTCGCCGGGCGTGCAGTCGTCGACGACCGTCAGGCGGAGGTCCGGGCGGTCCTGGGCGAGGACGGAGCCCACCGCCGAACTCAGGTACTCCGCGCAGTCGTGGTGCGGGAGGATGACCGTAACCGCTGCCGGAACGTTCCCAGATGGGGCCACCGAGTCTCCTTTCGGCCGCCCCTTGCGGGCGGCCCGCTGTGTCACGCTCCGGCGGGTGCGCCGGCTGCCGGTTCTGCGACGGTGGGGCTGCGGAAGTCACCCTCGTCCCCCCACGACACATGGCGCAGCGGCCGGCGCGCCATTCCCCGCACGGCCAGTTCCGCCGCCACCCGGCAGAACCAGGTGAAGTGCAGGGCCTTGACCGCCCACCGCTTGACCCCGCGCACCGGTCCCCGGCTTCCGTCCCACGGCGCGAGCGGCCACAGGCCGTAGAACAGGACGCGGGTCAGATAGACGCGCGCGACCGGCCAGGGATAGTCGGCGACACACGTCACGTGGCTGTACAGGGAGCGACGCAGCCGCTGGAGGGTGTCGTGGGTGCGGCTGACGCGGTAGAAGCTGATCGTCGCGTCGGGGAGTACCTCGAGATCGTGCAGCGGATCCGGCGCGGCGGCGTCGAGCAGTTCGAACAGCACGAACCCGTCATCGGTCAGCCGCCGGACCGGAATGCCCGCACGCACCACGTCGGTCGCCACCATGACGCAGGCCGCCGCCGGGTAGGCGTTCGGCGGAGCCGTGACCGTGCCGATCCTGCCCATGGTCCGTGCCGCGACCGAATCACGGGGCAGGATCACGGGGGAGGCGCCGACCGCGCCGCGGCACCCCCGCTCGTGGAAGCGGGAGACCAGCCGGGCAAGGCAGCCGGGACCGATCTCGATGTCGTCGTCGGTCCACAGCCAGCCCGCGTAGCCCAGCCCCGCGGTCAACCGCAGAACGGTGTTGAGGGTGCGGATCTTCCCCGGCCCCGGCAGCGCCACGCCGACGACGGTGAGGGTCTCGTCCTGTGCTCCGAGGGCGGTCATCCGGCGCAATCTGCGCAGCGCCTCCCGGTATTCGCCGGCGCCGTACTGCATGGCCACCCAGACGGTCAGGTGAAGACCGGGACGGGAAGCCCTCACCTCGGCCAGGCGTTCCAGCAGGTGGTGGAAGGTCTCCTGGTGAGCCTGGGCGTCGCACCGCCCCACATAGGTGGGCAGGAGAACTCCGATGCCGCCGGACGGCAGCGTCCTGGTCCCCGAGCCGTCCGGCACCACGTGGACGCCGTCGTCGGGTAGCTCGCCGCGGGAGTCCTCCTCGGCATGCTCGCCGGGTCGCACCAGCACAAAGGGAATGCGCGGTGCGGAGGGCGGAGCGAATCCACGGGAAACGGCTCGTTGCCACCAGAGACGACCACCTTGAATTCGCCTGCGCATCCATATCCCTTCGTCGGCCCGGGCCGTGGTCACCGCATGCGGGCGCACGGGGGCACCGCACGCGCCGGCCGCCCGGGTGTCGGGAAGAACAAAGTGTCGAGGAAAGCAAAGCCGAGGAAAGCCGAGGAGAGCCGAGGAAAGCAGAGGAAAATCGAAGAAAGCCGCAGAAAGCAGAGGAAGTCGAGGAGGGCCATAAGCTAACGAGCACCGGGTTCGGTTCACAAGAGCGGTGTGTCCACGCCCGCAGGGGGTGGCCGAAACCGTGTTGTCCCCCCTGTGCCCGGCGGCCCCCGCCCTAGGATCGCCCGGAGTCGCCGTCTTCGTCGAGCCGCGAACACGGACGAAACCCGTGCTTCGGGACCGGGGCGGCCGGCATGCGGCGCCTGATCGTCAAGGCAGGCAGAGAGGTGGCGTACATGAAGTACCCGATCGGCGCACGGCAGATGGGGGGCACGTCCCCGTCGGCCGAGCGCAAGGTCCTGCTCCAGGCGCACGGGATCGTCAAACGCTACAAGGGCCGTCGTGTCCTGAACGGGGTCGACCTCGTCGTCCACGCCGGGGAGGTCGCGGCCATCGTGGGCAGCAACGGAGCCGGCAAGTCGACCATGCTCAAGATCTGTGCCGGCCTGCTCTCACCGGACAAGGGGCAGGTGAGAGCCGGAGGCAACCTCGGCTACTGCCCGCAGAACGCCGGCGTCATCGGCTTCCTCACCCCCCGCGAGCACTTCACGCTCTTCGGCACCGGCCGGGGTCTGAGCCGCAGGGAGTCGGAGCGCCGCGGCCGCAGGCTGGGGACGCAACTCGACTGGAACATCGCGCGGAACGTGCTGGCCAAGGACCTGTCGGGCGGCACCCGGCAGAAGCTGAACGTCGTCCTGTCCGCCCTCGGGGACCCGGACCTGCTGCTGCTCGACGAGCCCTACCAGGGGTTCGACCACGGCTCGTACGTGGACTTCTGGCACAACGTCTGGTCCTGGCGCGAGGCGGGCAAGGCGGTCGTCGTCGTGACCCACATGCTGAACCAACTCGACCGAGTGGACCAGGTCCTGGATCTCACCCCCGCGACGAAGAGGGAGAACGACCGATGACGGCCACGGTCCGCATGGCGGAGATGACCCTCCGGGAACTGCTGCGCCGGCGCGGGGTGCTGGGGCTGCTCCTGCTGGTGCCGCTGGTGTTCTACCTCGGCCGTCACGACGAGACCGGGCAGGCCGTTCGCTTTGCCAGCCTCGGTGTCGGATTCGCCGTCAGCGCCGCCGCCCTGTTCTCCACCGTCGGGGGCAGGGAGATCGAGCCGCTGCTGGTGCTGGCCGGATTCCGGCCGTACCAGCTCTTCCTCGGCCGTGTCCTGGCACTCGTCACGGCCGGTCTGTGCGTGTCCGCCCTGTACGGCGCGGTCATCCTGGTGGACCAGGACGTGCAGAACCCGCGGGCCCTGGCCGCGGAACTGGTGCTGACCACGGTCGTCGCCGTACCGCTCGGGCTCCTGCTGGGGCTGATCGTGCCCCGGGACATGGAGGGCGCACTGCTGCTGATCTCCGTCATCGGGGCCCAGATGGTGATGGATCCGGCCAAGGACTCCGCCAGGATTCTGCCGTTCTGGTCCACCCGGGAAATCATCACCTATGCCGTCGACGGCGCGGAGCACGGGTCTTTCCACCATGGCGTCGCTCATGCCGTCGGGGTGGTGACCGTGCTGGCCCTGGTGAGCTGCGGCGCCATGGCGGTGCGCCTACGACGCCGGGCACATCTCCAATTCGTCTGATCCGTCTGAATCCCTGGCCGCAAGGCTTCGTCGGTCATGCGCCCTCGGCCGTGCAATACGTCCCTACCTCCCCGGAAACGACCGCGTGTAGCATCGCCGAACGTCTTGCCACGCAGCGTCCTCGTCGGCGCCCGGTGGGCATCGCTCGAAAGGGTCGGGCATGCCGAGAGTCCCGCCGGGAAACCGTGTAGCCCGCCTCCCGCGCGGACCGAGACGCCGCACCGCCGTGCCCGATCACCCGGCACACCGGCAAGCCGCAGAAGCCGTCGCCGCGGGGCACCGCCGGGCACAGGCCCGGCCCACCGCCGAACGCTTGGCACCTCCTGGCCGAACACGCGACGCGGGCGAGACACGTCATGGCGCGACACGACCGGACGACAAGGGGAAATGCTGGTGAATGCCTCGCCGCAGCTGGTTGACCGCAGGGAAGTCCAGGCCGCAGCGCCGCTTTGGCGCCCAGGGGAGGTCCTCGCCCGGCTGCGTGAGCATCGGCCAGGCCCCGTGCACATCATCGACCCCTTCAAGATCCCGGTGGGGGAAGCGGTCGAGAAGGCGGCCGAACTGGACCGGCTCGGATTCGCGGCCGTCATCCTGGCGAGCACCGACTACGAGTCGTTCGAGTCGCGCATGGAGCCGTACGTGGCGGCGGTCAAGGAGGCCACCAGCCTGCCGGTCATCCTCCACTTCCCGCCCCGGAAGGGGATCGGCTTCCCGGCGGTGGGCGGCGCCGACGCGATGCTGCTGCCCGCTCTGCTGGGCTCCGACGACGACTACTTCGTCTGGAAGAGCTTCCTGGAGACCCTGACCACCCTGCCCGGACGCATACCCGAGGAGAGCCGGCCGGAGCTTCTGCTCACCGTCGCTCTCACCTTCGGCGAGGACCGCCGCACCGGCGACCTGCTCGGCACCGTGCCGGTGACGACGTCCTCCACCACGGAGATGGACCAGTACCTCGCGGTCGCCGTCACCTTCGGATTTCACCTGGTGTACCTCTACTCCCGGCACGACCAGGTGCCGCCGGAGGCCGTGCGCCACTTCCGCAAGACGCTCCGCCCCGAGCAGATCCTCTTCGTGAGCGGCAACGTCCGCACGCGCCGGCAGATCACCGAGTACCTCGACGCCGGAGCCGACTACGTGGGATTCGCCGGGGCCCTGGAACACCCCGACTGGCGGTCCACGCTCGCGGAGATGAGCGGAGAGCGCCCCGCACCGACCCGGCCGCGGAGCACGTCGTGACGGCGGTCGCACCCACTCCGCTGCCCACGGCCTACACCGAGTCCATGCTGGCCGCCGAATCCGCCAACCGCCGGCACGTCACGGAGTGCGTGGCCGGCACCGGAGGATCGCAGGCCCTGGTGGACCACACCGCCGCGCTGCGTCTGTATCTGAGGGTCCCGCACTTCCTCACCGAGTGGATCACCGACCGGGCCCGGCGGGCGGAGGTGTCCCGTGCCCTCGCGCTGGACATCGTCTCCATGAAGCTCCTGGACGATCTGATGGACGACGACACCGGACTGGACCGGGTCGAACTCGCCTGCGTCTGCCTGCGCATGCACCTGCGCGCCCTGCACGACATGGCCGTCCTCGCCCGGGACCCCAAGTCGGTGACCGACATCCTGGAGGACGACGCCGTCTTCCTCTGCGGCGGTCAGATACGCACCAAGCGGGAGCGGGCGCGGAACCTGCGCGAGTGGCGCGCCCACGCGAACACCTACGGTGCCGCCTTCCTCGGCCGCTACGGGTCACTCGCGGCCGCCTGCGGGCGCACTGAGGAATCGGCCGACGAGGTACGGCAGTTCGCCGAGGCGTTCGCCCTGACCATCACCATGGCCGACGACCTGACCGACTACGAGCGCGACGGCGAGCGGGAGGGCAACCTCGGCCATCTCATGCGGACCGGCGCGGTCGCCGAGCACGATGTCCGGGACCTGCTGGAACAGCTGCGTGCACAATCCCTCGCCGCGGCGAGGAAGCACCCGGCCGCCCACGGCCTGGTCCCGGTGGTCCACCTCTACACGGACGACGTGCTGCACCGTCTGCTCCCCAAGTACGCCGCGCGGTGACCGTCCGCCGGCCGGAGCTCGCTCCGGCCGGCGGACCCGGTCCGCACCCGGGGAACCCGACGGGTCATCCCGCCGCGGCGTAAGCCATCAGGTCGTCGAACACGAACAGGTCGACACTGGTGTCCGCGAAGTCGTCCAGCACGTCCCGAGCCGTGTGCGCGATGGGCCTGCCCGGCCCGTTGAGCGACGTGTTGATCAGCGCCGGTACGCCGCTGACCTCCTCGAACCGGGCGAGCAGACCGTACAGGCGCTCCTCACCGGATGCGAGCGTCTGGATGCGGCAGGTCCCGTTGACATGCCGGGCCTCGGGCGCCACCCCTTCCGGCAGCCGGTACTCGAAGAGCATGTACGGAGACGGATGGTGGCCCGGGTACAGCGCCGTGAAGCGTTCGTCGCGCATCACCGCTCCCAGCGGCCGGTACCACTCGCGTTGCTTGAGCTCCTCGCTCATCCGCTTGCGCATGCCCGGCACCGCCGGATTGCCCAGCAGCGACCGATGCCCCAGGGCGCGCGGCCCCAGTTCCGCCGATCCCTGCGTCAGGGCCACCACACCGCCGTCCGCCAGCAGCCGGGCGACCGCCGCCTCGTCGTAGGGCAGGGCCCGCAACCCCGCGCCGTCCAGGGCGTTCAGGACAGCGGCGCGCGACGACGGCGCGCCGTTGCTGTAGACGCCGAGCGGTTGCGGAGTCACCCCGGCGATCTGAGTGAGGGCGTAGATCCCGGCACCCACCAGATGCCCAGCGTCTCCGCAGGCGGGCGGAATGGCGATGTCACGTCCGAAGGCCTCCCGCAGCGCGGAATTGGCCACGATGTTCAGGGCGCAGCCGCCGCCGAGAGCGATGGGCCCCACCCCGGTGTCCCCGCGTGTCACGTGCCGGGCGAGTGTGTTCCTGACCGTGTCGGTGAACATCTCCTGGAAGGTGGCCACCACGTGCGAGGCGGTCTCGAAACCGGAACCGAACCGTGGGCGGGCCGCCAGGTCGGCGCGGACCCGTTCGGCCAGTTCCCGGTCGTTCATCACGTTCGGGTCCACCGCCAGCAGTTGCTCGCGTATCCGCGCGTCCGGCTCCCCGTAGCCGCCCATGGCCATCACCTTGCCCGCCACGCTGGGGCTCGGGCCGAAGCCGAGGAGAACACCGATCGCCGTCCAGCCGAAGCCATTGCCGTACCAGGGCAGCGGGTCCTTCTCGACCCACTCCAGCCGACCGCCCGCGACCCGGAACAGGGAACTGCGAGTGAGCTGGCCACGGCCCTCGTTGACCAGGACGACAGTGCCGTCCTCGAAGTCCGCGTAGTGGGCGGCGAGGGCCGCGTGCGAGACCTCGTGGGTGACCACGACACAGTCCACGCGCCGCCCGAGCATCTCGCAGACGGTCCGGTGGTGCAGCGCTCCCGCCCCGATCCGCTCCATGGCCCGGTCCAGGTCGGGAATGCGCAGGAGGGCACTGCGGACCGGTGTACTGACGGCCACCAGGTCGATGCCGTCGACGTCCACGCACTCCTGGGCGAGCACATGCCGCAGAGCGACGTCGGAGCGGTGGTCGTGCTTGACCCGGGTCAGCCGTTCCGCCTCGATCGCGAAGACGAGCCGTCCGTCCTCGAAGTACGCGACACCGGTGTCGTGTCCGGCAGAGTGGAGTGACAGTACCTTCATCAGCGCTCCTGAGGCGTGGACGGGGACGACGGAGTGAGTCTGCGGACGTCCGAGTACGGGGCCCACTCGATGCGCCGCAGTGGCCTTCGGAACAGCCCGCGCAGGTACAGTTCGCTCCCGATGGCGGCGAACCAGGCGAAGTAGAGCCACTTGATGAACGCCTTCGTCAGCCCGTGGCGCACGCCCCGCGAGGAGTCGAGGCCGGTGAGCGGCCACATGCCGCCGAACAGGACGTGCCGGAAGTAGTGGCGGACCACCGGCAGGGGCCAGTCGGCCAGGTCGACGAGGTGGTTGAGGAGCAGCCTGCGGATCCTGCGGCGGGTCTCGCCGGCCGGGCCCGCCACGTAGTAGTGGCACAGGGCGTCCGGCACCAGCCGCAGGTGGGCGAGCGGGTCGGGCAGGGACGGGTCGAGGAGCCGGAAGCACACGTACCCGTCGTCGGAGGTGTAACGGCCCGGCATGCCGCCCGCCACCACGTCGGTCGACACCAGGATGCAGCACCCGTGGGGGTAGTTCATGGCCGGCGCGGCAACCGCCTTGGCCCTGGACAGCAGCCGCGCGGTGGCGAACTCACGGACATGAGGGATCTTGGTGGCGCCCACCGCTCCCGCGCAGCCCGCCGCCAGGAACTCCCGTATCAGCCGCGACAGGCAGCCGTCCTCGAGGGTCACGTCGTCGTCGACCCAGCCGACCCCGGCGCAGCCGAGGAGTTCCGCCACCGCGATGGCCGCGTTCAGCGTACGGGGCTTGCCCGGACCCGGCAGGGACAGACCGCACACCCGCAGGCCCGGCAGGCGGGTGCGCGCCTGACGCAGCAGCTGACGAAGGCACCGGAGCGACTCGTCCTCCTCCGCGGCCGACGACCACTGCATACCGACGAAGAGCACCACGGGCACCCGCGGATGCTCCCGGGCCACCTCGGCCAGCTGGTCCATGAGCGCGTCGAGCCGCTGACGTTGCTGCGCGAGCGGCGCCCGGGAGACGTACGTCGGCGCGACCAGCGCGATCACCGGCGCGGTGGGAGTCCGCAGTGCCTCGGCCGCCTCCCCGGCGCACGTGGTTCCGTCGGCCGGCAGACCGGGCAGGACGTGCCGCACGGGCACCGCCCAGGAGTCCGGGGGCAGAAAGCCGCGGGCCATGGTGCTCCGCAGGTGGTGCGTCCAGAACGGCTCGTCGCCGCGCCGGCGGCCGCGGCGGGGCAACGGCCGGTTCAAACGCGGCGGCGGGCTCGTCCGCACCGGCGGGTGCGGGCGCGCGGCCGGGCGCGCGGCCTCAGAAGTCACGGTCGGTGTTGGAGGTGGACCGGGCAAGACTGCGCAGACCGTCCAGCGTATGACGCCACTGACCGGTGACCGCCATGTGCCCCAGCAGCGGCTTGATCATGGAGCGACGCAGGAAGAAGGACCGGTACGCGATCTGGGCGCGCTGCTGGGCGTCGGGAACCAGGTAGCCGATCCGGGAGTCGAAGTCGCCCTGCACGAACTTGTCCCAGTAGTCCGCCGGAATCCGGCCGGCCGCCACCGACTCCGTGTGCAGCGGCGTGCCCGGCAGCGGCGTCGCCGTGTAGAAGCTGGCGTAGTCCAGCGGCAGGCGACAGGCGAGGTCGACGGTGCGGCGGAACTCTTCCTTTGTCTCCCCGAGCCAGCCGACGATGAAGTAGCCGAAACCCTTGATGCCGGCCTCGTGGGCCGAGGTGACAGCCGTCTCGATCTTCTGGATGTCGCTCTCCTTGCGCATCCGCTGGAGAATGCCGGAGTCGCCGTGCTCGATGCCGAACCGCAGGCGCACGCAGCCGGCCCCGGCCATCGCCTTCAGCAGCGGTTCGGGCACCAGGTCGACCCGGGTGGGCGCCTCCCAGCGGACCTTGAGCCCGGTGTCGCCGATCAGGGCGCAGATCTCGCGTACGCGGCCGCGATGCAGGGTGAACACGTCGTCGTAGAACATGATCTCCTTCACCCCCCACCGCTCCTTGAGCTCCGTCATCTCGCCCACCACGTCCTCGGGGCTGCGGTACATGGACTTCTTGTCCACCGCCTGCTTGAAGCAGAAGCTGCACTTGAAGGGGCAGCCCCGGCTGGAGATCATGGTGGTGAACGGGCGGGGCGCCATGATCGAGTAGTAGCTGTCCGTCGGGAGGCCGTCGCGTACCGGCCAGCCCACGTCCTCCAGGTTCACCATGGGTGCGGCGCCGCCGTCGTGCTCCCGGGTCACCAGTCCCCGTATGCCCTCCGGATTCTCGCCCTGCTCGAGCGCCTCGGCCAGCTCCTGCATGATGGTGATGCCTTCGCCCACGCCGACGTAGTCGATGCAGTCGTGGACGAGGTTCTCGCTCGCGTACACCTCGGTGTGCGGCCCGCCCAGGATGACCTTGGCCCCGGTGGTCTTGGCCGCCTGGCACGCCTCGAGGGCGCCCGGGAGGCCCGGCGTCGTCGTGCTCACCCCGACCAGGTCGGGGCCGAAGTCGGCGAGCAGCTTGCGCAGTCCCTCGCTGTCCAGCCCGAGGGCCGGGGTGTCGACCTGGATGACCTGGTGGAACCCGGCCGACTTCAGCGCCCGGTGGATGTATCCCAGGCCGAGGTGGGGCAGTACGCCGGCACGCTTCTGGACGCGCGTGATCTGGCGGGTGTTCAGGCACAGGTCGTGATGACGGACCAGGGCGATGCGCAACGTGCGCTTGCGCCACCGTGGTATCCCGGGGCGGGCCGGCGACGGCTGGGGCGTCGAGCACCCGCCCGAGGCTCCGGACGGGATGCCCGTGCTGATCACGGGCAGTGTCTTGCGCATTCGGTGTCCTCCCTCTGCTTCCTGCGGGGTGATGTCCACATGGGGTGCGAAGCCCTAGAACGTGCCCTGGTGACCACCGCCCGCGCCGTGCCGGGCGACGGTCTCCAACGTCAGCAGGTAGAGCGCCAGCGGCTGCAGCCGGCTCACGCGCTGCGGCGCCCCGGGGCCCCGGCCCGCGGCCAGCAGCCGCTGCAGATGCCTTTCCGGGCTGCGCCACCAGCCCCGCTCCGTGGTCAGCGCGTGGGCGAGGAACCGCAGCAGGTACCGCAGCCGGTGCGCGACCAGGACCGGCCCGTGCCGCTGGGGGATCGCCGACGCGAAACCGAGATCCGCGTGCTCGGGAAACGCCGTGCGCAGCGCCTGGTCGTGGAACGTCCCCTCGGCAAGGAAGTGGGCGGGCACCGTGCTGAGGTGGTCGAACAGGGCGTGGTCGAGATACGGCGTGTGCAGGAGCAGGCGGGGGTCCCCGAGGGCGAACGGAGCCAGCGCGAGGGAGCGCCGGGTCCGGTTCCAGAAGTAGAAGCTGCCGAGCGGAAGGGCCGCGTCCGCGTGCCGGGCGAGCTCGGTGACCAGGCGCTCCCGGGCCCGCTCCCTGCTCCACAGGACTGCTGTGTGCGGACCGAGCAGGTGTTCCACATGAGGAGCGAGCCGTTCGGCGTTCAGCAACCGGTCGGCCAGAGCGGGCAGATCCGCCGGATCGTACGGGGTGCCGCGGATGAAACCGACGCTCTCGTTCTGGGACAGCTCACCGCCGCCCAGGCCGTCGTACGAGAGGCGGCTGTGCCGGCTCAGGTGGGCCAGCACCGGCTGCGCCCACGCACCGTCCAGGGTGCCCATGCCCTGCCCCGTCAGCGCGGCGAGCTCCGCCCGGAACTGGGCACGGGGCCGAGGGACGACGGCATGGGGCAGGCCCAGCCGGCCAGCCAGCCCGGCCGCCACCCGCGCGTCGGCGCCCGGGTCGGGCGGGAACTTGGCACCACTGACACAGAGCCTGGGCGGCGCGCCCTGGCGGCACAGCTCCAGCAGGATGTGGCGGGAGTCCCGGCCGCCGCTCAGCGGCAGGTCGTACGGCTCGCCGGGCAGCCGGCGGGTGACGGCCTCCCGGAACAGGTCGACGAAGCCGTCGACGGCCTGGGCCCGGGTCAGCGGTACCGCCCCGGACGGCCGTTGCGCCTGCGACCGCAGCCGCAACCCGCTGCCGTCCCAGGTCATCGTGGCTGCCGGAGGCAGGGCGCGGACACCGGCGAAACAGGTGTCCTCGCCGAGGAAGAACCCGAGCCGTACGAAGACGGCGAGGGCGTCGTGATCCAGCTCGGCGGGCCGGTCGTCCGGCAGCAGCGCCAGCGGATCGGGGGACAGCCGCAACGAGGTGGCGTCCGCCCGGTAGAACAGCGGCTGGATGCCGTAGCGGTCGTTGCGGGCCAGCAGGCGCTCACCGTTCCAGGCCCACCCGGCGAAGACCCCCTCGGCGGGCGGGCCCGGGTCCAGGTGGTCACCCGTGAGGGGGTGCCCGAGCCGGATCTCCTTGTCCCCTTCCGCCCGCACGCCGTCCGGTCCCGCGACCAGCACGATCCGCGGCGCGGCCGGCCTCCCCGGGCTCACGGCGCCTCCAGCAGGGGCCGGACGGCGGCACCGATCCGCTCCGCCACCGCGTCCTGGTCCAGTACCGCCTCGGCGAAGGAGAGCGCGGCCTTCTTGTGCACCTCGATCGCCGCGGGGTGCTCGAGCCATTCGTCCACCGTGCCGAAGAGTTCGTCCGGGGTGCCGCAGGCCCTGCCCAGGCCCTCCTGGTGGATCAGCCCGGGAACCCACTGCTCCATCGGCAGCCCCGACTCGAGCATGAGCACGGGTATGCCGAAGTAGGCCGCCTCCAGGGTGGTGTTGGGCCCGGCCTTCGAAATCAGCAGGCCGTACCGGGACCTGGAGGCACGCTGGATGTAGTCGAAGTACTCGGCTTGGGCCAGGACGCTGTGGAACCGCCAGTGGGTCACCCCGGCCCGAGCGGCGTCCGAGGCCGCGCGGCGGGCGAGTTCGGGGTCGCCGTAGCCGACGAACACCAGGTCGATGTCGGGATGCCGACGGGCCAGACGCCTGATCAGTTCCGGGTACGTGTCGCCGCCGCGGTTGGAGAAGACGAGGACACGGGGACGGTCCGGGCCCAGGTCGTCACCCCAGGGGCCGGTGTCGGACGTGGCCGACTCGCTGGTCATGAAGTCGCGCAGATCGTGCTGGGCGACGAGCGGGCCCACCGTCCGGACGCGCTCCGGGTCGCAGCCGGCCGTCGCGACGAGGTGGTCCTTCGCGTGCGGGAAGCCGACGAGCGTGAGGTCCGGGTACCTGCTGCGGTGCAACGGCAGGTGCAGCAGGCCGGGGTTGGTGACATGGCTGACGACGCGGGTACGGGACCCGGCCAGCCGGACGGCGGCGGCGCACAGCCGGGCCACGAACCCCTTGGTGCCGACCACGACATCCGGTGCCGTGGCGCGCAGGTGCTCGGTGAGCGGCGCGACCGCCGCCTCCTGGGCGGGGGTCGGGTGCGCCTCGAACCCCTCGGGGAAGCGTTCCTGGAGCCGGGCCATGAGCGCCATGTACCGCTCGCTGCGCACCGTGGCGTCGGGGCTCTCCAGCGAGATCGCGCGGATCTCCGCGCCGGCCTCGCCGATCCACGGCAGAATCGGTTCGGCCTCCAGCAGGGTCACCTCCGCGTCCACCACGCCGCCAAGGACGCGTGAGAAGCGGGTCGCGGCGAGATAGTTGCCGAACTCCCCCCAGGTGCGTGGGGAGAGCACCTGGATGTGCGGACGGACAGGAGCCATTGTCGGATCTCCTAGAAGTGGGCCGGACAGGCAGGGGATGTCGAGGTGTGCCGACCGGCCGTCAGATTCTCGAACCAGAGTTGGTAGACCAGCAGCGCCCACAGCTTGCGGGACACCTCCCGACGGCCGGTGAGGTGATCGTCGGTGAGTCTTTGCACGGCCTGGGCGTCGAACAGCCCGCCACGGCGCAGCGCGGCGCCGGAGAGGGTGTCCAGGAGCAGGGGCCGCAGCTCACCGCGCAGCAGAGCGGCCAGCGGTGCCCTGAAGCCCAGCTTGGTACGCCGTACGACGGTCGGGGGCAGCCAGCCGGCGGCCACCTCGCGGAGCAGGTACTTGCCGGTGAACCGGCGCAGTTTCAGGCTGGTGGGCAGGGAGTTGCAGTATTCGACCAGGTCCAGGTCGAGGAACGGGGAGCGCAGTTCGAGTGCGCTGCGCATGCTGCCCCGGTCGGTCTTGGTCAGGACGACGTCCCGAAGGAAGTGGGTGAAGACGGCGACCTGGCTGCGCTCGACGCCCGTCAGGCCGCTCTGTCCTTCCAGCAGCCTGGCGATCTCCGTGAACGGGTCGTGCCCCGCCAGGTCGGAGCGCGCCTCCGGAAGCAGCAGTTGCCGCAGTTCACCCGGTCCGAAAGGTGCGGTCGAGAGATAGAAACGGTGTTCCGGGGCCGCACGCAGCCCGCGGGCGAGCAGACCCAGGGCGGCCGCCACGGGCAGGTTCCCGGACCGGGCGGGCAGCCGGCGCACCAGGAACCCGGCCAGGGCCTCGAGCCGGGGCGCCGGCAGGACCCGCAGCAACGGCTCGATCGCCCGCTCGGCCTGGAAGTACCGGTATCCGAGGAGGAGTTCGTCGGCACCGTCGCCGGTGAGGACTCCCCGGACGTGCCGGCGGGCCTGACGGCACACCAACCGCATCGGCAGCAGGGACGGATCCGCCAACGGCTCGTCCGCCGACGCGAACTCGGCCTCGACCACCCCGGCGAGATCGGCTCCGTCGATCCTCACCAGGTGGTGCTCGGTGCCGAGATGACGGGCGACCACCTCGGCGTGCCCGCTCTCGTCGAAGTCCGGGTCCGCGAACCCCGCGCTGAAGGTCGGCACCGGCCGGCCCGGGGACAGGTCCTGGGCCACCGCCGCGACCGCACTGGAGTCCAGGCCGCCGCTGAGCAGCACGCCGAGCCGGTGACCGGTACTGGTGACCCGCCGTGCGACAGCGGCCCGGAAGAGTTCCTCGAACCGCTGTGCGGCCTCCTTGCGCCCGGGGCTCGCGGCCGGGTGGATACGGGGCCGCCAGAACTCCGTCTCGTGCACCTCCCCGTCGGCGTACGTCACACAGGTGCCGGGGCGAACCTTGCGGACCCCGGACACCGCCGACGCGGGCGCGGTGAACGCCTGGAGCATCAAGTAGTCGGCGAGGGCCGCGACATCGGGGCTGGACGACACCTGCGGATGCCGCAGCAGCGCGGTCAGCTCGGACGCGAAGGCGATCCCGTCCCGCACCCGGGCGTAGTAGAGAGGCTTCTTGCCCATCGGGTCACGGGCCAGCACGGTGCGCCCGCTCCGGGCGTCGTGCAGGGCGAAGGCGAACATGCCGCGCAGCCGCTCCAGCATGCGTGTCCCGTACAGCTCGTACAGCTCGACCAGGACCTCGGTGTCGCTGCCGGTGCGCAGGCGGACGCCCGCCGCCCGCATCTGTGCGCGCAGGTCGGCATGGTTGTAGATCTCGCCGTTGAAGACGACCACGGTGGAGCCGGACGCGGAGACGAACGGCTGGGTGCCGCGCTCCGGATCGACGAAGGTCAGCGCACAGTGCGCCAGGGTGACACCGTCGCGGTGGCACCAGTCGGAGCCGTCAGGACCCCGGTGTGCCACGGCGGCCAGCATGCGCCTGGCCGTGTCCTGGGAGGCTGCCCGCCCATGGGCAGGATCGGTGAATCCGGCGAAACCGCACATGCGGCTACGACCGGGACGCCGGTGCCGTCCCCGCGACCGGAACGGCGCCGTGCGGGGTCTGGGACGGCGACCGCCTGGTCCACTCGATCTGCGTGGCGAGCCCCTCGCGCAGTCCCGTCAGCGCCGTGAACCCGAGCTGCCGTTGGGCACGGCCGACATCCGCGGTGGTCGAGCGGACGTCACCGATGCGCGCGGCGCCGTACTCGGCAGGCGGGGTCATTCCCGTCAACGCGGCGGTGAGGGACACCACTTCGTTGACCGAGGCGGCGCTTCCCGTGCCGATGTTCAGCACGGTGCTGCGGCCGTGCCCGACCGTGCCGGCCAGGATCAGGGCGCGCACGACGTCGGACACGTGAATGAAGTCGCGGATCTGCGCTCCGTCGCCGTAGATCTCGATGGGCTCCTGCCGCAGGGTCGCCCGGATCAGGCGGGAAATGAACATGTCCGGGCGCTGACCGGGACCGTAGACGGTGAAGAACCTCATGGCCGAGACAGCCAGCGAGGCGTCCTTGCGGGCGGCGAAGGCGAGAGCCAGCCGTTCCGCGGCGAGCTTGCTCACCCCGTAGGGCGAGAGCGGACGGGGCAGGTCGTCCTCGTTCATCGTCCCGTCGGCGCCCCCGTAGACACTGGACGACGACGCCATGACCAGGCGCGGGACTCCGGCCCGCACGCAGGCGTCGAGCAGTCTCTGGGTGGCCAGTACATTGCAATGGAGATACTCGGGGAATTGAGACCAGGACGGCCGGACGCCGGGCAACGCGGCCAAGTGGAAAACCACGGAGGCCTTTTCCAGGCACTCCGTCAGATCCAGGCTGACGAGGTCACCGCGTATGACGTGAAGTCCCCCTGCCGCGGGGTGCGACTCATTCCCGTCGTCGGCGCGAACCGGCCTGCGGTCCACGGCGATGACGTCTTTACCGGCCCGCCTCAGCTCTGCCACCAGGTGTGAGCCGATGAAACCCGCGGCACCGGTGACCACCACCTGGTCACCCGATAATTCCGTGCTGCGCACGTCGCCTGCCACAAAACCTCCTTGGGATGCTCATGTCCGGCTGATCGAGGTGCTTCTTCCACTGACGCCCATTTCCGGGCGGATCCACCCTGGCCCTCGGCGCCCGGCCGGCACGGTGCGACGGGTCACCGAAAAGCCACTGACCGGGCCCATGAGAACGAAAATGCCTGCATGGGCCGAGAAGCCCGAGGAGCCTAACAGCGGCATTGATCACCAGCAATGCTGTTCAACGACACCCGGCAAGGGACTTGAGGTCACATTCCCAAGAGGCCCGGGCGCATTTATGCTGGGGCCCTTCGCCGTCCCGGCGAACCGGGGGAGGACACCTTGGCAGGCAGTCCGTTGCGGCAACTTTCCTTACTCGTGCGCTATCTGCGCGGCGAACGGGCCGCCATCACACTGCTCGCCCTGCTGGTTCCCCTGGGCATCGGACTGCAATTGGCGGCGCCCTACCTCCTACGGCAGTTCATCGACGGAGCACTGTCGGGACAGACCCGCCGAACGCTGCTCGTCGTCGCCGTCTGGGTCCTGACGGCCGCCCTCGGGCTGCTGGTCGTCACCGTCGGCAGCGAAGCCGTCTCCTCGCGCCTCGCCTGGCGCAGCACCAATCGCCTCCGCGCCGACCTGGTCGAGCACTGCCTGCGCCGGTCCCCGGCCTTCTACCGCAGACACCCACCGGGCGAGCTCGTCCAGCGCATGGACAGCGACGTGGGCCGGCTCACCGCGGTCATGTCGACACTCGTCGTCGAACTGGTGGCCCAGGCACTGCTCGTCGCCGGAATCCTGCTGGCCCTGTTCCACATGGAGTGGCGACTGGCTCTGGTGTTCGCACCGTTCGCCGCCGGGACCCTCCTGCTGCTGCGCAGGCTGGTGGGCCGTGCCATGCCCTTCGTCACGGCACGGCAGACGGTCGCGGCGGACCTCCAGGGCTTCCTCGAGGAGCGGCTCGCGGCGGCCGAGGAGCTGCGCGCCAACGGTGCCGCGCGCCACACCCTGCGGGAGCTCGAACACCGGCAGAGCGAGCTGTACCGGCGGGCCCGGCAGGCCGCCCAGGCGTCGATCCGCTGGCCTGCGACGGTCCAGGGCCTGTCAGCCGTCAGCGTGGTGCTGGCCCTGGCGGTCAGCGCCTGGCTGCACGGGCAGGGACGGCTCTCCACCGGCACCGCCTTCGCCTCGCTGTCCTACGCGATGCTGCTGCGCCGCCCCCTGCTCAACATCACCACGCGCTTCAGGGAACTGGAGGACGCCGCCGCGGGCGTCGGCCGCCTCCAGGAGCTGCTCGAGCAGGAGGACCCGCAGCCCCACCAGGGAACGGCCGCCCTGCCGCGACGGCGGCCGGACGTCGGCTTCGACCAGGTCTCCTTCTGCTACGAGCCGGGCGAACCGGTGCTGCGCGGCGTCTCGTTCACCGTGCGTCCCGGCGAGCGGCTGGGAGTGGTCGGCCAGACCGGCAGCGGCAAGTCCACGGTCGTACGGCTGCTGTTCGGACTGCACCAGCCGGTGGGCGGCGCGGTATCGGTCGGCGGCGTGGACCTGCGGGCCATGGACATCCGGGCGCTGCGCGAACGGGTCGCACTGGTCACGCAGGAAGTCCAGGTCTTCCACGCGTCCTTGCGCGACAACCTCACCTTCTTCGACTCCTCCGTGGACGACGACCGGCTGCTGGCCGCGCTCGGCGAGGCCGGCCTGGCCACCTGGGTGCGTGACCTGCCCGACGGTCTGGAGACGGTGCTCGGCTCCGGCGCCCGTGGCATGTCCGCCGGTGAGGAGCAGAAGCTCGCGCTGGCCAGGGTGTTCCTCCGGGACCCCGGGCTGGTCCTGATGGACGAGCCCACGGCACGGCTGGATCCGCACACCGAGCGCCTCCTCAGACCGGCGTTGGAGCGTCTGCTGCGGGGCCGCACGGCCGTCGTGGTGGAACACCGCCCGCACCTGCTCCGACAGGTGGACCGGGTCCTGGTCCTCGACGACGGATCCGTGGCCGAGCACGGCGAGCGGACGGTCCTCGCGGCCGACCCCAGGTCGCGATTTCACGACCTCCTCCATACGGCCGAAGGCACCCGCTGAGGGCGCCACCAGCAGGGGAACGGGTGGATGACACACGCCGGGAATCAGTCCGTGTTCGGCAGGCTCGCCGACGCCCTGCGCGGCTCGGCACGCGCCTATTGGATCCTCACCGGTCTGTGGGTCCTGCTGCGCGCCGCGACTCTCGTGGTGGGGCTGCTGTTCCAGTGGCTGTTCGACGAACTGGGCGCGGGCGGGGACGTATGGGCGATCATCGCCCTGGTCGCCGCGATCGAGGCCGGGAGGTTGTTCCTCCAGTTCGGCCTGATGATCAACAAGCTGGAGCCGCGGATCCAGTACGGCACCGAGGCACGACTGAGGCACGCTCTGCTCGACACGGCGCTGCACAGGCCGGAGGCAACGGCCCGGACTCCTCACGGCCAGGCGCTGGCGACGGTCGGCGAGGACGTCGACGAGACGGGCTTCTTCGTCGCCTGGGCTCCGACCAATCTCGCCCACTGGCTGTTCGTCGTGGGGTCGGTCACCGTGATGATGCGGATCGATCCCCTGGTCACCGTCGCGCTGCTGAGCCTGCTGGTCCTCATCACGCTGGCCACGGTGGTGGCTCACAGCCGGTTCCTGCGCTACCGCCGGGCCACACGCGAGGCGTCGGCGAAGGTGACCGGCGTCCTGCGCGAGATGGTCGAGGCCGTCGGCGCCGTGCAGGCGGCGGCCGCCGAGCCACAGGTGACCGCGCACATCGGCCGTCTCAACAGGGCGCGGGCCGAGAAGGCCGTGCGGGAGGAACTGTACGCCGCGGCCCAGCGCTCCGTGATCGGCAACGCGGCTCCGCTCGGGATCGGCGTGGTGCTGCTGCTGACCGCGGGACGCATCCAAAGCGGCGCCTTCAGCGTCGGTGAGCTCGCGCTGTTCACCTTCTACCTGCAGATCCTGACGGAGGCCCTGGCCTCGATCGGCATGCTGTCCGTCCTGCTGCAGCGCGTCGCGGTGGCCCTCGGCCGGATCGCCGACTACCTCGGCGGCAGGCTGCGCCCCGCCCTTCAGACGGCGGAACTCTCCGGCACGGAAGGGCCCTTGCCGACGCCCCGCGAGCCCGATCCCGGCCTGCGGGAGCTCACCGTCCGGGGGCTGACCGCGCGCCACCCGGGAACCGACCACGGGGTCGAGGACGTGGACCTGACCGTCGAACGGCACACGATCACCGTCATCACCGGCCGGGTCGGTGCCGGGAAGACGACCCTGATCCGGGCGATCCTCGGACTGCTTCCCCGCGACCGGGGCACCGTGCTGTGGAACGGGGAGCCGGTTGTGGACCCGTCGTCCTTCCTGGTGCCACCGCGCTGCGGCTACACGCCGCAGGTCCCGCGCCTGTTCAGCGGGACGGTGCGCGACAACGTGCTGCTGGGGCGTCAGGGCGGCGAGGCCGGCGACGAGGTCTTCGACACGGCAGTGCGTACCGCTGTGCTGGAAGCCGATCTCGCGGTGATGAGGGACGGGGCCGGGACCGTCGTGGGCCCTCGCGGGCTCCGCCTGTCCGGCGGGCAGGCCCAGCGGACGGCCATCGCCCGGATGATGGCCGGCAGCCCCGACCTCCTGGTGCTGGACGACGTTTCCAGCGCCCTGGACCCTCCCACCGAACAACGTCTGTGGGACAGGCTGCTGCACTCGACCCGCACCGTGCTCGCGGTGTCGCACCGGCCGGCACTGCTGCGTGCCGCCGATCGGATCGTGGTGCTCAAGGACGGCCGGGTGGAAGCCGTCGGAACCCTCGGGGAGCTGATGGAGTCGTCGGCCGAGATGCGCGTGATCTGGGCCGACGCCGGTTCCCAGGGGTGAACTCCAAGACGCCGCGCGCCTGGCCCGTAGGTTGATGCGACAGCCCTTGACCTGCGAGAGCGCGGGCAGGGAGCCTAAGACCCAAGGACTGCGGCTGTGCCAGGCAGACCCGGTGCCCGCACGCGCACACAATCCCGGGGACGGTGAGGGTGTGGCTCGACCGACCCGCCGCACGAAGGCACCCCCCGGTGCGAAATACTCTGCCGATGAGTTCACGCACTTCCCCGATCAGCGAGCTGATCACGATACGGAGGGCCGTCGCGCGGGATGCCAAACGGCTCACGCGGCTCGTGCGTGGCTCAGGCGCCTACGAGGGTAAGTACGCAGCCGCGGTCGCGGGCTACCGGGTCGGTCCTGATTACATCGAGGCCCACCGCGCCTTTGTGGCCGTCGGCGCCGACGAGTACGGAGGCCGGGTCCTCGGGTTCTACTCGCTCGTCCTCGCTCCACCGGAGCTCGACCTGCTGTTCGTCGCCGACGAGGTGCAAGGACGGGGCATTGGACGACTGCTCGTCGCGCACATGCAGTCCGAGGCCCGTGCTGCCGGGATCGACCGTCTCAAGGTCGTGTCGCACGTTCCCGCCGAGGACTTCTACCACCGCGTCGGTGCGGTGCGGACCGGGACCGCGTTCGCGAACCCGCCCGCCGTGCCGTGGGACCGTCCCGAATTCGAGTTTCGCATTCCTTCGGGATGACGCGGAGTGTCGGTGGGCGGGGCACCGGCTTCGCCTGCATGGTGGCCGGCTCGTAGGAGCCGCTGGCCGCCGCGCGCTCCGTGGGTGCCGGCAGAACGCCCACGGCGGCACACAGGGCCGCCGGGCCAAGTGCCGACGCTCTTACTTCCGCACGACCAGTACCGACCACACCCTCCTCGCCGAGCCGCCGAGCCGCCGAGCCGCCGAGCCGCCGAGCCGCCGAGCCGCCGAGCCGCCGAGCCGCCGGGCCGCCGGGCCGCCGAGAGTCCGGGAGATGCCGGACGCCGCGATAGCGATGGCGTTGCCACCCCGGCCTGCCGGGGTGGCTGCTGACTCCCGTGTCCGACCTCGATGCTGGCGGGGTCGCGGCCGGAACCGGGGACCGTGCTGCCGGGCTGCGGCTCAGGCGTCGATGATGACGGGGATGATGAGGGGCTTGCGGCGGTGGGTGCGGAACGCCCAGTTCGCCACGGCGCGGGCGACGAGTTGTTCGAGTTGGCGCGCGTCCCCGACGCCCTCCTCGGCCGCGGTGGCCAGGGTCTTCTCGATGACGGGGATGACCGGCTCGAAGGTGGCGTCGTCGTGGACGAAGCCGCGGGCCAGGAAGTCGGGGGCCTCCGCGAGGGCGCCGGTGTCTGCGTCGACGATCGCCACCACCGTGACCACGCCTTCGGCGGCGAGGGTGAGGCGGTCCTTGAGGGACGCCTCGGTGGCGCCGCCGACTTCCATGCCATCCACGTAGACGTTGCCGGCGGGGACCTTGCCGGTGATGGACGCGCGCCCGTCGACCAGGTCGACGACGACGCCGTCCTCGGCGATGACGACCCGGTCGGGGTCGACACCGGTACGGATGGCGAGGTCGCCGTTGGCCCTCAGGTGGCGCCATTCGCCGTGCACGGGCATGACGTTGCGGGGTTTGACGATGTTGTAGCAGTAGACGAGTTCGCCGGCGCTGGCGTGCCCGGAGACGTGCACCTTGGCGTTGCCCTTGTGGACCACGTGGGCGCCCCACCGGGTGAGTCCGTTGATCACCCGGTAGATGGCGTTCTCGTTGCCGGGGATGAGGGAGCTGGCGAGCAGGACGGTGTCGCCCTTGCCGATGCGGATCACGTGCTCACGGTTGGCCATCCGTGACAGCGCGGCCATCGGTTCGCCCTGGGAGCCGGTGCACACCAGAGTGATCTTGTGGTCCGGGAGCTTCTCCAGCTCCTTGGTGCTCACGACCAGACCGGAGGGGACCTTCAGATAGCCCAGGTCACGGGCGATGCCCATGTTGCGGACCATCGACCGGCCGACGAAGGCGACCTTGCGGCCGTGCTGGTGGGCGGCGTCCAGGATCTGCTGGATGCGGTGCACGTGGCTGGCGAAGCTGGAGACGATGACCCGGCGTGGCGCGGTGCGCATCACCTGCTCGATCGCCGGGTTCAGCTCACGCTCGGAGGTGGTGAAGCCGGGCACTTCGGCGTTGGTGGAGTCGGTGAGGAACAGGTCCACGCCTTCCTCGCCGAGGCGGGCGAAGGCGCGCAGATCGGTGATGCGGTCGTCGAGAGGGAACTGGTCCATCTTGAAGTCGCCGGTGTGCAGCACCATCCCGGCCCGGGTGCGGATCGCGACCGCGAGGCTGTCGGGGATGGAGTGGTTGACCGCGACGAACTCGCAGTCGAAGGGCCCGAAGCCACGCCGGTCGCCCTCCCGCACCCGCACCGTGCGCGGCCGGATTCCGTGTTCCTTGAGCTTGGCCTCCAGGAACGCCAGTGTCAGCTTGGAGCCGACGAGGGGAATGTCGGACCTCTCGCGCAGCAGGTACGGCACGCCGCCGATATGGTCCTCGTGGCCGTGGGTGAGGATCACGGCGACGATGTCGTCCAGCCGGTCCCGGATCGAGGTGAAGTCCGGCAGGATCACGTCCACGCCGGGCTGGGTCTCCTCGGGGAACAGCACGCCGCAGTCGACGATGAGCAGCTTGCCCGCGTGCTCGAAGACGGTCATGTTGCGGCCGATCTCACCCAGGCCGCCCAGGGCGATCACCCGCAGCCCTCCTTCGGACAGGGGAGGGGCGGCTTTCAGTTCGGGGTGCGGATGACTCATACCTTGACGTTACCCGGAGAGTGGGACGGGGTGATCCATTGCCTGCCTGATCTCTCCTTCCCGACGGAGCGGGGCATCCGCAGCGGCTGCCCCGGGACGATCGGATGACGTCGGCGGCCGGTGCAGGAAGTGGCGCTCAGGAGCGCTTCTCGGACTGCAGGCACGTGGGTGGGGTGGTCACCCCGGTGATGCATCAGCGGATCTCGGGGAGTTGGGGGCCCGGACCAGCTGTGCCGGCAGCGCTGTCGGGCTGCGTCGGGTCATCGACGCGGGAGGGGCGATCGGTATCACGGGCGCGATGTCATGCCCTGTGTTACCGTCATGCGTTTGCGTGGTTGTCGCGGTGGGCGATTTCGCTTGTTCGGTTCCGCTTGTGTGTGGGCTGTTCGATCCTGCCGGGCCTTCCTCGGTACGTTCCCCTGCGGAAGGCTGTTCATGAAACATCCGGATGACTCCGGCATCGCTCACGGCGGTCCCGTCCAGTCCGAGGCCACGACCCCGGCGCTGCCCCCGGCCGTCTCCTTCGCCGGTCTGGAACTGCCGGTGGAAGTGCTGCGGACACTGAGCGGACTCGGGGTGCGCGAACCCTTTCCGATCCAGGCCGCCACACTGCCCGATGCCCTGGAGGGGCGCGACGTCCTGGGACGCGGGCGCACCGGATCGGGCAAGACGCTCGCCTTCGGCCTGCCGCTGCTGACACGTACGGCTGGGCGGCGCGCCGAGCCGAAGCAGCCCTTCGCTCTGATCCTTGTGCCCACCCGGGAGCTGGCCCAACAGGTCACCGAGGCGCTGGCGCCGTACGCCGAGGCACTGCGGCTGCGGATGGCCACGGTCGTCGGCGGCATGTCGATCGGCCGGCAGATCGCCGCGCTGCGCCAGGGAGCCGAGGTGGTCGTCGCCACCCCCGGACGCCTGCACGACCTGATCGAGCGCAACGCCTGCCGCCTGGGACGGGTGAGGATCACCGTGCTGGACGAGGCAGACCAGATGTGCGACTTGGGATTCCTGCCGCAGGTTGTCGACGTGCTCGACCAGGTGCACCCCGACGGTCAGCGGATGCTGTTCTCGGCCACTCTGGATCGCGACGTCGATCAGCTGGTCCGCCGTTACCTCCACGACCCCGTCGTCCACTCGGTCGACCGGTCGGCGGGCACGATCACGACGATGGAGCACCACGTTCTGGTCGTCCACGGCCCTGACCGCTACGCCGTCACCACGGAGATCGCCGCCCGTGACGGCCGCGTACTGCTGTTCCTCGACACCAAGCACGCCGTCGACCAGCTCACCCGGCATCTGCGGGCCAGCGGGGTGCACGCCGGGGCCCTGCACAGCGGCAAGTCCCAGCCACAGCGCACACGGACCCTGGCGCAGTTCAAGAACGGCGAGATCACCGTTCTGGTGGCGACCAACGTCGCGGCCCGTGGACTGCATGTCGACGACCTCGATCTCGTGGTCAACGTCGACCCGCCCACCGACCCCAAGGACTATGTGCACCGGGCGGGCCGCACCGCCCGCGCCGGTGAGTCCGGCAGCGTGGTCACGCTCGTGCTGGCGGGCCAGCGCCGCGAGACGAGCCAGATGATGGCCGGGGCCGGCATCGAGGCAACCGTCACCAAGGTGCGCTCCGGCGAGGCGGAGCTGAGCCGGATCACCGGCGCCAAGGCTCCCTCCGGGACCCCGCTCGACGGCGGGCCCGCCGTCCCTCGGCCCAAGAACACCAACGCTCCCTTCCGCGGCCTCGGCACCAGCAAGGGCACCTCTCGCGGCGCCGGCGGCAAGTCCCGAAAGGCCGGCGAGGCCCGCAAGCTCGCCGAGGCCCGCAAGGCCGCCCTCGTGCGTCGCAACGGCTGAGAGCCGTCGCCTGTCGGGGCACTGGCCACGGGATCGACAACCCTCGGGCCGGCCCGAAGGCGTCCTGTACGCCTCACCTACGAAGCGAACGCCCTTGGCCGCGAGAGGGATACCCGCCGAAACGGAGCAGGATGGTGTTGCCGGCGCCCCGCACCGCGTCCGGCATGGCAAGCTGTGCTTGCCCACCCCCGAACCCAGGAGGTCACCATGACCGCAGAGCCCGTGTCCACGGAAGGTTCGGAGCCGGCCGCCCCCGAGACGTCCCCTCTGGCGCCGGACAGTGACGGCAACTACGACCTCAAGCGCAAGTTCCGCGAAGCCCTGGCGCGCAAGCGCGGTGCGCAGGCGGACGGCGCCGATGTCGCCGCCAACCCCGACGCGTCGAAGGTGCGTGCGGCGCACGGCCCGGCTACGAGCCAGCGGTCGTTCAGGCGTAAGAGCGGCGGCTGAGTCGATCAGTCCCGCGATCCGCCCGCTCACCCGGCCAACACCGCCGGCCCCCTGCTGGGCGGAGCGCTGGTCTGGGCGGGCGGGTTGACCCTGCTGTTCGCCGTCCTGATGGTGCTCGCCGCCGCGGTCGCCGTCTGGGCCGCGCTCGCGGTGCCCGCCGTGCCAGCACTGCCCAAGACCCGCCGGACTCTGCTGGACCTCGCCCGCCGTCTGTCCGATGGGGCCTTCCTGCGGCCGGTGGCCGCCTTGGCCGTCGCCGCTGCCGCCCTGTCGGTCGGGGTGGGGTTCCTGCCCCTGTCGGGCGCCGCCGACGGGCTTGGCCCGCCGGCCACGGGCGCTGCCGTCTCCCTGCTGGCGGCGTGCGCGGCCCTCGTCCAGCCGTGGGCGGGCCGCGCCCTGGACGAGGGGCGGCTGACCGTCCGCACAGGGCTCGCCGCCGGGCTCGCCCTGGCCGCAGGCGGCCTGACCGCCGCCCTCCTGCCCGGCGTGGTGGGGCTGCTGACGGCTGTCGTTCTCATCGGTGCCGGAACCGGGCTGATCACCCCGCTCGGCTTCAACGCCCTGGCCGCCGCCACCCCCGCGAGTGGTTGGGGCGGACCATGGGCGCGGCCGAACTAGGCCGCGAACTCGGGGATGCAGGAGGCCCGCTGTTGGTGGCCTCGGTGGCCTCCGGCCACGCTCACCCGGGGGTATGCCGCGCTCGCCGTGGCAGTCGTCGTCGTGCCCCTGGCTGTGGCCGCCGTGCGGCCCCGCGCCTGAATGCCCCGGCAGGCGCTTACTTCAGCCGGCCGTGGCCACCGTCTCGTCCCCTGGGACGGCCTCCTGCCCGGCCGGGGCATCGGACAGGCCCAGCTGGAGGTGCTCGACGTGGTAGAGGGCCTGGTCGAGAAGTTCGGCGACGTGGTTGTCGTAGAGCGCGTACACCACGGAGCGGCCCTTGCGGGTGCCGGTCACCAGGCCGAGGTTGCGCAGCAGCCGCAGCTGGTGGGAGCAGGCGGACTGCTCCATGCCGACCTCGGCGGCGAGTTCGGTCGCCGGCAGCGGGCCTTCGCGCAGCCGGGCGAGGATCAGCAGCCGGGAAGGGGTGGCCAGGGCCTGCAAGGTGGTGGCCACGCGCTGGGCATGGGCAGCGTCCAGACGTGTGCGCGGGACGTTGTTCCGAGGCGGTGCGGCTCCATGACCCATGCGCCCATCGTACGCCGCGAATGAACGCATGAATCGATGTTCATCTGTTCCTGTTACGGTGGTGGGGTTGGACTCTGCGACCCCCGCGTGCGAAGGACCCTGCCTGCGATGTCTTCCACCCTCACCCGTCCGGCGCCGACGGGCGGCCCCGTGCGCGACGCGCTCGTACACCGGCGCCGTACGCGGATCCTCGCTCTGCCCGAGGCGCGGTGGGCGGCCGCGGCGCTGGTGCTGTTCCTGATCGCGCTGCCGCTGTGCCTGCTCGGGGCCCCGGCGTGGGCCTGGGGGCCGCTGTTCGCGCTCACCTACGCCACCGGCGGCTGGGAGCCCGGCTGGGCGGGCCTCCAGAGCCTGCGGGAGAAGACCCTGGACGTGGACCTGCTGATGGTCGTCGCGGCACTGGGGGCGGCGGCGATCGGGCAGGTGCTGGACGGTGCGCTGCTGATCGTCATCTTCGCCACCTCCGGCGCGGTGGAGGCTATCGCCACCGCCCGCACCGCCGACTCGGTGCGCGGCCTGCTGGACCTGGCGCCCACGACCGCCACCTGCCTGTCCGACAACGGTGACGAGGAAGCCGTACCGACCGAGGAACTAGCCGTTGGTGACGTCATCCTGGTACGCCCCGGGGAGCGTATCGGCGCCGACGGCCGCGTGCTGGACGGTGCGAGCGAGGTCGACCAGGCCACCATCACCGGCGAGCCGTTGCCGGTGGCCAAGGAGGCGGGGGACGAGGTGTTCGCCGGTACCCTCAACGGCACCGGCGCGCTGCGGGTGAAGGTCGAGCGGGATCCGTCGGACTCGGTGATCGCCCGGATCGTGGCCATGGTGGAGGAAGCCTCCGAGACCAAGGCGCCGACTCAGCTGTTCATCGAGAAGGTCGAGCGGCGATACAGCCTGGGCATGGTCGCCGCGACCCTCGCGCTGTTCGTGCTGCCGCTGCTGTTCGGTGCCGCGTTGCAGCCGACGCTGCTGCGGGCGATGACCTTCATGATCGTGGCCTCGCCGTGCGCGGTGGTGCTGGCGACCATGCCGCCGCTGCTGTCGGCGATCGCCAATGCCGGCCGTCATGGCGTGCTGGTCAAGTCCGCCGTGGTCATGGAGCAGCTCGGCCAGGTCGACGCGGTGGCGCTGGACAAGACCGGCACGCTGACCGAGGGCACCCCGCGCGTGACCGACATCTGCCCGCTGGCCTCCACCGGCCTGGACGAGGACACCCTGCTGCGGTACGCGGCGGCAGCCGAGCATCCCAGCGAGCACCCGCTCGCCCGTGCCGTCGTGGACGCCGCCCGCACCCGGAACCTGGACATCCCGCTGGTGGAGGACTTCACCTCTGCCCCCGGCACCGGGGTTGCCGCGACCGTCGAGGGCAAGGCGGTCGCGGTCGGCAGCCCCGCCCGACTCCGCGGCGGCCGGGACGATCATCCGGCCGCCGCGGTGGCCGCCCGGCTGGAGGACGAGGGCCGCACCGCCGTCCTGGTCGAGGTCGGGGGCGCCCCGGTCGGGGTGCTGGGCATCGCCGACCGGCTGCGCGAGGAGGCCGCCGCCACCGTCACCGCCCTGACCGGCCTGACTGGCCACGCGCCGGTGCTGGTCACCGGCGACAACCCGCGCGCCGCCACCCGCCTCGCGGTCGAGGTCGGCATCACCGACGTCCGAGCCGGTCTCCTGCCGCAGGACAAGGTCGCCGCCGTGAAGGAGCTGGAGCAGGCGGGGCGCAAGGTACTGGTGGTCGGCGACGGCGTCAACGACGCCCCGGCCCTGGCCGCCGCTCACATCGGCATCGCTATGGGCCGCGCAGGCTCCGACCTCGCCCTGGAGACCGCCGACGCCGTTGTGGTCCGTGACGAGCTGGTCACCATCCCCACCGTTGTGGCACTCTCACGCCGGGCCCGGCGCCTGGTGGTGCAGAACCTCGTGATCGCCGGGACGTTCATCACTGGCCTGGTCATCTGGGACCTGGTCGGCACCCTGCCCCTGCCGCTCGGTGTCGCGGGCCACGAGGGCTCGACCGTGATCGTCGGCCTCAACGGCCTGCGTCTGCTGGCCGATGCCGCTTGGCGCCGCGCCCGCGCCGGGAACGGCCGGTGAGCCGTCGCACCCACGAGGCTGCCCCCGCCGCGGCGGGGGCAGCCCGCTGCACGGTCACCGTCTGCCGCGGCTGCTGCTGGGCCGTCGATGCCGTCGTGGGCGACACCTAGGGCCTGAGGCCCTACGACCCTCCGGACCGTGCTGACGGTGGTTGACGAAAGACGGGCGTGGCGATTCGGCCCACGACCTCGACGAAGTCCGGATCGCAGGCCCGGTACAGCTGGCGGCGGCCACAGGGCCGCGAGTGGACCAGTCCGGCGTCTTTCATGCGGACCAGGTGATGGCTGACTGTGCTCAGCGGGGCTCCCACGCGTCTGGCCAGCGTGTTCACATCGTGCTCGCCGCCGGCTACGAGCCATGCCAGGTGCAGGCGCCACGCCGAGTTCACCAACTGGAACCAGACGGCGGCGCCCGTGAACACCTCCGGACCGGGGCCGTGGGAGGCGGTGGCCGTGACGGGTTCGGCGGCGGGCCGATGCCCGTGTCCGCGCGCCTGGGGCGGTGGCCGGGTGTCCTTGTCGGTCATGTCTGCGTGGCTCCTGGGCCTGGGGTGCTGTGGCTCAGCCGGTGACGGTGGGCAGGTCGGGGCCGATGGTCAACGTGACGGTGCTCGCGGGTGCTTGGGAGGAGAGCGTGGGCGTCAGACCGGGCAGGTGGCCGGCGAGCGCCTGGGCCTGCTCCGACTGGCCCCGGGCGTAGGTGAGCGTGGTCTTGTCGACGGGGCTTGGGGCGTTGCCGGTGGCGGTTATCCGGAAGCCGAGGGCCCGCAGCTGGTCGGAGACCTTCAGCGCCTGACCCTTGGTGCCGGTGCCGTTGAGGACGGTGACGTTCACCGTGTTCGCGGGTGCCGGTAGGTGGGCGGTGGCCTTCTTCAGGTCGGTCCTGGTCATTTCCTGGTCGCGGTTGAGGGCGGTGAACAGTTGCCGTGCGGCGGGCTGTTGCCAGGTGATGTTGGCCTTGTCGGTGGGTACGTCCCTTTCCCGCGGGTAGTTGGGGACGGTCAGGAACGAGATCCGGTTCGTGGGGATGCCCTTCACGCTGGAGGCCAGGCTGGAGAGGGGTTTGATGCCTGCGAGGCCGGGGTCGGTGGTCAGCGAGTCGGTGGCGGAGTTCAGGAAGCCGTAGAGGGCGGTGGGGTCGTACAGCTTGGATTTGGCGCGGGTGGCGAGGGACTGCATGAATTCCTGCTGGCGTCCGATGCGTCCGATGTCGGAGCCGTCGCCGATGCTGTAGCGGGCGCGGACGTAGCCGAGGGCCTTCTCGTCCTTGACGATCTGGCAGCCGGCCTCCAGGTCGAGGTGGGCCTTCTTGTCGTGGATGGCCTGCTCGGGGCAGACCTGGACGCCGCCGACGGCGTTGACCATGCCGCTGAACCCGCGGAAGTCGACGATCAGGAAGTGGTCGATACGGATCTGGGTGTTGGCTTCGATGGTCTTGATGGTGCACGCGGCGGCTTTGGCGGTGTCTCCGGTGGAGCCGCCGATCGCGAACGCCTCGTTGATCTTGAAGTGGTGGGGTGACGACGGGCTGCCGTTGCCGCGGTCGCAGGCGGGGATCCGCACCCAGGAGTCGCGGGGGAAGGAGACGACGCTGGCCCATTTCCCGTTGCCGCCGGTGTGCAGCAACATCAGGGTGTCGGACTGCATGGTGGTCAGGTTCTTGCCGTAGGCATCGCCGAGGCCTTTGCGGCTGTCGGAGCCGATGACCAGGATGTTCTGGCCCCCGACTGCGGCCTTGGGCCGGTTGTCGCCCAGCGCGTCGCCGACGTCCGCGCCCTTGATGTTGCCGTTGAGGTGGGTGTAGATCCAGCCGCCCGCGCCGGCTGTGGCCAGCACGAGGACCGAAGCGGCGAGCGCCACCCAGCGGCCGATCCGCCGCTTGGGACGCCTGCGTCGACGCCGCTCGGTCGGCTCGTGAGGTTGCGAAGGTATTGCGGGTCTGCGTGCGTGTCCTGCCATGACAGCTCAGGTCCCTTGTGCCGTGCGCTGCTCGCGCTGTCGATGAAGAGGTGGTCCGGCTGCCGCGCAGGGGATCTCCTCCGCGACAGCACAGGGGGATCGCTCAGCTGAGGATGGGGATCAGGCCGAGCGCGAACAGCAGGTAGAAGCCGGCCGCGACAGCCAGGCGGGCCGGGGTCAGCTTGTGGGCGCGCATGGTGAGCAGCAGGTAGACGATCGCGGCCATGGTGATCAGTCCGGACCACAGCAGGGCGGTGTCGAAGTGCCAGCTGGTGAACAGAAGGCCCAGGCCGGAGGGGACGGTGGCCTGGATCATCATGGCGCCGGAGATGTTCGCCAGAGCGAGCTTGGTCTTGCCCTGGCGAACCCAGATCACCGCGTTCATGATCTCCGGCAGCTCGGTCGCGATCGGGGACAGCAGCAGCGCGGTCACGGAAGCGGACAGGCCGATCATCGGGCCGATGGCGTCCAGCTGCTTCACGAACAGCTGCGAGGCGAAGAAGATCACCACCAGGGTGACCAGCGTCTGCGCGACCACGGCCCAGGTGGCCGGGGAGGCGGCCTTCGGCTGGAACTTCAGCGGCTCCAGCTCCTCCTCCTCGCCGTCCTCGTCGTGCCCGCCGCGGATCTCCCGCCAGAAGTAGACCGCGTAGGCGGCGAAGAACAGCAGGCCCAAGACCGGCTTGAAGGCGAAGGCGACCAGGCCGAGCGCCACCTTCACGATGAAGATCGGCAGGAACCACTTCTGGTCCTTGGCCAGCCGCTTCATGTCCGCGGCACTGCCCAGCGCCTGCTCCTTGACCGCAGGGCGCGGGCCGAAGCTGTCCGGGCCGGCAGCGCCCGCGTCGACGCGTGCGGGAACGCGCTGTTTGCCGGCGTCGAGCGCGGCTGCGCGGTCTTTGCGGCGCTTGAGCAGCAGCATGGCGCCGGTGACGCCGTAGGCGACGGTGGCCAGCGCCAGAGGGCCGCCCATCGCGGCACCCACGCCGATGTTCTTGGCCTCCGCGGTCGCGCCGGTGGTCACCGCGACGAGGGTGACCACGGACTCCGGCAGGGCGGTGCCGAAGGCGGCCAGGATCGTGCCGACCGCCATCTTGCCCACGTTGAGGCGCTCGCCGAGCCACTCGACGGCGTTGACGAACCACTCACAGGAGAGATAGATCGCCACCGCGCAGACGATCAACAACACGAAATGGATCACGGTCCCGGTCCAGCCTTCCCGCACCGGCGGGGGCTCCGAGGACAACCGCGCGAGGGGAAACGGCGGCAGCTTCGACCCCGCCGACACGCATACGTCGTCGACAAAGGGCCGAAGGTCTCGCCCACCCGCACACGAACGTGCGGGCCCGGCCACCGGGAACCCGACGTTGGGTTCCAGTATGTCGACGACCGGTATTGCGGGGCTACTCCCCTTCGCAGCCGCTGACAGTAGCTGCATCGGGCGCCATGTGCCAAACCTCGTCACCACGGGTGACGGTGCGAGTGCGTAACGGCGGCCAGGGGTTCCGCTCCAACGCCGCCCGAGGATCCGTCCGGCCAGCCGTTCTCGTCACGCATGGGCCCGCCGGGTGTGGGTCTCTGCGTCGCCGCATGTTCGAGCTCATTCGGCAGGAGCGGCGTCAGGTCACGCGCGAGGAGGTCGCCGACGACCTCGGCGTCTCCCGCAAGCCGGCGGCATTCCACTTGGACAAGCTGGCGTCGGTGGGCCTGCTCCAAGCTCACCACGGATCATCCACAGGTATCACGGCGGTTTGTCCGAATTCCTCGGCGGCCTCGGGCTGGTCGTGGGGCTGCTCACTCCACTCGCGGCCGCCGCTCTGATCGGCGTGATGATCAATGCCATGACGACCGTGACCGGCGCCCACGGCCTGTGGGAGACCAACGGTGGCGTGGAGTACAACGTCTGCGTCGCCGTCGTCGCGTTGTCCGTTGCCACCATCGGTCCCGGGCGGCTCGCCCTTGACCGGTTCTTCCGATGGGGTGCCGGCGGCTGGGCCGAGGGGGCCTTCGCCCTGGGCCTCGGCGGAATCGCCGCCGCTGTCCCGCTGAGTCTCTGACGGCATTCCGGCAGGCCCTGCCACATGGTTCCCGGCCACAACGGCCCGGCAGCGCCCTGCGGTCCGGCTGCGGCGGTGGGTGCCGTGTCGGCGCTCATCCGGCTTCTCCTGTCGACGAGAAGGGTGCTTGGTGCTCGGCGCGGAGCCGGGTCAGCGTCCGCCGGCCGCGCTCGATCAGCTCGGGATCTCCGTGGGCGGTGCCGTACGCGATCCCGCTCACCGCGTCGAGGGCTGTGTCGATGACCAGCCGGGCCTCCTCAGCGGCGGTCAGGTGCCTGCCGTACCCGGACAGGAACGCTTCGAAGAGGTCGGGGCGGCCGTCCCAGGCGTCGGACAGGCGGACCAGATCCCGCACGGCCGGCCCCGGCTCACTGCGCTCGAAGTCGATCACCGCCACGAGATCGTCGGCATCGCCCCGTTCACACGCCGTGTCCTCGGAGGCGGTCTCGGTGGCGTAGAGGATGTTGCGCAGCTGGAAATCCCCGTGAGTCTCCACCCAGTCCAGCAGCTGCAGGTTCTCGGCCTGCCGGACGAGCTCGCGGACGAACTCCTCATCGCCTGGCTTCAGATGAGACTGGGCCCCGGCCAGATGCCGGTCGGCCTTCGCGATGGTCGGGCCGCTGCCGGCAGGAGCGGGGCGTGGAGGGGAGGACTGGTGGATTCGGCGAGCCAGTGCGCCAATCCGGTGGAAGAGCGCCCTCTCCTGCCGCGGGGTAAGGAGGGCGCCGTGCAGCGGACGGCCCGGCACCGCGGTGAGTACCACCGCCCTCAACCTCTCGTCGGCGGCGACCAACCGTGGCGCGGCCGCGCCCAGTGCCGGTGCCCACGTTCGCAGCCCCCGTACTTCCCTGCCGTGGAACTTGTCGTTCTGGTGGACCTTCACGTACCAGGTGCCGCCCTGGATGCCTTGGGCCCGCCAGACGCGGCTGTTCTCGCGCGCCCACGACGCATCCGTCCACTCGGTGATCCGACCGACCGCCCGCTCGGCGAACTCCACGACCGCAGCGTCGGGACGGCTGGCGAACGCCCGGCCGGTGACGTCCGGCACGATCCGCAGACGGTCGGTGCCGGAGTCGAAGGCGACGGCGTCCCCGGGCAGTTGGAAGTGCACGGCGAGACGTGCACCGGCGGAGTAGGCGTCCAGGCCGGCTCGGCAGTACGCCACCATCCCGGTAGGAAGGGCGTCCAGGGGCGCCCAGCCCATGGCGTCACAGACGTCCGGCTCCGCGATCCGGGCCGTGCCCTGCCATCTGCGGACCTCAAAGAAGTAACCGGTGCGGGAGGCCCCTCCGGGGCTGCGGTGGTGCACGGTGACGGCGGCCCGCGCGTCGGCCGGATCGATGACGACACCGGTCTCCTCCCGCGCCTCGCGCACCAAGGCGGCGACGACGTCCTCGTGCGGACCGTCCAGATGCCCCGACGGCAGGTGCCACAGGCCGGCGGCGTACACCTGGCCGGCCCGCCGCGACAACAGAATCTCCGGACCTGCCGCGCTCTCCCGGCGCAAGATCAGATGGACGTCCACCGGCTCGGTGTGCCGCTCCCCGCCGCTCACCGCGCACCACCCGGACGCCGGGCGAGCAGGACCATGAACACGGCCCCCTCCGGCAGCGATCCGCCGGCCGCGAGCTCATCGAGCAGCGCCAGGGCCCCACCCTCGAACGCCGCGTGCCGCCCGGCGAACAACTCCGCCCGCGCGAAGGACGTGGTGCGCAGATGACCGAGCACCCGCTCCGGCGTCCAGGACCGTGTGAGGGGAAAGCGGTGCTCGGTCACGACCTGCCCGGTGCCGGTGCCCAGGTCCAGCAGCGTCGGATCGGGAAGATCCCGGACGGTGTCGGCCAGCGGTTCGGCGGCCTCGGCCGCCACGCCCGGCCGATAGGGGTCGTACTCGACGGCGGCCGCGGCGGACAGTTCTTCCCTGCCCGCAGGCAGGTCCGGGAAGGGATCGTCGGGACAGGTCACGTGGATGCTCCCTCGTCGACTGGGCGGGGGGTGGGATGGGAGGTGCCGCGGGAGGTGCCAGGACAGGCGGCCGCACGCCGACCCGCCGGCCACCGTCCGCCTCGAAGAGGAGGCGGTAGCGGCTGGGGCTGCCGGCCGCCCGCCACCGAACGACCAGGTCCTGAATCTCCTTCCAGATGTCGCGCGACTCGTGGATGGTGACGTCCCAGCGGGAGCGCCCCACCTGCTCCACCCGCAGCCACGAGCCGCAGGCGGGCGCGCCGATCACCAGGTGCTCGGCGAAGGCGGGTTGCTGTCGGCCGGCCGTCCTGCTCGCCCTGGTGTCCGGCCGGTCGGCCGTGGCTGGGCTCGCGTCCAGGGCCGTCATCGCCTGTCCCACCCCATCTGCGAGTACAAGCGCCCGGCGAGCACTCCGTCGATCGCCTGGCGGGTGTAGGGCACGACGGCGGCCGGGAGATCCTTCGGATTCCACCACCGCCACTGCACGCACCGGTCGGGCTCCAGAACGGCCGGGCTGCCGGACCAGGTGCGGGCCCGGAAGACGAGGCCGATACGCGGGCGGGCGGACGGCGAGTCCACGAGGTGGACGAGATGCACGAGCTCGACGTCGCCCGGCTCGATGATCAGCCCCGTTTCCTCCTGAGCCTCCCGGATCAGGCAGCTGATCGCCTTTTCCCGCTCGCAGTGCCCGGCCAGGAAGTGCCACGTGTCGCCCGCGTACGCCGAGTCGGGGTGGCGCAGGCCGAGGAGGATCCGGCCCTGGTCGTCCTTCAGGTAGAGGTGGACCCCGACGATGTGGAGCTCGGTCCCCTCCGGCGCCCCGTCACGCAGCAGCCGGGCCGAGTTCGGCGGACTGCCGGCGGGGGGATGCTCTGCCGCGTGCCGGCGGACCAGGTCACCGAGACCGGGGCTCAGGTGCAGCCGCTCCAGCGTGTCCGGGGTGAACCACCGCAGCAGCACCCCTTCTTGCAGATCCACGGTCTCCGGATCACCGCGCCAGCGGCCCACGAACACCTGGATCGGCACGGCGAAGCCGTCGACGCTCGTCTCCTCCTCCAGGGCGTACGGCGTCAGGTCATCGAGCTCCAGGCCCGGGACCTCTTCGGTGAGCTCCCGCCGCAGGGTCGCCTCCGGGCTGACGTCCTCCGTCGTGCGGCCGCCCCCGAGGAGAGCGAACGTGCCAGGGGCCCAGATTCCTTCACGCTGGTCCCGCAGGTGGAGCAGGTATCTGCCGCGGCCGTCGTGGATCAGAGCGGAGGCGTTGACGGGCTCCGGCCGCCCGTCGAGGCCCTGGTCTCGGGCGTCCAGGAGCTTGGCGCGCAAGGTCGTGGACCTGACGTCGGCGAACGCGAGCCACCGTGCGCCGGCAACCTCATCGTCCTGCAAGGTGAGCTGGGGGTGCTGCTCGGGCACGAGGTAGAAGGCGAATCGGAAGTCGAAGTGCTGGTGTTCGCCTTCGCCGTCGGCGGGGTCGGCGTCGATGTCGTGGACGTCGATGTCGATCGGAACTCCGAGGAACTGCGGGGTCAGGCACAGGTCGCCCGGCCGGATGCCGGTCTCCTCGCACACTTCCCGCAGCGCCGCGGCCAGGAGGGTCCGGTCGTCCTCGACATGGCCGCCCGGAGCGAGCAGCAGCCCTGTGACCTTGTGGCTGATATGCAGAACGCGTTGCTCCCGGTCGATGACCGCCGCGCTGCAGGTGACGTGGCCGGGGAGCGCGGCACGGCTGGCCGGGTCGTCGGCGCCGTCCAGGAGGGACAGCAGCCCGGCGAGGGATTCCCGCTCGTGCGGATGCCGGGCCAGGTAGACCTCGGCCGTGGCGCGGATGTGGGAACGGGTGAGCGGCACGTCATCACCTCGGGACGGGGTAGGAGAGGCAGGGGACGTCCATGACCGTAGGCGCGGCCGCTTTGGTGGGGCGTACTGAGGTGGGACCGGGGCCGCTCACACGGGGGTCTCGCGCTTCCCGCCGTCCGGCTCGGACGTGATCTGGTAGGACAGCAACTGCTGGAACAAGCCCGGCTGTTGGGAGAGCCGGGCGTAGGTGCCCTCCTGGACGATCCTGCCTTCGTCGAGGACCACGATGCGGTCGGCGACGGCGACGTTGGCGATGCGGTGGGTCACCAGCAGCACCGCCCGGTCCCGGGCAAGTTTCCGAAGCCGCTGGAAGATGCGGTACTCGGCGCGGGGATCCAGGTTCGCCGTCGGCTCGTCGAGGACCAGCAGACCGGCCTGGCGGAAGAACGCCCTCGCCAGGGCGATGCGCTGCCACTGACCGCCGCTGAGCTCCTCCCCGTTGAGCCACTCGCGGGCCAGGAGGGTGTCCAGGCCGGCGCCGAGCTGGTCGACGACTTCGTCGGCGTCGGCCGCCTCGCACGCCTCGCGGACCGCCGCGTCGCCGCGTGCCGTGGGCTGTCCCTGGGTCACGTTCTCGCGCACGGTCAGCGGCCAGCGCGCGTAGTCCTGCGGCACGAGGGCGACCTGCTGCCACAGCGCCCGCGGGTCGGCCTCGCCGGTGGGGACGCCGTCCCAGAGCACCTGACCGCCGGTGGGCAGGTAGAGACCGCTGACCAGCTTCGAAAGCGTCGACTTGCCCGAGCCGTTGAAGCCCACCAGCGCGGTGACCTCACCCCGGCGCAAGGTGAGGGAGACGTCGGACAGCGCGTCGCGGTCCTTGCCGGAGTACCGGTGGGTGACCGATTTGACCTCGATCGTCTCCGGCGGCTCAGGGCGGTGCGGGCCCCGGCGCATACGGAAGCCGCCGGCCTTGTCCAAGAAGCCGCTCCAGTCGTCCATGTACAGTCCGGTCCGCACGGCGCGCGCACCGACGGCCACCAGACCGCGGACCGACATGCCTACCGTCTGCAGGGCGAAGACGGCCGTCCCGGCATGCCCGACGGTGATACGGCCGGTGGCGAGCAGCCACACGACCGCCGCCCACACCAGCGCCGACCCCAGCCCTCCGCACACCGCGCCGACCAGGGACATCCGGGCGCCCTTGTCGGCAGCGGCCCGGTCCTCGCGGTTGATCCGTGCGACCGTGTGCCGGTATCGGTCGGACAGGAAGTCGGCCATGGTGCCGGCGCGGATCTGGTCGGCGGCGTCCTTGGTGTAGATGTGCCAGCGCAGTACCGACAGCATCCGGTTGTCGCCGTTGCTGCGCAGGTTCGCCAGGTACCGGACGCGCGTGGCGCTGACCTGGGCCAGAGCCTGCGGCAGGCTGGCTGCGACGAGGAGCGGGAGAAGGACCCAGTGCACGCCGGTCAGCACGATCGCCCCGGCGAGGAAGCCGGCGCCCGAGGCGATCAGGTCCTGGCCCTCGTTGATCAGGTCGCCGGTGACCTGGGCGCCGCGGTCGGCGGCTTCCCGGTCGCGGTTGAAGTCGGGGTCGTCGTAGGCGCACAGCTCGACCTCGGCGCAGCCGGCCAGCAGCATCTGCTCGGCCTCGCGCGACATCAGCGGGCCCACCCGGGACGACAGCCAGTTGACGGTGATGCCGAGGAGCGCGCGCACGCCGGCGGCACCGGCGAGCAGGGCGACCGAGGGCCACGCCTGGAGGAGCCGGTGGTAGACGTCCCCGTCGCGCAGCAGGGCGGTCAGGGTGCCGGCGATGGCGACCAGGCCCAGGGCCTGCATCATGCCGGTGACGGTCTGGCACAGCAGGAGGCCGACGGTTGCCCGTCGGTCGACGCGCCAGGCGAGGCCCAGCGAGCGGCGCACCAGCTGCGGCAGGCGCCGTGCCATGTCCCGCATCCGAATCGAGCGGCCGGCCGCCTCGCGGCTGCCGGTCAGGTCGACGTACCGCATCTGCGGTTCGGGAGCGGGCACGCGCGAGGTGCCACCACCCGGTGCGGGTGTGGGCTGTTCGGTAGACGGCGTGGAGGCAGCGGAGGGGGACGCTGCGGGGGTGGTGCGCGGTCCCGGAACACTGTCGTGTGATGCATCGGTGGGCTCACTCATGCCGCCCACCCCGTATCCGGACGTGCTGAGCTGGGCCTGCCGTCAACGTTGTGCGTGATCGCGCCGGGCCGCCGTTCGAATCCGGGAGGCTGCTGCAAGGGGGCAGGGTTGGGATGCATGGCGTGTCCTCCGTCTGGGCGTCGGTGTGGCACTGATGCTCTAAAAACGCGCCGGATCTGGTCCCGTCACGGCCGGATCGGAGGGCAATGGGTGAACGCGAGTTCTCATACCGGGGGCGGGGCGTGCGGGCTCTGGGCGGTGGCGGCTCAAACTCGTTCGATCAGGGCGGCTCACTCCTTCAGGGGGTTGCGGACAGCACGGATGAGCCTGAGCACGATAGGTGTCGTATTTGCACGACAACTGTCGTCATCCGCGTCCAGCCTCCTGGTGCAGGTGCTTTGGGGCCAGCCTCCGTGAGTCGCCGAGAAACGACGTTGTCGGTGGGCTCTGCAAGGGTGTGCGTCATGGATGAACTGGTGGAGCGTGTCGACGATCAGGATCGTGTGCTGGGAGCGGTGGTCAACCGCCGGCAGGCCATCCAGGAGGGTTGGCTGCACCGGGTCGCCGTGACGGTGTGTCGTGATGAGCCTGGGCGGATCCTCGTCCACCGGCGGTCGGAGCATCTGTCGCGCTTCCCCGGGCACTACGAGGTCACGGTCGGTGGCGGCGTGCATGCCGGTGAGTCCTATGAACAGGCCGCTGCGCGGGAGCTGGCCGAAGAGCTGGGCATTCGTGTACTGCCGCGCTTGCTGTTCACGTTCCTCAACCGCAGCGGTTTGAGCCCTCATTGGCTCGGCGTGCACGAAGCCGTGGTTCCGGACGCGGTGGTCCCCGATCCCGATGAGGTCGCCTGGTATGGCTGGCTGACTGAGTCGGAGCTGCGGTCGGCCCTGCAAGAGTGGCGCTTCACTCCCGACAGCCACGAGGCCTTCAGCCGGTATCTCGCGTTCCGGACCGCGCGGTCCTGACCATTCTCGCCTCGCGCGCTGGGACGCCTTCTTGCGGTCAACGCGCCTTGTGAGAGTGGCTGTCCGTGATGGGGAGCACGGATGTTTGGTCGACTCCCGCTCGCTGAGCAGCTCGATGCACATCTGACCGCAGTCGTCGTACTCAGCGGACCAGGAACCGCCTGGTCAGGGCGGCCAGTTGACGACAACTAGCTGGCCACGTCTCAACGGACCGGGCCGCAGCGGAAGTCCCCGGCGGCCATGCGGCGGGTGTTCGGAGCAGGACCGGCGGGAGGGTGTCAGGTGTTGAGGACGGAGAAGGCGACGGAGGGGGAAGGTCGGCCATCACCGACTTCACGAAGCCGTCGGCGTCGTGGGGGCTTGCTTGGCGTGTCGTCCATCCCGGGGATGATGCGAGCGCCATGCCCTCCCGGACAACTTCGACTGCTGCTTCCCGCATGGGAGTTACCGTCTCGTGCTGCCGTCGATCTGCTCGCGCAGAATGTCGGCCTGACCGGCGCGCCCCGCGGTCTCCTCCCTGTCGGGAACAGGTCGACGAGTCGTCGCGGTGCGCGGCCGTGCGCTCGTGGACGTGGGGGGTGACCGGTTCGAGCCTGAACCCGTCCTCGGCGAAGGCTCGGCCCAAGGGCGCTGGCAGCGAGGAGAGCACCTGGTCGATGCGGCCCGGACGTGTCCGCCAGTTTTGCGGGTCCTCTCCATCGCGCCGCGCATGGGGGTCAGCGGCCCGCGACCGGGAAGAGCATGCAGCTGCTGGTGGCGTGGGCCAGGAGCCGGTCGTCGGAGTCGCGGAGCTCTGCCTGGGCGAGGGCGGTACGGCGGCCGCTGTTGAGGACGGTGCCGATGGCGCGGACCTTTCCCGTGTCGACGGTGATCGGGCGCAGGAATTTCAAGGTCAGGTCGATCGAGGTGTATCCCATGCCGTGGGGCAGCACGGACTGCACGGCGCAGCTGGCCGCCGAGTCGAGGAGCGTGGCGTAGACGCCGCCGTGGACGCTGCCGATCGGGTTGTAGTGCTCCTCGCCCGGCACCAGGACGAAGACCGCCCGGCCGTGCTCGGCCTCCTCCAGAGTGAAGGCGAGGGTGGCGGCGATCGGCGGGGCGGGCAGGCGCCCGGCCAGGATCTCGCGGAGGAAGTCGAGGCCGCTGTGGTGAGGGACGGCGTCGGCGGAAATGGCAGGGTCTTCCCAGCCGAACGTACGTGATCTGAGCATTCCCGCTCCTGTTGTGTCGGTCGCGCCGGTGATCAGGCACTTCTCCGATGTCTCGGACATGACGGCAACTCCTCGGGGGCGTCTGGGTCGGTGTGGTGCGCTGGCCGGCGATCGCTTGGCGGAGTCGTCCTGCCTTTCTTTCGGCCGCCGCTGGGTTCAGGGGCTGTCCGGGCCGACGCGGATGAGACCCGGGCCGGCGTCGACGAACGAGTCCCCGATCGGCACGTCGTGGCCGTCGTCGCAGCGGAGCACCGCGTGTACGGGGGCGCCGCAATTCTCGTGGCGTACGACCACGGGGGGCCCTTGGTCGTCGGCGGCCCAGGTGTCGCCCCACTGCCGCAGCGCCACGAGGATGGGCAGGAAGTCCCGGCCTTTCTCGGTCAGTTGATAGGCGTACCGGGTCCGCTGGCCGGGCTCCTGGTAGGGGGCGCGTTCCAGGAGGCCGGCGGCGGTCAGTTCCTTCAGGCGCGCCGAGGCGGCGGGTTCGCCGATGCCCACACGCTTGGCGAAGTCGTCGAACCGGCGTGTGCCGAAGAACGCCTCGCGCATGATCAGCAGCGCTGTCCTGTTGCCGGCGATCTCCAGAGTCCTGGCGATCGAGCAGTTGGCCATGGACCAGGCGTCCCGTTCCTCCAGCAGGTCCTTCATCTCTCCACCCTCCACCTGACTTGCCTCGCGCGAAGTTAGCCTATAGCGTCCTGGCTGGCTTCTGCAATCGTAAGTCAGCTGGGGTGTGCGCATCCCGAGGGAGGAATCATGGACATCAGCACAGCAACCGTCCTCGTCACCGGGGCCAACCGCGGGCTCGGCAGGGCACTCGCCCAGGAACTGGTCGCGCGTGGCGCCACGGTGTACGGGGCGGCCCGCCGGCCGGACCAGGTCGATCTGCCCGGCGTGAAAGCGATACGGCTCGACGTCACCGACCCCGCCTCCGTCGCCGCGGCTGTCGAGGAGGCCCATGACATCACGGTGCTGATCAACAACGCGGGCAGTTCCACGGGTGCCGATCTGCTGACCGGCAGCTGGGACGCCGTCCGTCTGGAGATGGAGACCCACTACCTGGGCACCCTCGGCATGATCCGGGCCTTCGCCCCCGTGATCGAGTCCCAGGGCGGAGGCACCATCCTCAACATCCTGTCCGTGCTGTCGTGGATCAGCTTTCCCACCGTCGGCGCCTACGCCGCCGCCAAGTCTGCGGAGTGGAGCCTGACCAACGCGGTTCGCCAGCAGCTCGCGCCCCGGGGCATCGCCGTGTCCGGACTCCACGTCGGCTACATGGACACCGACATGGCCCGCCATGTCAAGGGGCCCAAGACCGCCCCGGCGGACGTCGCCCGCACGGCCGTCGACGGCATTGCCTCGGGGGCGGCCGAGGTCGTCGTCGACGGCCTCAGCCGCCAGGTACAGGCCGACCTCGCCGGTGGCGTCGCCGCTCTGTACCCGCAGCGCGGGTGAGACGGGGACACCGTGATTCCCGCTCTTCCTCCGCCCCGGGCCGGCTCAGGCCGGCCGACCGGCGAACCGGTGTCCGGCCCTCCCTCAACCAGCCCTCCCGGCTCGCCGCCGCCGTCACGCTCATCGCGATGTGCCTGGGCGCCATGACGAAGAGCACCGACAGGATGGCCAGGCCGGTGAAACCGAACAGGGAGTCGGCCGCGACGAACATGACGCCGCTGAAGGATGCCGGGGATGGTGCGTTGCCGGCGTCGGGCCGGACGCGCGTGTCTCGACAGGGGCTTGCCGACCGCAGCCGGGTACCACGACCTGCTGGGATGGGCCAGGGGACTGGGCACGGTGCGTCGGGTGGGAGCCGAGGGGCTGGATCCTTCGGGGCAGCCCTGTCCCGATACCTGTTGGCCCACGGTCTGGACGTGTTCGCTGTGAACCGGATCGACGGGTCCGACCGTCGTCGGCGCGGTAAGTCGGACTCGCTGGATGCCGAGAACGCGGCCCGGGCAGTGCTGAGCAGGCGGGCGCGCGCTCAGGCCAAGTCGGGCGGTGGACCAGTGGAGATCGCCCGAATGCACAAGCTGGCCAAGGACTCGGCGGTCAAGGCCCGCACCCAGGCGATCAACCAGCTCAAGAGCGTCCTCATCAATGTCGACCCGCGCCTGCGGGAGGAACTGGCGTCGGGGCAAGCATAGATTCCGTGATCATGGAGTTGCGACGCTCTGTGACCACCGGAGATCCTGGGCCTGCGACGCCATCATGTCGGCGAGTCCGGCCACGGTCGCGCGGTCGTTGAAGGCGCTGCCGATCAGGATCAGCGGCGCGCCCTGGGCCGTCGTGCCGACGGCGAACGTGGTGCCGTCCCCGGAAGTGATGTTCGTCCTGTCGGCCTTCGGAGCGTGCGGGGTGGGAGGCCGAGGTCGATTACCGCCTGTGCGGGCGGTCGCTACGGCCGGGTGAAGGTCATGTGCGTGACGCCGCTGGGGGTTGTCACAGACTCGGCCCGGAAGCGCTTCTCGAGTCCTTCGAGCCCGTCCCACAGGCGCTCGCCACGGCCCAAAACGATCGGGACGACGGCGATGTGCAGATGATCGATGAGGTCTTCGACGAGGAACTCGCGGATCGTGGTCGGCCCACCTCCGATCCTCACATCCAGGTCGCCTGCGGCCTCGCGCGCCTGACGGAGTGCCTGCCGCGGCGTGGTGTCGATGAAGTGGAATGTGGTGCCGCCCTCCATCTCCACCGAGGGGCGGGGGTGGTGGGTCAGAACGAACACCGGGGTGTGGAAGGGCGGGTTGGGCCCCCACCAGCCGTTCCAGTCGTCGTTCTCCCATGGCCCGCGCTGGGGGCCGAACTTGTTGCGGCCCATGATCTCCGCGCCGATGCCGACATCCCAGGTGCCGGCGATGGCGTCATCGACCTCGGTGCTCCCGCCCGGCTTGCCCAGCATCCGCTGGAAGGTCCTGGTCGGGAAGAACCACTCATGGAGCCGCGTGCCGGCGTGGCCGAACGGGGCGTCGAGACTCTGCCCTTCACCAGTGGCGAATCCGTCGACAGAGACGGAGAAGTTGTGGACCCTCACGCGGGACATTGCACGGACCCCTGCCCTTGAGGCGATGTGATGGCGAACTGCAATCACTTGCCGTGGGTGAGCCTAGGCTCGGTGGTGGCAGAATGCACGGAGGTGGGCGTGCGAGACGAACCGCGGTCCGGATGCGCGGTCAACGCGGCGGTGGAGGGACTCGGGGACCAGTGGAGCCTCATCGCCCTGCGCGACGTGATGTTCGGCGGGCGCCGACACTTCCGCGAGCTGCTCAGCCACTTCGAGGAGGGGATCGCGCCGGAGGATGTCTCGACGGGGCTGGTGCCGCACAGGGCCGCGAAGGACGCCTCGCCGGCCAGGCGCCCCGGGGTTGTCGCCGGCCGAGATCAGCAAGGGGGCGGCGCACGGGGGTCAGCGGGTTCGCCCGGCTGGTGGCATCGGCGCGGGAGGCCGCGAACCAGCGGCTGTGGGACGCGCTGCACGGCCTGCTGACGCCCGGACAGCGGGCGGTGCTGGTCCAGCTGCGGCGCGGGCCGGTGCGGGTGTCGGGGCAACAGATGAAGGCCGCGCTGGAGCGCGCCGAGGAGATCGCCAAGCTGGGCATGGGCAAGGTCGACGTCGGCGGGGTGCCGCCGTGCAGGCTGGCGGAGCTGTCCAGGTACGGCGTGGACGGGAAGGCGTCGTTGCTGCGCAGACACGGGGATGCGCGGCGCCTGGCCACGCTGCTGGCCACCGCGGTGAACTTGACCACCCGGGCGGATGACGATGCGCCGGATCTACCGGATCTACCGGATCTACCGGACCTACCGGACGTGCTGGTGGCCACCAGGCTGCTGGCGCGGGCGGAGCGGGAGAGTGCGCATGCCGCACCGCCGCATCCGGCGGCGCCCTGAGCCGCGGCGGGCCGAGGTGGCCGGCCCGCCGCGGCCACCGGTCAGAGCCCGAACAACCGCTCCGCGTTGTGGTGGGTGATCGCCGCCCGCTCCTCGGCGGTCAGGTCGAGCCCGCCTCGTCCTCATGGGGTGCGCTCAGGAGCGGGCCGCGTCGACGGCCGGTCGGAGGACCTCCGTGCACCACTGGCGGAACGCGGTCGGCGTGCTGTTCTCGGCGGTGCGGACGACGCCCTCGTCGAGTCCGTCGATCTTGGCCATCGCCATGTCGGCCATCGCCCGGGCCATGCCGGGCGACGCGCCGAAGGAGAGCATGGCGGCCTCCAGCGACGCAGCCTCGACCTGCACGTAGCGCACCGGGACGCCAAGCACGTCGGTGATGACGGCGGCCATGTCGTTGCCCGACAGGTCCTCCGGGCCGAGCACCGGGACGTCGGCGAAGCCTGCCCAACTGCGGTCGAGCAGCAGGCGGGCGGCGGCGGTGCCGATGTCTCGAGTGGCCACCAGCGGCAGCTTGCGGTCGGGCGCGAGGGGCCCTGAGATCACGCCCTCGCCCAGGATCGTGCGGATGTCACGCAACGTGTTGTCCATGAAGGTCGGGTTGGCCAGCGAGCGGTAGTTCGTGACCGTGGCGAACAGGTCGTCCATGGCCAGGGAGGCGGTGACGTTGCCGGCCCGGCCGGCTGCGGCGGTCCCCCGGCCCAGCGCCGAGACCCCGACGACGTGGCGGACGCCGTGCGCGGCGACGGCCTCGATGCCCGGCCTGCTGGCCTCGACATAGGAGGTCATCACGTCGGGGGCGCGGAGGTCGCTGGGCATCAGCCAGAACACCGCGTCGGCGCCTGCGAAGGCCTTGTCGACCACTGCGGCGTCGCGGTGGGAGCCCTCCACGATCTCGACACGGTCGCGGACGGTGGGGGAGAGTCGCTCCGGGGCTCGGACGACGACCCGGACGGGCTCGCCGTCGTCGAGTAGTTGCTCGACGACGCGGCGGCCGATTTTGGCTGTGGGTGCGGTGACGACGATCATGAGCAGTCCCTTGTACGACGCAACATGTAAACTCGACCGTACCGTTTACTTCAGGAAGGGGCAACCATGGTGGCGCGACGAGGCGAGAAGCTCCGAGAGCACATCCTGTGGGCCGCGAAGGACGTGTTCCTCGAGGCCGGCTTCGAGCGCACCTCGATGGACGTCGTCGCCCAGCGGGCCGAGACCTCCAAGCGCTCGCTCTACGCCCACTTCCCCAGCAAGGACGCCCTCTTCTCCGGGGTGGTCGCCCTGGTGCGCGAGCTCTACCTCGACCGCCTGGGCTCACCGGAGCACTACGTCACCGCGGAGCGGGCCGATCCGGCCGGCGCCCTCGTGCGCTACTGCGGGCGGCTGCTGCAGCTGTTGCTGTGGTCCTCGTCCCTGCGCACGCTGCGGATGGGAATCGCGGAGGCCGAGCGGGTACCTGAGATCGCGGCCGGCTACTACGAGGCGGTCTTCGAGGCCCCCATGGCGCGTATCGCCGGATATATCTCCCGGACCTGGGGCGTGACGCAGGAGGAGGCGCGGGAAGCGGCCGAGATCCTCATCGGCCGGACGGTTTACCCCGGACTGATGCAGGGCCTCCTCGGCGTGCGGCAGCCAATCACCGAGCGCCCCGACGAGGCCACCCTCGCCGCCGACGTCGACCTCGACCGGATCGCCGCGAGCGTCCGGCAACTCGTCCCGGGCGAACCAGCGTCCTAGTGCTGCGGCGGGCGACGTTTGCCCGTCAAGGAGCGGCGTCCGGTGCGTGCTCTGGGGGTCCCCCCTGCTCGAAGAGCTTGGGGGAGCGTGCCGGGCGTCGCGACGGGGCAAACGTTGCCTGTCGCGGCACTAGCTTCCCTGTTCCGCTTGGAGCGGGCCGAGCTGGGATGAATGGGCTGGGCGGGGCTATTCGCTGCCTGTCGGCGGGTGCGTGTGGCTGGGGCCCGACGCTCGGGGCGGGTGCTCCTGGTTCCTCGGGGCGTGGCGGACAGGACTGGTCCGGTTACTCGACGCCGCTCGCCCGACCGCGACCCCGTTCACGGCTGGATGCATTCGGCGAGCGGTGCAGGCGCGGCAGATGTGCGGCGGGCACGCTGGCGCGTGAGGTGCAAGAGGACGAGTGAGGCGGCAACAACGGGTGAGGCGGCAACACCTGCGGCTGTCATCCAGGGCAGCTGTGCCAGGGAGTGCGCCGCCACGACACTGCCGCCTCCGGTACCGATTGCAATGGCGATCTGCAGTGACCGACTGGTTCAGGCTCATCAACACGTTCGAAGCCTCGGGGGCCAGTGCGGCAAGAGGCCGTGGTAGACCTGCCGCCCATGGTCATCGCCCGACCTGGTCCCGGTCAGGATGCCGGGGCGGTCAGGACGGCCTTGGCAGCCAGCCGGAGATTCCTGATCATCGGATTCGGGTCGCCCTTGCGGCTGATCAGGACGACCCGGCTGGGGGGAGCACCCTCGATCGGGACGGTGACGAGGTCGGGACGCAGTGAGCTACGCCGATCGCCGACCGGTAGCACGGCGATCGCCCCGCCACTCGCGACGAGTTCGAGCTTGTCCTCGTAGCTCTCGATCGGCGGCACGCCGGTTCCGAGGATCCGGTAGGAAGTCCAGTCCGCGGTCTCGAACGCGCACGGCGCCGCCTCTTCGCCGGCCAGCTCTTCGGCGGTCACCGACAGGCGGTCGGCCAAGGGATGGCCGTGCGGGACCACGAGCATCCGGGGCTCCTCGTACAGCGGGGTGGTGAATACGTCGTCGTCAGGGAGCGGCAGCGGGGCCCGCGCGATCAGGGCGTCGACGCGTTTGTCGAACAGTGACCCGACGTCGCGGCAACTGAGATGCCGGGTGGTGATCTCGGCGCCCGGGTAGCGGCGGCGCAATTCCCTTACGGCGGCAGTGATCACCAGGTCTTCGACGTAGCCGATGGAGATTCGTTCGGTCTGGGCTTGTTCACGCACGGCCAGCTCGGCCTGGCGGGCGGCCTGCAGCAGGGCTTGGGCCCGGGGGAGGAACGTCTGGCCGGCCGGAGTGAGCCGGGTGCCCTGGGGTGTGCGGTCCAGCAATCGTGTGCCGAGATACTTCTCGAGCCGTTGGATCTGGCGGCTCAGCGCCGGCTGGGCCACGTGCAAGTCGGCGGCGGCCCGGCCGAAGTGCTGGTGCGCCGCCACCACGGTGAAGTAGCGCACCAGCCGCAGTTCCAGGTCCTGTCCGAGATCGTTCACCCCTTCAGCGTACGTGTCATGCCGTTTCGGTATGACCAGGTTGCCGAACTGGTCTTGGACGGCCATGCCGTCCCGGGCCTTGACTGAAGGAGCAACGTTTCCCCGAGAAAGCGACAGGCGCGATGAAGGCGATCCAGTTCCACGAAGCGGGCGGGCCGGAAGTTTTGCAGTATGACGAGGTGCCGGTTCCCGAGATCGGCGCGGGCGAGGTGCTCGTCCGGGTGCACGCGGCGGGTATCAACCCGCCGGACTGGTACCTGCGTGAGGGGATGAAGATCATGCCGGCCGAGATGAGGCCGACGCTGGAGTTCCCCCTGATCCCTGGAACGGACATGTCGGGCGTGGTCCAGGCGGTCGCTCCGGACGTGCTGGGGTTCGCCGTCGGTGACGAGGTCTTCGGCATGCTGCGGTTCCCCGGATTCGACGGCCGGACGTACGCCCAGCACGTGGCCGCGCCGGCTTCTGACCTGGCTCACAAGCCGGCCGGTATCGACCACGTGCAGGCGGCTGGGGTGCCGATGGCCGTGCTTACGGCCTGGCAGTACCTGGTTGATCTCGGCCACGACGTACCGTCTCCTTTCACCGGCCAGGTGCACCAGCCGGTGCCGATCACGCCAGGGATGACCGTGCTGGTCAACGGGGCCGCCGGTGGAGTGGGCCACTTCGCGGTGCAGTTGGCGAAATGGAAGGGGGCACACGTCATCGCGGTGGCCTCGGGCCGGCACGAGCAGTTCCTGCGCAAGCTCGGCGCCGATGAGTTCATCGACTACACCACGACGCAGGTCGCGGAGGTGGTCAGCGGCGTCGACCTGGTGATCGACACCGTCGGCGGCCCGGACAGCTCACGCTTTCTGACCGTGCTCAAGCGCGGCGGCACCATGCTTCCGGTGTTCTTCGCCGAGTACGACCCGGAAGAGACGGCGCGTCTGGGCATCACCGTCTCGAACATTCAGGTGCGTTCCAACGGTCCTCAGCTCGCCGAGATCGGGCGCCTGTTCGACGAGGGCAAGCTCCAGGTCGGGGTGGACAGCACCTACCCGCTGCCCGAGGCGGGCAACGCACACACGCGAGCCACGCAGGGCCACATCCAAGGCAAGATCGTGCTGACGGTGGCCTCGTGATCGCCGAACTCCAGCAGGCGGTGGCGAACTACACCCACGCCCTGGACGAGCTGAATATGCCCCAGCTGGAGACGATCCTGACCGAAGACACCACCTGGACCTTCACGATGCCCGGACAGGGAGTGCTCGGCCCGATCGCCGGACGCACCGCGGTACTCGACTTCATCCGTGACGGGCACACGGCCCGGACCGGAAGGGTGCGGCACCACCTGAGCAACGTCGTGGTCACGACGACGGACGCCACCACCGCCGAGGTGCGGGCCTATCTGCTGCAGACGAAGAACACCGGCGAGAGCATCCAGATGATCTCGACCGGGGTCTACATGTTCAGCCTGCGACGGTCCGACGGTAGGTGGCGGATCGCCGAGCTCACCCTGACGCTGGACAACGCCTTGTAGGGCGAGGCCAGGCAGCGCGCCCGGCGACCCTTGGATGCCTGCCGATGGCGCCCGGGTACCGATTGGGCCGACGACGAACAGCACAGCCCTGTGCAGGGAGATGACCAGCCGGTCGATGCGCTGTTGAACGCCGGCAGGCTCGGCTGCCCCCTGGCAGATCGGGCAGGCGGTCGGGGACAGCCAGAGTGATGACGGCCTTTCCGACGGTCGCGGGGGTCAGATCCTTCGACGTGGAGAGCAGCAGGCGGCGAATTCCGCCACCTGGGCCGCGGCCTGCGACGTGCCGACCACCGCTGTGTTCGCCCTAGGGTCCCTCGGCTCCGGGATCGTGTGCTTGATCCGGCGTCTTCGCAGACAGTGCCTGGTGCGGCGAGAGCTGTACGCCTCGTCACCGCTGACGGTGACCGGGTCGGTTGCGACGTGCTGCGGATCATCGGCTCGATCCACACCGGCGCGGTGCGGGCCTACGACATGATCCGCATGCTCTCCCGAGAAGGCCGTCCGACCGTGCTGAGCGACGCGATCGCGCACTACGGCCGGATCGCCAAGACCCTGCACATCCTGCGCCTGGCCGACGAGCCGTCCTACCGGCGCCAGATCAAGGCCCAGGCCAACCTCCAGGAGGGACGCCACGCGCTCGCCCGGAAGATCTTCCACGGCCGCGCAGGCCGGCTCTACCAGCACTACCAGGAGGGCATGGAGGACCTGTTGACCGAACTGCTGGGGTGGAGCCGACGAGCCCCCGGAGATCGACGCACGGTGACGGGAGCAAGCACCGGCCCGGTCAGCTTGCCTCGGAAGCCGCGCCACACCAGTCCTGATGTGCTGTCATCACGAGCTGTTGGAGACCACAGCAGCTCGTGGAGGCTCAGGTGCAAGAGGGCATGCAGTTACGGGACGTCACGGCGCTCACGGTGCCGAGGGTCGGCCGGGTCGAGGAGACCGGCGATCCGTCGTTGCCGTACCGGCTGCTCGACGGGGAGGGGATTGAGGTGGCGGCAGTCGGCGAGTTCCTGCTCGACATGCTTGCCGACGACGACAGCCCGGCCTCGCTCCGCTCGTACGCGTACGAGCTGCTGGCCTGGATCCGGTTCCTGTGGGCCGTCGACGTGCCGTGGGATCGGGCGGGCCGGGTGGAGGACCGGGACTTCGCGCTGTGGCTGAAGTTGGTCAAGAAGCCGCCGCGGCCCCGACGGCCGGATGCTCCGGTGCCCGGGTCGGTTTTCGGCCCGGGCACGCTCGGGGAGGCTGGTTCTGCTGCTCGATGTAATGTTTCACGATGCTGAGCGGGGGGCGCCCCGGTACAAGTCCAAGCGGGACACCCGGCAGGCCGTCCGGTTCACCGCGAACGCCCGCTGGTCCATCACGGCCGGGCGGAAGCTGCGGCTGCCGAAGATCGGCGACGTGCGGGTGAGGTGGTCCCGGATGCTGCCCTCGACGCCGTCCACGGTGACGGTGGTCAAGGACAGCGCGGGCCGGTACTTCGCCTCCTTGGTCGTGGAGATGGGCCCGTCCGAGGTGCTGGCGACCACGGCACCAGAGCTGGGTATCGACCTCGGCCTGGGGCACTTCGCTGTCCTGTCGGATGGGACGAAGGTCGACAGTCCGCGCTTCCTGCGCCGGGCCGAGAAGCGACTGAAGAAGGCACAGCGGGCTCTCTCCCGCAAGGAGGAGGGCAGCAGGAACAGGGACAAGGCCCGTCTGAAGGTCGCCCGCGCGCATGCGCGGGTGGCCGATGCGCGCCGCGAGTTCCACCACCAGCTCTCCACGAAGCTGATCCGCGAGAACCAAGCGGTTGCCGTGGAGGACCTGTCGGTGAAGGGCCTCGCCCGCACGCGCCTGGCCAAGTCGATTCACGACGCCGGATGGTCGGCGTTCGTGAGCATGCTGGAGTACAAGGCCGCCCGGTACGGGCGCACCTTTTTCCGCATCGGCCGCTTCGAGCCCACCTCTCAGGTGTGTTCGGTGTGCGGTGTGAAGGACGGCCCGAAGCCCCTGCACGTCCGCATCTGGACATGCGGGGCGTGCGGGGCTGTCCTGGACCGGGATGTGAACGCGGCGGTCAACGTCGCCAAGGCGGCCGGACTGGGCGTGTCAGCCTGTGGAGCGCAGGTAAGCCCGGGACTCGTCCCGGCACAGCGCTGCGAAGCAGGAACCCACCCGACACCGCAGCCTTCAACGGCGCGGTAGGCGGGAATCGCCGTCCTTCAGGGCAGCGAGGATGTCAAATGATGACCGAGTTCCTCACCACTCACCTGGGCAGGACCTTCACGCATCCGTCTGGGGGTCGCCGACTACAACGAACGGGCGATCCGGTTCTACCAACGCCACGGCTTTGAGATCGCAGGCGAGCGTTACCTCTGGCGAGGAAGAATGCCAACCCTGCCTATGACCCGCGAGGCTCAGTCAGCCGCCGACCGCAGCTGAGCACGGACCTCGGGCCGTGCCCGAGGTCCGCACCGCCGTCATTTCTCGTCGACATCTCAAGCAGGGCTGATCAACAACTGCCGTCGAATCTCGTCGAGAAGCGCTGTCTCTTGGGATGAACAGAGCCAGGTTGGCGATCAGGCGGTGAATCCGCCGTCGATGTTCAAGCTGGCTCCGGTGATGTACGCCCCGTCGGGGCCGGCCAGGTAGGCGGCGAAGGCGGCGACTTCGGCGGCGGTTCCGAAGCGCTTCGTCGCCATGACGCCGAGCATGGACGCGGCGGCGGGCCCGTCGGCCGGGTTGGCGTCGGTGTCGATCGGGCCCGGCTGGATGTTGTTGACGGTGATCTCGCGCGCGGCCAGCTCGTGTGCGAGCCCGCGGGTGAGGCTCGCCAGTGCCCCCTTGGTCAGTGCGTAGACCGACTGGCCGGGAAACGGTGTGCGCTCGGCGTTGATGCTGCCGATGTTGATGATGCGCCCGCCGCTTCCCATGTGTGCCAGCGACTCCCGGATGGCGACCACCGCGGAGCGCACGTTGACCGTGAGCATCGCGTCGATCTCGTCCATGGTCAGCTCGGTCAGCGTGGTGAAAGTGGCGACGGCGGCGTTGTTGACCAGGATGTCCAGGCCACCGAAGTGGTCCACGGTCCGCGCGACGGCCGCTGCGACGTCCTGCTCGATCATGTTGTCGGCGCGAATGGCGTGCGCGACGCCGCCCTGCCCGGCGACGTGTGCCACCACGCCTTGGGCGCGTTCCTCGGAGTTGACGTAGGTGAACGCCACCTTCGCGCCGTCTGCGGCGAGTTTGCGCACAGTGGCCGCCCCGACGCCTCGGGACCCTCCGGTCACCAGTGCGGTCTTGCCTTCGAGCGGTCGGTACGTCACGGGGAGCTCCCTTGCCGGTTATGGAGTGGTCACTCAAATACACACCACGGCGAGCGCGAGGTCAAATTTTGAACGATCAATCAATAACCGGTACCGTGGCCCGCATGGCCAGGCCCAGGAAGTTCGACGAGGAAATCGTGCTCGCCTCCGTCCGAGACGCCTTCTGGCGCGACGGATACGCGGCGACATCGGTGCAGGCCCTGTCAGAGGCGACCGGGCTCGGCCCGCAGAGCCTCTACGGGGCGTTCGGCAGCAAGCACGATCTGTTCCTGCGCATCCTCGACGACTACTGCGCCTGTCAGTCCGCCGGCCTCGAAGCCGCGGTGACCGCCGATCCCAGCCCCTGGCAGGGAGTGATGGCGGCCGTCACCTTCGAAGACGGCGGCCGCCTCGACCTGCCGCCGCAAGGCTGCCTGATGGCGAACAGCACCGCCGCCCTGAGCAGTCAGGACGACGAGGTCCGCACCCGTGCCCGCCGACTGCACTCCGAGACCCTGGCCCTGTTCGCGCGACAGATCAGAAAGGCGCAGGAAAGCGGCGAGATCGACACCGACGCCGACCCCGAGGAGACGGCCCGAGCCTTGATCGCCGTCATGCAGGGCGTCGAGTTCCTCCACAAGGCGGGAATCGGTGAGGAGGAACTCAGCCGCGCGAAGAACGCCGTGGTGCAGATGATCGAGCGATCCGTGACCCGCGCGACCGGCTCGGGTGCGGCAAAGGAGACACACGCATGACGACCGTGGGCATCCTCGGAGCCGGAGAGGTCGGCAGCCAGATCGCACGCGCCGCGATCGGAAGCGGCTGCGACGTCGTCATCGCCAACCCGCGGGGACCCAAGACGCTGGCGGACCTCATCGCCCAGCTCGGTCCTTCGGCCCGCGCCGCAACCGCCGCCGACGCCGCAGCAGCAGGTGACTGTCGAGTCGAAGGCACGCCGATGTGCAGTGAACAACGCCCCTGACCTGCAGAAAGCTGGCGGGGAGCCGTGGCGGCGTTCTCGGTCATGTCCACGACATCCCGTCCTCCATCAACCCACGTCAACAACCCCCGATGGCTTCCGTTTCGGAGGCGTAGAGCTGGGCGGGGTCGAATCCCATGCCGGTGAAGTGGCCCGCGAGTTCGAGCGAGAGCACGCCGTGGAGACGGGTCCAGAAGGCGAGGGCCCGGCAAAGCGCCGACGGCGAGGCCGGGTGCTCTCCGGCCCAGGACCGGTGCTCGGCGAGGTGCGCCTCGAGCGCGGACGGCGGGGTGGCTGGCGGTTGCTCGGCGGCGCAGGCGTCGAGGAGGCGGGCCATGATCTCGGAGGCGATGCGCGTGGTGTCGTCAGGCGCCTGGTACCCGGGCACGGGGGTGCCGTAGATCAGCAAGTACCGCTGGGGGTCGTCCAGAGCCCACCGGCGTAGAGCCTGCGCAAGGTCGCCGAGGCCGGCGCCGGTCTCGGCGCGAGCGCGGAAGGTGTCGGCCAGGCTGCGGTAGGCGTCCTTGACGAGTTCGCTGATCAGCTCGTTGCGATTGGCGAAGTACCGGTAGAGGGCCGGGCCGCTCATGCCCATCTGCTTGGCGATGGCGTTGAGGGACAGGGCGGATGCCCCGGCGGCGGCGATCTGGGCCCATGCGTGCTGCTTGATCTCCTCGCGTACCTGGGTGCGGTACCGCTCCCTCGGAGTCCTCGCATCCGCCTCGATCACAACTCGCCTCCCACTCTCCCGAAGCCGCACCATCACCTGCTCAGTTAGAGGCTATCACCAACGCTCTTGACTCTCACTCTCGATGGGAGTTATAACTTCTAACGAACGCAAATACATCTGCCAGCCAGAGGAGTCGATCATGGATAGCGCCCACCTCGTTCAGGTCGTTCTGCCGGGCATCGTGGAACCGGAGGGCCTGCAGATCCGCCAGGCAGCCGTACCGGACGCCGGCCCGGGACAGATCGTGATCGCCATGGAGGCGACCGGGGTTTCGTTCGCCGAGCAGCAGATGCGCCGCGGGCGGTACTACGACCAGCCGCCGTTCCCGTTCGTGCCGGGCTACGACCTGGTGGGCCGGGTGCTGGCGACCGGTCCGGGCGTCGACCCGAACCTGGCCGGCCGACGGGTGGCCGCGCTGGTCAAGGTCGGCGCGTGGGCCAGCCATGTGGTGGTCGACGCCGAGGACGCGGTCCTGGTCCCCGACGGCGTCTCGGCCACTGAGGCCGAGACCGTCGTGGTCAACGGCATCACGGCCTGGCAGATGCTGCACCGCAGGGCCAGGGTGCGCGCGGGGCAGACCGTCCTGGTGCACGGCGCCGGCGGCGGCGTCGGCTCCGTCCTGGTCCAACTCGCCCGCGCGGCAGGCGTCAAGGTGATCGGCACGGCGTCGCCCCGGCACCATGAGGCCCTGCGGGAGCTGGACGTCATCCCGGTCGACTACCGTGACGGCGATGTGCCCTCCCGGGTCCGCGAGTTGGCGCCCGCCGGGGTGGACGCGGTCTTCGACCACGTCGGCGGACGGAGCGTCATCGACTCCTGGCACCTGCTTGCCCCCGGCGGCACCCTGGTCGCCTACGGCAGCGCCTCTACCCGCGACGACACCGGCTCCAAGCAGTGGCCGGTCATGAAGATCCTCGCCCGCACCTGGCTCTGGAACACCCTGCCCAACGGGCGCCACGCCCACTTCTACAACATCTGGGCGGGCCGGGCACTGAACAAGAATCGCTTCCGCGCCTGCCTGCGCGCCGACCTCGCCGAGGTTTTCGCCGCCGTCCGCCGCGGCGACGTCACCGCCCGCATCGCCGCCCAGCTCCCGCTCGCCAAGGCCGCCGAGGCCCTGCGCCTGGCGGAGTCGGGCACCGTCAGCGGCAAGGTTGTTCTGACCCCTTGACGCGCACCGTCCCAGGCCCGCTACGCCGACGAGACAGTCACGGGCGGCGATGGAGCCGGTGACCCAGGTACAAAGATGCCTGCGGTCCTGAGTGATCATTTCTGTTCTCTACGCAGAACGATCAAGCAGGAGCCACGGGCTTGCTCAACGATACGACGTTGCTCCTCGACCTCGACGGGGTGTCCGTCGTTCGGGTCGAGTGACTGGCCGACGGCAGACGCCCGGGTCCACCTGATCACGTCCGACGAGACCGCCCGGGCCTGCCCGGCCTGCGGGGCCTTCGCCACCCGAGTCAAGGGCTCCACGACCACCCAGCCCCGCGACCTGCCCTACGGCGAGAAGGGGATGGAGTTCCGCTGGCACGATGTCTGAGCCGGGCGCGACAAGGTACGGGTCACTCGACCGAAGCGTCGTAGTGGATCGCGTCCTCGGGGACCCATGGGAAGGAGACCCACGGATATCTTGCGGGCATGTGACCGCTCGGATCGAATGCGAGCACCGCCTCGATGAAGGGCTTGGGCGGCCCGTATCCGTGGTCGATGACGTCCAGGAGCCGATCTCGACCTTGCCCCTGCTCCGGTCGATCACCTCGAAGTCCAGGACCTCGCACCAAAAGGCCGCGAGCCTCTCCGGATCGTGGCAGTCAACGGCCAACTCGGTGAACCTGCTTGTCATGACTCCCCCAGATAGTGCGGACGGGGCTCAGAGTATGCCGCCCGCCCGACAGATCCGAGATCTTCCCGACCAGGACCACGACTTGACGCAGCATCAGATTCGCGAGAAGCCCTGGTATCGAGATCTCCTCGGCAACGCGACCGTTGCGGTGCGTGATCATGCGTCGGACGGCGAGGCGGCCTGAATAGCCCCGTTGCGAAGTGTCCAATTTGGGGTCGCGGAGATCTTGACGGCGCTTTACCTTTCCCAACAGACTTCCCACAACTTGGGTGCCTCGCCCGACTGACACCCCCGTCTCGGGAGGGTGCGCCAGATGGAGGAAACTCGTTGAGGAGTCCCCACAGAGCGCGGCATTACGCGCTCTTGCTCGCAATTCCCTTGGTGGTCATCATGAGTGCCCTTCCGGCGCTCGGCGACCCCACGAGCCAACCGGTCACACCCGACCGCGATTCCAGCACCGCCCAGAACGGTGTCGCACTGATGCGCATCGTCGTCCCCGATAAGTCGGGTGTGGACAAGCTTGACGCCATGGGTGTCGATTTGGCCGAATACAGTAAGCCGGTCGACAACGGCATCGAAGTGCACGCCGTCCTCAGCCCTGATGAGACCGAGAACCTGCGTGACCAGGGCTTCGACGTCCAGAACCCCATTTCGGACCAGGGCGATTACAACGCGAACATGCGCGCCCGTTCGCAGGCGGTCGCGATCGAGGCCGCCGACGCGGCCGAGGCCGACACGCTCACGCCCCTGCGCGCCGAGTGGTTCACCAGCCTCAACGACCAGCGGTTCCTGTCGGTCGAGGTGAAGTCCAGCGCGACGGACGCCCAGACCGTCCTCACCGCCTCTTGGGACAGTGGCAAGGGCACCGAGCCCGGCTCCGGCGGGACGGCGACGATGTCCCGCTTCACCGACGCCGGCGAGTACATGTACCACCGGTTCAGCGCGCCGCTGGCGATCACCGAGGCCCCTGCCACGGTCACCGTCACCAGCAGCCGCGGCGGCACGATCACCGTGCCGGTGACCAAGTGGCTGGGTGACCCGGTCAAGGCGCCGAGCCCGAACTACGTGTCGGACTTCGTCGACCACTACATGGACCCGACCGAGGTCACCGACCGGGTCGTCGGTCTAGCCAAGGAGTTCCCGAACATCTCGGAGATCATCAATCTCCCGTACAAGACGAACGGCTACCGCCGCCAGGCGCAGGCGCAGTTCGGCACGGGTTCGGGGACCGCGCTGGCGAGCACGTTCTACGTGACCTCCAAGGCGTACGGCAGTGAGGGCGGCAACGACCTCAGCATCACGCTGAAGGACCCGCGAGCGAACAACGCTCCGCTGTCGGTCGCGGTCAACGGCAAGGAATTCGTGGTCAACCTGGCCACGGACTCCTCCGGCGCGATCACCAGCACCGCGGGCCAGGTCGTGAACGCCATCAACGCCAACGCGGCGGTGTCGACGCTGGTGACCGCCAGCCTCTACCGGACCAGCAATGGCACCGGTGTGGTGGTCGCAGCCCCGGCGACCCCGCTGACCGACGGCCTCAAGGCGCCGGCGAGCGTCTCGCGTGAGCCGTTCCAGATGAAGGCGATCCGGATCGGCAAGCACCGGGACGGCTCGAAGACCGGCGTGTTCCTCTACTGCCAGGAGCACGCACGCGAATGGGTGACCCCGATCACCTGCGTCGAGACCGCCGAGCGGTTGCTGCGCAACTACGCGCAGGATGCGAACACCAAGAAGTTGGTGGACGACCTCGACATCTTCATCATCCCGACGATGAACCCCGACGGCGCCCACTACTCAATGTACGACTACAACATGCAGCGCAAGAACATGGTCAACTACTGCGCTGCGAACAACGCGGACCCGGCAAGCCGCAACTCCTGGGGCGTCGACCTCAACCGCAACTTCTCCGTCGGCAGTGGCTTCGACGGCTACACCGGCGGCAGCACCAGCTGCACCGGCGAGACCTACTCAGGTCCGTCGGAGCTGTCGGAGCCGGAAGCGCGCAACGAGGTGTGGCTCGCGAACAACTTCAAGAACATCAAGTTCGCGATGAACACCCACTCCTACGGCGGCTACTTCATGTGGCCCCCGGGAGCGTACAAGTCCGCCGGCCGTGAGGTGCTGCCGCGGACGGACATGGGCACGGAGAACTACTTCTGGAACGCCTCCACCCACATCCTGTCCGCCGTCCAGGACTGGCGCGGCACCGGCATCCAGCCGGGACGCACCGGCCCCGTGGTCGACGTGCTGTACTCGGCGGCCGGCAACAGCGCCGACGAGTTCTGGTACAACAACGGCATCATCGGCTGGGACTTCGAAGTCGGCACGGACCTCTACGACCCGGCCACCAAGAAGTACAACGCGGTCGGCTTCCAGCCCCCGTTCAGCGAGGGCCACGAGGAGGCCATGGAGTTCTCCAACGGCCAGATCGGCATCCTCGATGTCGCCCGCGCCTACGACAAGGACCACCAGCAGCCCACGTCGAAGCTCGCGGTGACCGACGCGTCCGCCACCTCGACGACGTTCACCTTCACCGTGGACGAGCCGGCGAACATCTACTACACGCTCGACGGCAGCCGCCCGACGATGAACTCGCCGAAGCTCGCCGCCGCGGGCATGCGCGAGGGCGCCGAGAAGATCACGGTCCACAAGAACACCGTCGTCCAGTGGTTCTCCATGGACCTCGCGGGCAACTACGAGCGGAACTACAAGCCCGACGGCAACGGCAAGAACTACAACAAGCAGAACGTAACGGTCGGCCGCACGAACTAACCCTCCGCTGACCCTCGGCCAACCAGCCCCGGCCCGTGCCACCCAGGCACGCGCCGGGGCTGTCTGCTGAGGTGCGACCGCGATGCCGGTCGGGAACGTGCCGGATGCGGCCCGTCGGCCCACTTCACCAGGGGACGCCAGAACACCTCGGGGTCGACGACTACCTCGGCGACGCGCGATCCGATGACCTGGTCGAGGTTGCCCGCGCCCTACGCACCTGCGCGGGGCGCGCACTCCGAAGGCCGACGAAGTCCGAGCCGCTATGCGAAGGGTCGTCGCTAGTGCCGCGACCGGAGCGTCCGCAGCCTTCACGGCGGTACGGTCTCGCCATGCCTACGCCGACCCGAGCCGAGGAAGCCCTTGCGGCCGTGCTGGCCGGCGTTCCACGCCCGAGCGAAGAGAACGGCGATCTACGGATCCTGGACTCATGGACTGTGGGCGAAGACACGATCTGCGTGGCCTATCAAGGCTGGTGGGAAGACGGCACGATCGGTCTGCGCCCCCGGATCGATGACGACTTGCCAGTGAGCTGGGTCGTCGGCCAGATCCTCGACGCCGAGTTGGGCGAGCCTCCTGGCGGCATGATCGAAGGCGCAGAGCCAGACAGCAGGGGCATTGTCTGGTGGCATGGCGAGCCGCCTGAGTGGTGGAAGAACGCGCTCCTCAATCCCGCCCGCTGACCGTTGCGAAGTAACCGGATGTCTGCCGCGATGTGCTCGGGCGGCATAGCGTCCGCTTCTGCCGCGACCTGAGCGGATCTGCGGGAGTTCAGAGGTTCAGCCGAGATCGCACCTCAAGGCTCGATACCCTTCGCCATGCCCCGTGACATGACCGACGCTGAGGGCGGCGCGCACCGCTCTCAGCCGCTGTCAACGGCGGCGGTGTGCGCAGTGAGGTCTTCTCGGCAACGTGATGGTTGCAGTGTGTGACGGGGTGGGGGTGCCCGCTCGCGGCCTAGTTCTGCGGTGCCAGGGTGCGCAGGACGCAGAACTCGTTGCCCTCGGGGTCTGCCATGACCAACCAGTTTCGGTCTGAGCCCTGGCCCAGATCTGTCCTGGTGGCGCCGAGGCCGAGCAATCTGGTCACCTCGTCCTTGGTACTGCCGTCGATCGGGCTGACGTCGAGGTGAAGCCGGTTCTTCACGTTCTTGCCCTCGGGCACCGGGATGAACAGCAGAGTGGGCGACATCTGGCGGGCCCGAACATCTTCGACGGGACGGCGTCTCTGCTCAGCCGCCCGGAGACGGCCACGAGCATGCCGGCCGCGGAGCGGGTCAAGGTCGTCAAGGAGCTCACCCGCGATGACGAGGTGGCCACCTCGGTCACCTCCGAGCTGCTGCAACGTCCTCGCGTCGCCCGGCAGGCGATGCGCAACGACGACACCCGCTTTACCGTCAACGGGGCCCAGTTCGACAACTCCGAACAGGTCCGTGAACGGATCCGTGAGCATGTCCCCGCGGTCCGCAAGATCGAGCACACGATGGAGTACCTCGACCTGGTCGGCTCCGCGCACCAATACGTCGCCACCCTGGGCAGGCTTGTTCCCCGCCTGCGTGACCAGGATTTCAGCGACGACGAACGCGAGACGATCCGCCGCTCGATCGCGAAGGTCCGCGGGGCCGCCGACTGGCTCGAGGCCGCGCTCGAGACCGGCACGTTCACCCTGGACGAGCAGCTCGCCCAGCTCCTCAAAGGCGACTGACCCATGGCCCGCCGCAGCCGCGGCGCAGGTCAGGCCCGGCCCCTTTCCGAGCACTACGGCGACCTGGTCCGCGTCGCGCTCATGGAAGCCAGACCCGCAGGACTGCAGACCAAGCGGCTGGTGGAAAGGTCTGGGCCGACTCTGCCTACGCCGGCCAGCTCGTCAACTGGTCCGAAGACTTCCTCAACAGGACCCTCAAAACGGTCTCCCGACCCCGCGGCGCGAAAGGCTTCGTCGTCCTGCCCCGCCGCTGGAAAGTCGAACGAACCTTCGGCTGGATCATGAAGGCCCGGCGCAACGTCCGCGACTACGAACGTCTTCCACAACATTCCGAAGCTCACCTGACCTGGGCACTCATCACCTTGATGACCCGGAGGATCACCCGCGGCGGTCCTCGCAAGGACTGGTCGAAGAAGGACTCGCCGGCATAAGAGCTCGCAGAGGATGCTTGGGCCTGAAGAGAGGCAGCACCACCTCGGGTGCTGCCGAAAAATGGATCGTCAGGACGTACCAAGCCTCCTACCGTTCCGCCATGCAGATCGTTGTGACGCTGGACTGTGTCGACACCGAAGCGCAAGCGAACTTCTGGCTCGCCGCGCTCGCCCCGCTGGACTACCGGCGCGGCTTCCACGGACCCCCCTACCTGAGCCTGGTCGGGCCCGCTCCTGCACCAACCCTTCTCCTGCAGCACGTCCCAGAACCCAAGCAGGGCAAGAACCGCATGCACCTTGACCTCGACTTTGGCACCGCAGACCTGGTATCCGAGGTCAATCGCCTCGAACGGCTCGGCGCTGCGAAGCTCTCTGAAGAACTCAGCGAACACGGCTTTCGCTGGATCGTCGTTGCCGACCCGGAAGGCAACGAGTTCTGCGTATTCAACCCCCCGAACAACATCAACGTTGCGGAGTAATTACCAGATCGGGCTGAGGTTCCACCATGGCCTGTTCATGCATCGATTACCGACCCTTGGAGAGCCGTCTGACCACTAAAGATCAGAAGAATCGCCGGTTTGGCCAACCGGCGTTTAGCGGCTATGTTGCGCGCCGCCGGACCCGACGAGAGATCTTGTTCGATGTGACAGTCGGGTAGCCGAGCCCCGCTGTGGCGATCATCGCGAAGGTCTTCGAAGGGCCGCTGCATACGCTGATCTCTGCCGTTGGTGGCTGATCTCTGCCGTTGGTGAGAGGTAGCCCGGGGAGCGAGGCTGGCCCCGAGCACCCTTCCCGGCGCCTGATGCACCGTCAGCAAAATCAGCATTGGGTCAGCATGAGTCCTGAAAAACCTGGGGAAAGATGCCCGAACATGCGACTGGCTGTAAGGTGTCGAAACAGCCCTTGACCTGCAAAAACGCAGGCAGGGAGCCTACTTGCAGGAGTGCACCGATGTTGCGTACTGTGTTCAAGTCCAAGATCCACCGCGCCACCGTCACCCAGGCCGACCTGCACTACGTGGGATCGGTGACCATCGACGCGGACCTGCTCGACGCCGCCGACCTGCTGCCCGGTGAGCTCGTCCACATCGTCGACGTCACCAATGGCGCCCGCCTGGAGACGTACGTCATCGAGGGGGAGCGCGGGTCCGGGGTCGTCGGGATCAACGGGGCCGCCGCGCATCTCGTGCACCCCGGAGACCTGGTGATCATCATCAGCTATGCCCAGGTCACCGACGCCGAGGCGCGGGCCTTGCGGCCGCGGGTCGTCCATGTCGACGCGGACAACCGTATGGTGGCGCTCGGCGCCGACGCCTCCGAGCCGGTGCCGGGTTCCGACCAGGAGCGCAGCCCGCAGGCCGTATCGAGCTGATCGACCAGGAGCGTGACCGTGAGCGACGTTCGATACTTCGTCCTCGAACGCCCCGGGCGATCGCTCGCGGCGCGTCCGGAACGGATCTGAGCGGCGATGCTCGCCCTGCTGCACACCTCGCCGGTGCACGTCCCCGTCTTCGACGCGTTGCGCGACGAGACCCACCCCGGCCTCCGGCTACGGCACTTCGTCGACGAGGAGTTGTTGGGCCGGGCCCGCCGGGAGGGTCCGGCGGCGGTGGCGGACGCGGTGGGGGCGGTGCTGGGCCGGGCGGTCGCCGAGGGTGCCCGGGCGGTCCTGTGCACCTGCTCGACCCTCGGGGGCGTCGCGGAGGCCGGGGCGGCGGGGATCGCCGTGCCGGTGCTGCGGGTGGACCGGCCCATGGCGGTCGCCGCGGTCGCCGCCGGGCCGCGGGTGGTCCTCCTCGCGGCGGTGGCGAGCACCCTCGCGCCGACCACCGCGCTCATCGAGGAGGAGGCCCGGCGTGCCGGGCGTGCCGTCACCGTCCGGCCCGTGCTCGTCGACTCCGCATGGTCCCGCTTCGAGGCTGGTGACACCGGGGGATACGCGCGCGAGGTGGCCGCCGCGGCCGACCGGGTCACCCACGCCGACGCGATCGTCCTCGCCCAGGCCTCCATGGCCCCCGCCCAGCGCCTCACGACGACGCCGGTCCCCGTCCTCTCCAGCCCACGACCGGGCTTCGAGGCAGCGGCACGCGCGGCCCTGCACCGCCCCGCCTGACCGCCCCACCCGGCTGCTGGCCGCTCCCGGCACGTGCCGCGACCCGCGGGCGTCGCCGAGGGAGCCGCACGCGGCCGACAGGCCCGGCGAACGGCACGCCCTGCCCAAGGTCCTGACCGGCGGGTCGCCCCGCAGGCGAGGGGGACGGCCCCGGACGAGGGGGCGACGGGGCGGCCGGCCTCCAGCGGGACACGCCGCGTGTCCCGTGAGTCCGCCCGGCTGCTCGCCGTGCCTCCGTCGGGTGACTGGTGGCGCGGGGGTCGGGTAGGTGGGGGAGTAGTCCAGAGCCGATGTCGACCGACTGGCCGGAGGACGCCATGACCGAGCCGTACCCGGACCCCACCTCGCCCTCGCCCATGCCGGGTCCGGACCCTCAGCATCCGCAGCCGCGACCGCACCCCGTGCCCCCACCGGAGCCGCCTCCGGCCCCGGAGCCCCCTCCGGTGCCGGGTCCGCCGCCCGGCCCGCCGCCGGGCCCCGGTCCGACCCCGCCACCACCGCCGGGCCCGCCGCCCGGCCCGCCGCCAGGTCCCGGCCCGATCCCGCCCGCGCCTCCGGGCCCGATCCCCGGCCCTCCGCCGGGTCCTCCGCCCCCGGAACCTTCACCGTCCCCGATCCCGCCGGGCCCGGAGCCGGTACCGAACCCGGAGCCGGGACCACCCCTGACTTGACGCCTGACCCGCCGCCGAGCCCTGACTTGACGCTCGGTCCGCTGCCGGGGCCTGCTCCGAAGGCCAGGTCGGGAGGTCTGCGCCTCTGCGAGTGCGCCGGCCAGGGAGTCGAGGAGCTCTTTGGAGGTGGTCTTCTCGCCGTCGTACTCGAAGGTCGTGGCGGCAGCGAGCGCCGCCCACCAGACGGTGCTGCGGCCGCAGTGGTCAAGCAGGATCTTCCGTGCGACCTCGGGTTCGTGGCGGGAGAGGATCTCGTTGGCTGAGATCTTGCTGTCTTGCTTGGTCACGCGGGCGGTGGGAAGGCTTGTTCGGCCCAGATGGTCTTGCCGATGCGCGATTGCCTGCTGCCCCAGTTGCGGGTGAGCCGGGCGACCAGGAGCAGACCGCGGCCGCCTTCGTCGAAGACCCGTGACCGACGCAAGTGCGGCGCGGTGTTGCTGTTGTCGGAGACCTCGCAGATCAGCGTGCGGTCACGGATGAGTCGCAGGCTCATGGGCGGCGAGCCGCAGCGCAGGGCGTTCGTGACGAGTTCGCTGTTCGTATGCCTCCAGCGCGCAGGCGTCCGCACCCCTTGGCTCGCCCGCGAACGAAGGAAGACGGTGGGCGGCCGACTGGCCGCCCACCGTCTTCTGCCCGCTACGCGGCCACCCCCGGTCGAGGCGGCCGGCGGAGCCGTACCCCTATGCCGTCACCTCCGAGCGGTCGCCGCCCCACAGCGTGTGGAAGGAACCGTCCCGGTCCACCCGCCGGTACGTGTGCGCCCCGAAGAAGTCCCGCTGCGCCTGGGTGAGCGCGGCGGGCAGCCGCTCGGCGCGCAGGGCGTCGTAGTACGCGAGGGCGGCGGAGAAGCCGGGGGCGGGCACGCCCTGCCGGGTCGCGGCGACCAGGACCTCGCGCCAGTCGTCCTGGGCCGCCGCGATCTCCTGGGCGAAGGTGTCGTCGGACAGCAGGCTCGGCAGGTCCGGGCGGGCGTCGTACGCGGCGCGGATCCGGTCCAGGAAGGCCGCGCGGATGATGCAGCCCCCGCGCCAGATGGCGGAGACGGCGCCGAGGTCGATGTCCCAGCCGTACTCCGCGCTGCCCGCGGCGATCTCGTGGAAGCCCTGGGTGTAGGACACGATCTTCGAGGCGTACAGCGCCTGCTCCACCCGGTCGGCGAAGGCGGCCGCCTCCGACTCGCTCAGCGGGGACGCCTTCGGGCCCGCCAGTCCGCGCGAGGCCTTCCGCAGGTCCGCGTGGCCCGACAGGGACCGGGCGAAGACCGCCTCCGCGATGCCCGAGACCGGCACGCCCAGGTCGAGGGCGATCTGGACCGTCCAGCGGCCGGTGCCCTTCTGCTCGGCCTGGTCCACCACCACGTCCACGAACGGCTTGCCGGTCGCCGCGTCCACGTGGGACAGGACCTCCGCCGTGATCTCGATCAGGTACGAGTCGAGCCGGCCCGTGTTCCAGGTGCGGAAGATCTCCGCGATCTGCGCGGGGGAGTACCCGGCCACGTCCCGCAGCAACTGGTACGCCTCGCCGATCAGCTGCATGTCGGCGTACTCGATGCCGTTGTGCACCATCTTCACGAAGTGCCCGGCGCCGTCGGGTCCGACGTGCGTGACGCACGGCGCGCCGTCCTTCGCCTTCGCGGAGATCTTCTCCAGCATCGGGCCCAGCGAGGCGTACGACTCCTTTGACCCGCCCGGCATGATGCTCGGCCCGTGCAGCGCGCCCTCCTCGCCGCCGGAGATCCCGGCGCCGACGAAGTGGATGCCCTGCTCGCGCAGTTCCCGCTCCCGGCGCCGGGTGTCCGCGAAGTGCGCGTTGCCGCCGTCGATGATCATGTCGCCGGGCTCGAGCAGCGGGGCGAACTCCTTGATCACCGCGTCGGTCGGCTCGCCGGCCTTCACCATGATCATCAGGCGGCGCGGCCGCTCCAGGGCCGCCACGAACTCCTTCGCGGTCTCGGCCGGGACGAAGTCCCCCTCGTTCCCGAACTCCTCGACCAGGTCGTGCGTCCGGGCCACCGTCCGGTTGTGCAGTGCGACCGCGTAGCCGTTGCGCGCGAAATTGCGGGCGAGGTTGCGGCCCATGACCGCGAGTCCCGTGACGCCGATCTGGGCTGTAGTGCTCATACCGCCTGCTCCTCGAAATTCCGGTGAATCGCCAGGTGAATCGTCAGGTGGAACGCTGGGGCCCCGCCGCCGTCGGCCGGTCCGCCGAAGGGCCCTCCGTCGGCTGGTCCCGTCGCCGGCCCGCCGTCCGTCGCGCCGCCGTGCCCGCCAGTATCGCCGCTCATGCCCTTTCGACCATCCTGACGTGCCGGTACGGCGCGCGCACATCCGGAATCCGGCACCCCTCCATACGTGCGCCGGGTGCCCGACGGCTCAGCGCTTGGCCCGCCGATCCAGCCAACCAGCGGCCGTAACCCGCCACTTGGGGTGACGAACCGGCCGATAGCCGTCTTGTCACGGCCTGTTCGCGGCGGTTACTTTCGCCCCTCCTGACGCATGTCGAGGAGGCTTGAGATGGCCGTACGCGGCCGGCACCGCCGGTACCAGCCGAACAGGATCAACCGCGCCTCGCTCACCGTCACGGCGGGCGGCGCAGGGATGGCCATTCCGCTCGTCGGCGCCGGAGCCGCGCACGCCGCAGACGCCTCCACCTGGAACAAGGTGGCCGCCTGCGAGTCGAGCGGCAACTGGCAGATCAACACCGGCAACGGCTACTACGGTGGGCTCCAGTTCACCCGGTCGACCTGGGCGGCGTACGGCGGGACGCGGTACGCGCCCCGCGCCGACCTGGCCAGCCGGGACCAGCAGATCGCCGTCGCGGAGAAGGTGCTCGACGGGCAGGGCCCCGGCGCCTGGCCGGTGTGCTCGACACGGGCCGGTCTCACCCGGGGCGGCGGCACCCCCGACGTCCACCCGGACACCGCCGCACAGCGCACCGCGCGCGGTGCCAAGGGCGCCGCCCGCGAGGTCGACGTACGGCCGCAGACCGCGCCGCAGGCCCGGGCCGGCAGCGCCGAGATGTACACGGTGGTCCGCGGCGACTCCCTCTCCGGCATCGCCGAGGAGCGTCATGTCTCAGGTGGCTGGCGGCAGTTGTACGCCGCCAACCGCACGACCGTGGGCGCCGACCCGAACCTGATCCTGCCGGGCCAGCGGCTCGCGGTGCCCAGGTCGCGCACGGTCGCCGAGCCGCACCGCAAGACATCGACCGCCTCGCGCCCGGCCCGCGAGGACAAGCCCGCCTCCGGCACGGCCAAGTCCCCGTCCCGCTCCGCCCAGCACACCCTCGTCGCCCCCGTCAGCGGCGGCATCGGGACCCCCTACCACGCGAACGGTGCCCTCTGGTCGAAGGGCTACCACACCGGCGTCGACTTCGAGGTCCCCACCGGGACCTCCGTGAAGGCGGCCGCGGCCGGCCAGGTGGTCAGCGCGGGCTGGGGCGGCGCCTACGGCTACCAGGTCGTGATCCGGCACGCGGACGGCCACTACACGCAGTACGGCCATCTGTCGGCGATATCCGTGCGGGTCGGGCAGACGGTCTCCGCCGGGCGCGGCATCGGCCGCTCCGGGGCCACGGGCAACGTCACCGGACCGCATCTGCACTTCGAGGTCCGTACGGGACCCGGCTTCGGCACCGACGTCGACCCGCTCGCCTATCTGAGAGCCGGCGGCGTCAGGATCTGACGGCGCGGAGCCGGCGGTGTCAGGAGGCGACGCGGGACCCCTGCCGGTCGGGCGCGGGCAGCGGGACGCAGGCGTTCGGGTAGATCTGCCGGCCCTGGCACGAGGCACCGTGGAACGGACCGAGCACCAGCAGCGGTTCGCCCGGCACGGGGTGCCGCTCCCACGCCGCCGCCGGGACCGGCACGAGGGGCGCGTCGGCCGGCACGACGACGGCGTCCGCCGGCATGGCCCGCCCGGCGGCCCCGCCAGCCCCAGTGGACGGCGTCTCCTCGGCGGACGCCGCCACTTCGGCCCGCGGCCCCCCTTCTTCGGCGGACGGCGCAACTTCGGTCCGCAGCCCCTCTTCGGCCCGCGGCCCCTCTTCGGCGGGCACCGGCCCCGCCACCACGACCGGAGCCGTACGGTCGATGCGCTCGGTCATCAGCAGGATCAGCCCGCCCGAGGCCACCACACCGCAGCCGAGGGCGAGCACGGTGCCCGCCGTGCCGTAGCGGAAGGTCTCGCCGAACAGCGTGATCCCGACCGCGGCCGCCAGCACCGGGTTCACCACCGTCAGCGTCGCCAGCGGCGCCGCCAGACCGCCGCCCCGGTACGACGCCTGCGACAGCAGGATCCCGGCCGTGGCCAGGACGCCTATCACGGCCAGGGACGGCAGTTCCGCCGCCTCGATCCCGTCGGTGAAGTCGACCGCGACGGTCTTGGTGAACACCGACGACATGCCGAAGGCCGCGCCGGAGCCGGTGGCGAGCAGCACGCTGCGCACCGCCGGATGCCGGTGGGCCGCCCGGCCCGCGACCGTCAGGGCCGCGAGCACACCGGCGGTCACCACGGCCAGGCCCGCGCGCTGCGCGCTGCTCAGTGACTGCGCCTGGGATTCGCCCACCAGGGACAGCAGACCCGCGAGCCCCACCGTCGCCATGATCGCGCCGCGCCAGGCGGCGGCGCCGGCCCGCCGGCCGACGAACAGCGCCGCCATCGGCAGCGCGAACACGATGGTCAGGGCGCCCAGCGGCTGAACCAGGCTGAGCGGGCCGTAGGCCAGGGCCACCACGTGCAGCAGCCCGCCGAGACCGTTCAGCGCCAGCGCCGCCCACCAGGCGGGCCGGCGCAGCGGCGCGTACTGCTCGCCGGGGGAGGACACCGCGACCCGCTCCTGGACTATCGCACCGCCGGCGTAGGCCACGGCGGACACGAAGGACAGCAGCACGGACAGCGCGAGGGCGCTCATGAGCTGCTCCTCCGCGTGGGGCCGGGGCGGCGGCCCCGGCGCGACGAACGGTCGGCTTCCATGGTTGACCAGCCTGCCGTGCCGATCGGCTCCCGTCGTCGTCCCTGAGCAGTCAATAGGTCCTACTGCCGATGGAGTACGCCCCGCCCGCCGTCCTCCCCCGGGTGGGCGACACGGGACGGGGGAGCCCCCGCGGGAGCCTCTTGCGCATCCCTTCGAGGGCCTTGGTAGTACTGCTTCCCGTGAACCTCGCCCCCGACCTCGCCGCACTGAACGACCTCGGCGGCTTCTTCGTCCTGCGCACGGGCACCCCGCCGCGCCGGCCGCTGCCCACCCTCGCCCAGGCCTACGCGGACCCCGCCGCGGATGCCGTGACGCATCCCCTGATGGCCAGGGTCCGCCGGGTCGCCGACGGCATCGGCGCCCCCGAGGCGAGGGTCGCCGCGTCGGTCGCGCACCAGGGGCTCGCCGCCCGGCTGTGGTCGGCCGCGCTCGGCTGCGCCGTGCTCTACGGGCGGCTCCCCGACCTGGACGCCCGCCTGATCCGCTGGGACCCCGCCGGCAGCGCCCCGGACGACCTCTGGCTCACCGAGGTGCGTGCCCGCCCGGCGGACCCGGGGACGGTCGCGGACATCGTCCTGAACGGGCACCTCGAACCTCTGGCGGCCGCCCTGATCGCCCGCTACCGGCTCGCGCCGGGGCTGCTGCGGGGCAACGCGGCCTCCGCGCTGGCGGCCGCGGCACGCCTGCTGGAGAACCGGGCGCGCGACAGCGGCCGTACCGCGACCGGCGACCGCGTCCGGGAGCTGACCGCGCGACTCCTCGCCCATCCCCTCCTCGACGGAGCGGGCACGCTCACCGGAACCGGCGCAGGCACCGGCTTCCGGCGGCGCAGCTGCTGCCTGTACTACCGCGTCCCCGGCGGCGGACTCTGCGGGGACTGCTGCCTCACCCGGGTGCCGGGCTCTTCCCCGCGGGCCGCATCCGAGTCACCATGAAGGCAACCGGCCGCTTCGGACCAGGGGGTTGCGGGTGCGCGTGGGACTGCTGACCCGGGAGTACCCGCCGGACGTGTACGGCGGTGCGGGCGTCCACGTCGAGTTCCTCGCGCGGGAGCTCGGGCCGCTGGTGGACCTGGAGGTGCACTGCTGGGGCGAGGGCCGCGCCGACGGTGTCGTACGCCACCGCCCCTGGCCCGCGCTGGACGGCGCCAACGACGCGCTGCGCACCTTCTCCGTGGACCTCGCCATGGCCGCCGCGCTGCGGGGCCGCGAACTCGTCCACTCCCACACCTGGTACGCCAACCTCGCCGGGCACCTCGGCAAACTGCTGTACGGCGTGCCGCATGTGATGACGGCGCACTCCCTGGAGCCCCTGCGCCCCTGGAAGGCCGAACAGCTCGGCGGCGGCTACGCCCTGTCGGGCTGGGCCGAGCGCACCGCGATCGAGTCCGCCGACGCGGTCGTCGCGGTCTCCGGCGCGATGCGCGAGGACATCCTCGGCTGCTACCCGACGCTCGACCCGGCCAGGGTGCACGTCATCCACAACGGCATCGACACCGGTCTGTACCGTCCGGACCCCGGCACGGACGCCCTCGACCGGGTCGGGCTCGACCCGGACCGCCCGTACGTGCTGTTCGTCGGCCGCATCACCCGGCAGAAGGGCGTGCCCCAGCTGCTGCGGGCGGTCCGGGGCATCGACCCGGCCGCGCAGGTGGTGCTGTGCGCGGGGGCGCCGGACACACCGGAGATCGACCGGGAGTTCCGGGACCTGTACCAGGAGCTGAGCCGGACCCGCGACGGCGTGCACTGGATTGCGCGGATGCTGCCGCGCCCGGACGTGATCCAGCTGCTCACCCATGCCGCCGTCTTCGTCTGCCCCTCGGTCTACGAGCCGCTGGGCATCGTCAACCTGGAGGCGATGGCGTGCGGCACCCCCGTCGTGGCCTCCCGGGTCGGCGGGATCCCCGAGGTGGTCGAGGACGGCCGGACGGGGGTACTCGTGCGCGTGGACGACGATTTCGAGGCCGGGCTCGCCCGCGCCCTCGACTCGGTGCTCGCGGACCGCGGCGGCGCCCGCCGCATGGGTGAGGCCGGACGACGGCGCGCGGTGGAGGAGTTCGGCTGGGACGCGGTCGCCCGGCGCACCGTGCGGCTCTACGAGGAGATCCTCGGACAGGGTTAGGGCTCAGTTCCTCCTGCCCAGGGGCAGGAGGCAGGCAACCGGGTGAGGGGAGCGGCCATGCGTCGTGGTGGACCTTCGGTCCTCGGGATCGTCCTCGCGGGCGGGGAGGGCAAACGGCTGATGCCCCTGACCGCGGACCGCGCCAAACCCGCGGTCACCTTCGGCGGCACCTACCGGCTCGTCGACTTCGTCCTGTCCAACCTCGTCAACGGCGACATCCTGCGCATCTGCGTGCTGACCCAGTACAAGTCGCACTCCCTCGACCGGCACATCACCACCACCTGGCGGATGTCCAGCCTGCTCGGCAACTACATCACCCCGGTGCCCGCGCAGCAGCGGCTCGGACCCCGCTGGTACCTGGGCAGTGCCGACGCGATCCTTCAGTCGCTCAACCTGATCCACGACGAACAGCCCGACTACGTCGCGGTGTTCGGCGCCGACCACGTCTACCGCATGGACCCGCGGCAGATGCTCAAGGAGCACATCGAGGGCGGCGCGGGCGTGACGGTCGCGAGCATCCGGGTGCCGCGCTCCGAGTCGTCGTCGTTCGGTGTGGTCACGCCCGGTTCGGACGGGCAGGCCGTGCAGCGCTTCCTGGAGAAGCCCGCCGAGCCTCCGGGGCTGCCCGACGACCCGGAGCACGTCTTCGCCTCCATGGGCAACTACGTCTTCACCACCAAGGTGCTGGTCGAGGCGCTCCAGCGGGACGCGGAGGACGACCGGTCGGTGCACGACATGGGCGGCTCGATCCTGCCTCGGCTCACCGACCGCGGCGAGGCGCGGCTGTACGACTTCGGCGCCCACCACGTGCCCGGCGAGACCAGCCGCGACCAGGGCTACTGGCGGGACGTGGGCACGCTCGACGCGTACTACGACGCCCACATGGACCTGATCGCCGAGCGCCCCGCGTTCAACCTCTACAACCGCGACTGGCCGATCTACACCCATTCGGGCCAGCTCTCGCCGGCCCGGTTCAACGCGGGAGGGATCGCGGGCGAGTCGATCATCAGCGCCGGCTGCCTGATCCGCGGGCAGGTCACCCGCTCCGTGCTGTCGCCGGGTGTCCGGGTCGACCCGGGCGCGGTCGTCCAGGGCTCGGTGCTGCACGACAACGTCCGGGTGGGCCGGGGCGCCATCGTGCGCGGCGCGGTCCTGGACAAGAACGTCGAGGTGCCCCCCGGCGCGACGATCGGCGTCAATCCCGAACGGGACGCCGAGCTGTACACCGTCTCCCCGGGCGGAGTGATCGCCCTCGGGAAGGGACAGCACGTCCCGTAGCCCCCGGCAACGCGTTCCGCAACCCTCGACACCGCGTCGTCCCGTAGCCCGCCGGGCGCCGATGGGACCGACCCGAACGCTCGGGCCGGTGCGTCCGGCCGGTGCGTCGGGGGGCGTGCGCGAGGCGCCGAGCCGCGACGCGTCGCGCGCGACACCCGCGGGTTGCCGGGCTGACCGGCCTCCAGACCGGATCATGCAGGCAGTGACGTCTTACCCGGAGGTCTTCCCGCATGAGATGGACCCGCCGCCGCACCGGCCGCCGAGCCACGCGACAACCGGCTCGGGGGCGAAGTGACCCCAAAGGGCCCAAGTGTCCCACCCCTTTCTCCCGGGGTCGGACTTAATCTGTTGTTAACTGAGAGTAGCTTGATCGTACTTGACTGTAATCAGTCGAGGGCGGTTGACTGCGCACACACCCACCGCCGATGCGAGGCAAGCCATTGACTCCCGACCTGCTCGCTCCCCTCGACCTGGCGTTCTGGAACATCGAGTCCGCCGACCACCCCATGCACCTCGGCGCCCTCGGGGTCTTCTCCGCGCACTCGCCGACCGCCGGAGCGCACGCGGCCGACCTGCTCGCCGCCCGCGCGGCCGCCGTGCCCGGCCTGCGCATGCGCATCCGGGACGTGTGGCGGCCGCTCGACCTGCGCCGGCCCCTCGCCCAGGGGCTGCGCCCGCCGCTCGGCTTCGGCGGCGCGGCCCGCGAACCCGATCCCGGCTTCGACCCGCTCCACCACGTCCGGCTGCACGCCCCGGCCAGGGACTTCCACGCGGCCGCGGGCCGGCTCATGCAGCGCCCGCTGCAACGCAACCGCCCGCCGTGGGAGGCGCACGTGCTGCCGGGCGAGGACGGCGTGTCCTTCGCCGTGCTGTTCAAGTTCCACCACGCCCTCGCCGACGGCCTGCGCGCCCTGACCCTCGCCGCGGCCGTCCTGGACCCCATGGACCTGCCCACCGTGCGGCCCCGTCCGGCCACGCCCGCACGCGGTCCGCTGCCCGACGTCCGCAAGCTGCCCGAGGCGCTGCGCGGCGCGCTGTCCAACGTGGGCCGCGCCCTGGACATCGGCGCCTCGGTCGCCCGCACGTCCCTCGCCACGCGTTCCACCCCGGCGCTCACCGCCGAGCCCACCGGGACCCGGCGCACGGCCGGGGCGGTCGTCGACATCGACGACGTGCACCTGGTCCGCAAGGCCGTCGGCGGCACCGTCAACGACGTACTGATCGCGGTCGTCGCCGGCGCGCTGCGGCGCTGGCTCGACGAGCGGGGCGAGGGCACCGAGGGGATCGCGCCCCGCGCCCTGATCCCGGTCTCCAGGCGCCGCCCGCGCAGCGCCCACCCGCAGGGCAACCGGCTCTCCGGCTACCTGATGGAACTCCCCGTCGGCGACCCGGACCCGCTGCGCCGGCTCGGCGCCGTCCGCACGGCCATGGACCGCAACAAGGACGCCGGCCCCAACCGGGGCGCGGGCGCCGTCGCGCTGCTCGCCGACCACGTGCCCGCCCTCGGCCACCGGCTCGGCGGACCGCTGGTCGCCCAGGCCGCCCGGCTGTGGTTCGACATCCTGGTCACCAGCGTGCCGCTGCCCGGCATCGGCCTGAAACTCGGCGGCCACCCGCTCACCGAGGTCTACCCCTTCGCGCCGCTGGCCCGCGGCCAGTCCCTGGCCGTCGCCATCTCCACCTACCGCGGCCAGGTCCACTACGGGCTCGTCGCCGACGCGAAGGCCGTGCCCGACCTGAGCCGGCTCGCCCGCGCCGTGACCGAGGAGGTGGAGACCCTGATCACGGTCTGCGGCCCCTGATCACCGCCGTTTGGCCTACGGACCCGGCGCTGCCGTAAAATCCCCGGTTCGAAAGCAGGCGCGAGTCGGAGCGCCGCACGGGTGATCAGGGAACGGCAGCGCGATGACGGTGACAGACGACGGCTCGACGGCCACGGACGAAGTGGTGTACGGGCCCGGTATCGACCCCGAACGCCTCGCCGTGTGCCTCGATGTGCTCAGGGAGCTCGACGAGATCGAGGTGGACCACCCGGACGCCGTCGCCGTGCGCCGGGCCACCTCGCACATCTACCGCACGGTCAAGCAGCGCCGCCGCCAGGAGCGCCGGGCCGCCAAGACCGCGAACGACAAGGCGGTCACGGAGGCCACGGCCACCGGCTCCGCGCAGCGCATCGACGACGAGACCGAGGGCATCCTGCCCTCCTCCGCGACCGGGGCGGGGCAGATCGCGGGCATACTCCAGCGCCCGCGCTCCTGCTACGTCTGCAAGACCCGCTACGTCGAGGTCGACTACTTCTACCACCAGCTCTGCCCGCGGTGCGCCGACGAGAACCGCGCCCGCAGGAACGCCCGCGCCGACCTCACGGGCAAGCGCGCCCTGCTCACCGGAGGCCGCGCCAAGATCGGCATGTACATCGCGCTGAGGCTGCTGCGCGACGGCGCGCACACGACGATCACGACCCGTTTCCCCAGCGACGCCATCCGCCGCTTCAAGGCCCAGCCCGACAGCGCCGACTGGATCCACCGGCTGAAGATCGTCGGTATCGACCTGCGTGACCCGGCCCAGGTGGTGGCCCTGGCCGACTCGGTCGCGGCCGAGGGACCGCTGGACATCCTGATCAACAACGCCGCCCAGACCGTACGGCGCTCCCCGCAGGCCTACAGCGAGCTGGTCGCCGCCGAGTCGGGGCCGCTGCCGGCCGGTGAGCTGCCCGCGGCCGAGGTGATCGGCACGTTCGGCTCGGGAGCGGTCGCGGAGCTGCCGGTGGCGGGCGGCGGCGCGCTCACCGCCCAGGACGTCACCGACCTGGCCCTGGTCTCCGGCTCGGCGTCCCTGGAGCGGATCGCGGCCGGCACGGCCATCGACGCCGGCGGTCTGGTGCCCGACCTGCACGACACCAACAGCTGGGTCCAGGCGGTGGAGGACGTCACGCCGGTGGAGCTGCTCGAGGTCCAGCTCTGCAACTCGACGGCGCCCTTCATCCTGATCAGTCGGCTGCGTCCGGCGATGGCGGCCGCCGCGGCCCGCCGCACCTACATCGTCAACGTCTCCGCCATGGAGGGCGTGTTCAACCGCGGCTACAAGGGCGCGGGCCACCCGCACACCAACATGGCCAAGGCCGCCCTGAACATGCTCACGCGCACCAGCGCCGAGGAGATGTTCGAGAAGGACCGCATCCTGATGACGGCCGTCGACACCGGGTGGATCACCGACGAGCGTCCGCACCCCGACAAGGTCCGTCTCGCCGAGGCCGGCTTCCATGCCCCGCTCGATCTGGTGGACGGCGCCGCCCGCGTCTACGACCCGATCGTCCGCGGCGAGGCGGGCGAGGACCTGTACGGGGTCTTCCTCAAGGACTACGCGCCGGGCAAGTGGTGAACCGCTGACCCGGACCGTCCTCTCCGGCGGCCGGGGCTCGGTTGACGCCGTGTCATTCGTGCCCGTTGTGTCAATCCACGGTCCGCAGCTGGAAGTTGCCCGCCGCGACCAGCTCCAGGACCGTGCGCCAGTCCTCCAGGACGCCCGCGTCGAAACCGGTGGTGCGGGCCTCCTCGGCCGCCTGGCGCAGCGACAGCGCGTCCTCCTCGGACAGGCGGCCGTCGGCGGGCGCGGCGTGCCTCCGTACGAGGCGGGAGACGCGCTCGCCGAGCAGCGCGCGCACCGCGCCCGCCGCCCGGTCGGCCGCACCGGCCCCGCTGCCCGGCCGCAGGAGGCGGCCGATGCCGTGCACGAGGCCCGCCACCTGGAGTTCCTTGTCGGCCGGATGGCGCCGGCGCAGCAGGGCGGCGGTGCGCAGCGCGTGGGTGCGGGTGTCGGGCGGGCAGGCGTACAGCAGGTCCATCAGCTCCTCGGCGCTGCGCAGCTCCATGCGTCGGTCCTCCCGCGAGAAAGCCGTCGTGGTGGGTCAGCAGAACATGGCGAGCTTGCGGCGCGGCCAACGGAACCTGAACTGTCCCACGAGTGCGCCGGGTAGCCCTCAGGGGTGAATCCGGCTCGGCACATGATGCGACAAATCGGCCTGTAAGTGGTCCAATCAACACGCGTGACGTCAGATAGTTACCTGCTTTTTGCAGCCCCATCGAGCGGGGGGCCGCTCATTTGGTTAATCTGGGGTGGACGGACAGCGACTACGGGTTCCATCCACACCCATGGTCCGTCCCGGGGCAAGCCGGTGCACCACGGCCTGCTCGCACCTCAGTTGCCGACGCCACCGCGTCCGAGATGCCATGACCAGACCCGAGCGGGCTTCGGGCGGCGCGGTGCCGACCGGCCGCATGCCCCGAGGGTGACCGACACATAAGGAGTGCGCGGTGACACCGGAGAAGACGAATCGCGAGCAGCGACCCGACGAACGCACGGAGCGCGCGGGCCGACGGCCCGCAGACCTGGGCAGCCTCGACGTGTGGGCCCGCTCGGCCCCGATCCGCCTGGCGGGGTACGAGGACGACCTGGCCGAGCCGCACATCCTGCCCAGCGTGGACTGACCCGGCCAGAACCCGTCGCGATCGCCGACCGCATGGGCGTGCCAGACTCACGCCCATGCAGATCAGAGAAGCCACGGCCGAGGACTGGCCGCGGATCTGGCCCTTCTGGCACCGGATCGTCGCCGCCGCCGAGACCTACGCCTGGGACCCGGACACCGCCGAGCAGGAGGCCCGCGCCCTGTGGATGGGCCCCGCCAAACGCGTGTACGTCGCCGAGGACGACACCGGGGCGGTCCTCGGCTCCGCCTACATCACCCCCAACTACGGTGGTCCCGCCGCCCGCGTCGCCAACGCGGGCTTCATGGTCGACCCCGACCAGTCCGGCCGCGGCGTCGGCCGCGCCCTGGCCGAGCACGTCCTCGAGGCCGCGACGGCCGCCGGCTACCGGGCGATGGTGTTCAACGCCGTCGTCGAGACCAACCCAGCCGTCGGGCTGTGGACCTCGCTCGGCTTCCGGATCCTCGGCACCGTGCCGGAGGCCTACGAGCACCCCCGGCACGGCCTGGTCGGCCTGCACATCATGTACCGGGCCCTCTGAGGGGCAGGTCCGCCGTCCGGGGCCACGGGCGCAGCCGCTCGATCAGCTCCGCCAGGTCCAGCAGATCCGCCTCCGAGCCCGGACGTCCCACCAGTTGAACCGCGCACGGGGCGCCCGAGGGCAGCGTGCCGAACGGCACCGCCATCGCGGGCCAACCGGTCAGGTTCCACGGCGGGGTCATCGGCGAGTAGCCGGTGTCGACCAGCACGTTGCGCAGCCAGCCCCGCTCGTGCCAGGGCCCGGCCTGCGGGGAGCGGCGGGCCAGCGCGGGCGTGAGCAGCACGTCGTACTCGGCGAAGAGCGGCTCCAACCGCCGCCGCAGCGCCTCCCGGCGCGTGTCCGCGCGCACCCCCTTCAGGAACCGCCGTCCCACGGCGGCGTGCACCCGGGTGCGCCGGGCCAGCCGCCGCGGGTCCAGGCCCGCCGCGTCCACGGCCGTGCCCGCCGTCCAGTGCCGCAGAGCCGTCACGCCCAGCGACATCGGATACGGCGGCTCGGCCCGGCGGACCCGGTGGCCGGCCCCCGCCAGCAGCCGTGCCGCGTCCCTGGTGGCGGCGGCGTAGGGCCTGCTCACGTTCACCCCGGCGAGCGGGCTGCGCACGGAGACGGCGATCGCGCGCGGGGCCGCCTCCCGACGGCGTACGGGCTCGGTGCCGGCCAGTACGGAGAGCATCAGCCGCGCGTCCTCGACGGTCGTGGCGAGCGGCCCGTTCTCGGCCATGCCGAACCAGTCGCCCTCACCGATCCCGGCGGGCACCACCCCGTGCCCCGGCTTGACCGTGACCAGGCCGCAGTTGGCGGCCGGGATGCGCAGCGAGCCCATGCCGTCGTTGCCGAGGGCGATCGGGACCATGCCGGCGGCGACCGCCGCCGCGCTGCCGCCCGAGGAACCGCCCGCGTTCCGGGTGGTGGCCCAGGGGTTGCGGGTGATGCCGTGGACGCCCTCCGTGGTGCCGAAGACGCACAGCTCGGGCACGTTCGTCAGCCCGACGACCACCGCGCCCGCCGCCCGCAGCCGGGCCACCGTGACATGGTCGTCCGCGGCCAGGGTGTCCGGGGTCGCGGCCGACCCCGCGCGGCCGGACTCGCCCCGCACCGCCAGGTTGTCCTTGACGGCCACCGGTACTCCCGCCAGCGGCAGTCCGGCCAGGGCGCCGCGGGCCGCCACCTCGTCGGCCTCCGCCAGCGCCGCCTCGGCGCGGACGGTGCGGAAGGCGCCGACGCGGCCGTCGAGCCGCTCGATCCGGGCGAGGTGCTCGGCCACCACCTCGCGGGGCGTGGCCCGTCCCTCGCTGACGGCGGCGGCGATCTCGGCGGCACTGCGGCCGGCCCAGTTGGTCACGGGCGCTCCTCGGACAGGGGACGGGCGGTTCTGTACTCGCGAGTACGCAGCGAGTACGTAGGGAGCACTGTGCCCGGCGGCCGGTGCCGCGTCGAGAGGGTGACCGTCGCGCAAAGGCCGGTGCAGCGGCGTATGCGGCCGGTTCGAGTGGGTCTAAGGTCGAAGGCAGAGGACGCGTACGAGGGGAAAATACGAGGGGAACCGGTCGGCGATGGCACAGGACGAGGCCGTGATCGGCTGCACGGGGGAGCTTCTCGTCGGAACGCGCGGCACCGCCGGTCCGGGCGAGATCCTGGTACGGGTCAGAGGCGGTTCCGAGACCTTCCTCGCCTGGTCGCAGGAGCCGCTGCCGATCGGTGCGACGGTGCTCGTGGTCGAGTCACGCGGATGCCGTGAGGTCGACGTCATCGCGTGGGGCGACCCCCTGGAGAGATTGCGGGACGATTCTGTCGATCTGGACTGATCCGGTTGGTCTGGCTGATCCGGTTGATCCGGCTGAGTCAGATCAACCGGACGGGCCCGGGCTAAGGAGAACAAGACCATGTTCGGTTACCGCGTTCCGGCCCCCGACGAGGCGATGCTGATCTCCGGAGGCAGGCGGGGACTGGGGGGCGCACCGTTCCGGGTGGTGACGGGACACGGCAAGTTCGTGCTCCCCGTCTTCCGCAAGGTCCGCTTCCTCACCCTGTCCATGTGCGAGTCCGAGGTCGTCGAGACCTGCGTCACCAAGCAGGGCATCGCGCTGCACGTGCGCGCCGTCATCGCCTTCAAGGTCGGCAACGACACCGAGAGCATCATCAACGCGGGCCAGCGGTTCCTCTCCGACCAGGACCAGATGTCGGTCCTGACCGGCCGGATCTTCGCCGGTCACCTGCGGGCCATCATCGGCTCGATGACGGTCGAGGAGATCGTCACCGAACGGCAGAAGCTCGCCGCCGAGGTGCTGGACACCTCGAAGACCGAGATGGCGAAGATCGGCCTGATCGTGGACTCGCTGCAGATCCAGTCGATCGACGACGGGGACACCGGCTACATCGACGCGATGTCCGCGCCGCACAAGGCGGCCATCCGGCGGCAGGCCCAGATCGCGCAGGCCCAGGCCAACCAGGCCGCCGCCCAGGCGGAGCAGGAGGCGGCGCGCAAGCAGGCCGAGTACGCCCGGCAGACCGCCGTGGTGAAGGCGGAGTACTCGGCCGAGGTGGACCGGGCCCAGGCGCAGGCGGCCCAGGCCGGCCCGCTGGCCCAGGCGCACGCCCGGCAGGAGGTGCTCGACGCCCAGACGGAGCTGGCCCAGCGGCAGGCCAGGCTGCGCCAGCAGGAGCTGGTGGCCGAGATCGTGAAGCCCGCCGAGGCCGAGGCCGAGCGGGTCAGGGTCCTCGCCGCCGCGGAGGCGCAGCGGATGAAGGTCCAGGCCGAGGCCGCGGCGTCGTACGACCGTGTCGCCCTGGACCGGATGCTGATCGACCAGCTGCCGCTGATCGTGAAGGAGGCGGCGGGAGGCCTCTCCGGGGCCAACGTCAACGTCCTGAACGGCGCCGACGGGCTCGGCGAGATCGCGGCCGGCCTGGTCGCCCAGGGGCTGACGATCCTGGACTCGGTCCGGCAGAACCTGAACGGCCACGGCGACCGGAACCCCGGCGGTGCCCGCCCCGGGCAGAGCGGCGGCCTGCCCGAACTGCGGGGCCCGAACACGCCGCGGCCGGACACCGACGCGAGGACACCGGGCGACGGGGAGCAGACGGGCTCTGCCACGTCGTGAGGACCTGACCGGCCGGCCGTCACCCGAGGGGTCACTGACCCAGGACCGGGGGCGGCGCGGCGGGATCGCGCCGCACCGCCCCTTCCCGGTGGGGTGCGGGGCCACGATGATGTGGCGATGACACGAAGAACGGTGCCCGACCACTCCTGGGCCGCTCAACCGGATCCCCTGCTGGCCCTGGCCGACCGGGAGTTGACGTTCTACATCCGGTCCTGCGAACGGGCCAGGCGGCTGCACCGCGGCACGGAGCTGGGCGCCCTCGCCACCACCTGTGTGACGGTCGTCGCCGCCGGTCTGCACGCGCCGGCCTGGCTGACCGCGATGATCGCGGGCGGTGCCGTGTTCTTCACCGGCATGCGCCAGCTGTTCGACCCCGGCTCCCGCTGGGTGCTCACCGCGCAGGCACGGGAGACCCTGCGCCGGGCCGTCGACCGGTACCTGCTCCTGCCCGAGCCGGAACGCGACGCCGCGGCCCGGCAGACCCTGCGGGCGGTGATCGAGGAGGTCGGCGCCGACGAACTGCGCGCATGGTCCGAGTCCCGGACCCACAGCCCGGAACCACCGCTGCCGGCCCCCGGTCCCTGAGCACGACCGGAACCCCGCGCCGACCGCGAGCGTTCCCCCACCACCGACCGAAAGGCCCTCCGTGTCCCCGACACCCGCCCGCATCACCGCGGTCGACCCCTACGACACCCGTTTGCCCGCCCACGGCACGCGGGGCCCGCTGCCGTGCCCGGAGGCCCGGTGAGGACGCTGGGCGGGAGCGGGGTCGAGGTCAGCGCCCTCGGCTTCGGTGCCGCCGCCCTCGGCAACCTCTACACCGAGGTGGACGAGGAGCAGGCACGAGCGGCCGTGGCCGCCGCCTGGGAACAGGGCATCCGCTACTTCGACACCGCCCCGCACTACGGCCTCGGCCTGTCCGAACGCCGCCTCGGCGCGGCCCTGCGCGGCCTCCCGCGGTCGGCGTACACGGTCTCCACGAAGGTGGGCCGCCTGCTGGAGCCCGCGGACGCGGGCGGCAGCGATCTCGCCCACGGTTTCGCCGTGCCCGCCACCCACCGACGGGCGTGGGACTTCAGCGCGGACGGGGTGCGGCGCGGTCTGGAGGCCAGTCTCGAACGGCTCGGCCTGGACCGCGTCGACGTCGTCTACCTCCACGACCCCGACGACCACGCCGAGCAGGCCTTCCGTGAGGGCTATCCGGCGCTGGAGGACCTGCGCGCCCAGGGCGTGGTCGGGGCCATCGGGGCGGGCATGAACCAGGCGGAGATGCTGACCCGCTTCGTCCGCGACACGGACGTGGACGTGGTGCTGTGCGCCGGCCGGTACACCCTGCTCGACCAGCGCGCCCGTACGGAGCTGCTGCCCGCGGCCGTCGAGCGGGGCGTGTCCGTCGTCATCGGCGGCGCCTTCAACTCGGGTCTGCTGGCGGACCCCAGGCCCGGAGCCACGTACAACTACGCCAGTGCGCCACCGGAGCTGGTGGACCGCGCCCAGCGCATGAAGGCGGTGGCCGACCGGTACGGCCTCACCCTGCGGGGCGCCGCCCTGCGGTTCTGCGCCGACCACCCGGCCGTGGCCTCGGTCCTGGTGGGCACCCGCTCGGCCGGCGAAGTGCGCGACTGCGCCGAGCAGTTCGCCGCTTCGGTGCCCGCCGCCTTCTGGCAGGAACTGGAAGCCACCGGACTGCTGCCCCCGCGGGAACCGCCGGGAGAAGGGACGCCGTGACCGTCGGCTCCTCCCCCTCACGCGCGCGGCTCTCAAGGCTCCCGGGTGTCGGTGGCCAGCCGGATCGGTGGCAGGAACTCCCGTACATAGGTGCGGTCCCAGCAGGCGCCGGTCGCCCGCAGCTGCCGCCAGGTGGTGTAGCGGTAGCGGAAGAGCCGGGCGCGGACGTAGCGCGGGGGATCGTCCGGAGGGAAGGGGGAGTGGCGCAGCAGCCGGAGCGTGTGGCGGTCGTTCTCCAGGAGCCGCTCCACCATCGCGCCGAACCAGACGTCCGCGTAGGCCGGGGACAGCGCGGCGAACCACATCATCCAGTCCAGGCGCAGATGGTAGGGCGCGAACTGGCGCGGCCAGTGCCGCGGAGCACCGGGCTTGCCCCGGAACTCGTACTCCCGCCAGTCCGCGTCCTCGTGCGGCACCTCGTCCAGCGTGCCCTCCACGACCACCTCGTAGCGGACGCGGCTGACGCTGCCGAACGCGCCGTAGGTGTTGACCAGGTGCAGCGGGTCGAAGGAGCGGTTCATGACCTGCCGGTGGGAGACCATGTTCACCACCGGGTGGTAGCTGAGGAGGACCACCAGCGCGGCCACGGCCAGGACCACGACCTCGTACCACAGCGGCGCGGTGGTCCCGGGCGGCGCGCTCCCCGGGAAGCGGACCGCCGACAGCGCCAGCACGATCGTGAGCCAGTTCAGCCAGGCGAAGTTCCCGGACAGCACCAGCCACAGCTGGGTGACGATCATCAGCGAGGCGGCGACCGTGGCGATCGGCTGCGGGGTGAACAGCAGGAACGGCACGAGCAGCTGCGTGACGTGGTTGGCGGCCACCTCCGCCTTGTGCAGGGGCCCGGGCAGATGGTGGAAGAACCAGCTCAGCGGGCCCGGCATCGGCTGCGTCTCGTGGTGGTAGTGCAGACAGGTCAGCTTCCGCCAGCACGCGTCGCCGCGCAGCTTGATCAGCCCGGCGCCGAACTCGACGCGGAAGAGGATCCAGCGCAGCAGGAACAGCACCACCACGGGCGGGGCCACCTCGTCGTTGCCGAGGAAGACCGCGAGGAACCCGATCTCCAGCAGCAGCGACTCCCACCCGAAGCCGTACCAGGTCTGCCCCACGTTGACGATCGACAGGTACAGCGCCCAGGGGACGAGCCACAGCAGCATCGCCGCCCACAACGGCACCAGCGAGTCCACGCCCGCGACCAGCGCCGCCGACACCGCGCACCCGGTCCAGGCGACCGCCGCGAAGAGCCGGTCGGAGTAGCGCAGGTGGAACAGGCTCGGCGCCCGGGTGAACGGCACCCGCTCGAGGAAGCGGGGGATCGGCAGCATGCCCCGTTCGCCGAGCAGCGCGCGGAACTGGAGGGCCGCCGTCAGGAACGCGACCAGATACACCGCGGCCAGCGCCCGCTGGAAGACCAGCCGGCTCAGCCAGTACTCGGATGCGGTGAACCACCCCACGATCGAGCGCTCCTGTCCTCTCGTCCTCCCGCAACGTCACGGGCCCCGGTTACCCCACCCCCGGCTCGAAGAATCAGCCAATCCCTGGCAAGGTGTCCCCATGGCTGAACAGGGAGCGCCCGCCCTGTCACTCCCGGAGGACTGGCCCGCCCACCCGGATCCCATCCTGGCGCTCAACGGCATGGGCACCTTCGACTGGGACCTGGACGCCGGGCTCGTGCACATGGACGCCCAGGCCCACCGGATCTTCGACCTCACCCCCGAGGAGAACGACGGCCGTCCGCAGACCGTGGGCGAGCGGCTGCTGCGGTCCGAGCGCGAGCGCCTGGACGCGCTGGTGGCCCGGACGATGAAGGAGGGCCGCCAGAACTACGGCACCTACGTCCGCCTGCGCCGCCGCGACGGCGGTCTGCGCTGGGCCCACGTCCAGGGCTACATCCAGCGCGACGAGGCGGGCCGGCCGCGCAGGATCATCGGGATCCTCCGGGACGCCTCCGAGGAACTCGGCGACATCGCCGCGCGCCGGGAGCGGGCCGCCCAGGCCGTGGCCCGGCGCAGGCAGACCAACGTCGTGGAGGCCGCCACCGCCGCCCTCGCCCACGCGCGCACCGTGCAGGACGTCATCGACGTCGTGAAGGACTCCCACGGACTGGCCCTCCTCGGCTCCAAGAGCCTGGTCCTCGGCCTGGTCGAGGCCGGCCGCATCCGCCTCGTCGCCGAAGGTCCCGACGGCTCCTCCGTGCCGGGCACCAGCGTCACCCGGATCGACGATCCCTACCCGATGAGCGAGGCCGTGCGCACCCTCAGCCCCTGCTTCATCGAGTCCCCGGAGGAGTTCGCCGAGCGCTACCCCATCCTGTGGCCGCACATCACGGGTCTTGACATCACCGCGGCGGCCTATCTGCCGCTGATCGCCCAGGCCCGCCCGATCGGCGGCATGGGCCTGCTCTACAGCGACCGCCGGGGCTTCACCCTGGAGGAGCGCAACGTCCTGATCGCCCTCGGCAGCAGCATCGCGCAGAGCCTCCAGCGGGCCATGCTCTACGAGCAGGAGAAGGACCTCGCCCAGGGCCTGCAGCAGGCCATGCTGCCGCGCACCATCCCCAGCGTGCCCGGCGCCGACGTCGCCGTCCGCTACCGCTCCGGCTACGCGGGCGGCTCCCTGGGCCGGGACATCGGCGGCGACTGGTACGACCTGATCCCGCTGCCCGGCGGCCGGATCGGCGCCGTCATCGGCGACGTCCAGGGCCACGACACGCACGCCGCCGCCGTCATGGGCCAGCTGCGCATCGTGCTGCGCGCCTACGCCGCAGAGGGCCACGCGCCGGCCACCGTGATGGCCCGCGCCTCGGTCTTCCTGCACGAACTCGACACCGACCGCTTCGCCACCTGCCTGTACGCGGAGGCCGACCTGTCCACCGGCGTCGTGCAGCTGGTGCGGGCCGGGCACATCGACCCGCTGGTCCGGCACGACGACGGAACCTGCCGCCGGATCGCCGTCGACGGGGGCCTGCCACTCGGTCTGTCCGCCGAGTTCGGCAGCCTGGACTACCCGGTCGGCACCATGGAACTCGACCCCGGGCAGTGCCTGGTGCTGTGCACCGACGGTCTGGTGGAGGAGCCCGGCGCCGACCTCGACGACGGCATACGGGCCCTGGCGCGGTCCGTCGCCGCCGGACCCGACGACGTAGGAGACCTCGCCGACCGGCTGATCGCGATGGCCGAGGCGCGCGGCGGCGACGACGACGTGGCCCTGCTGGTGCTGCGCCGCCAGGTGCCGGCCGAGCGGCAGCCCGTCGGCCGGCTCCAGCGGTACGTGGCCCCCGGCGACCCCGAAGCCCTGACCCGGACCCGGCACATGATCCGCACCGCGCTGCGGGACTGGGGCATCCAGGAGGACTCGTACGAGGTCGAACTCGTGGCCGACGAGCTGATCACCAACGCCCTGATGCACACCGAGGGCGCCGCGATCGTCACCCTGCGGGTCCTCGGCGGCCCCGACCGGCGGCTGCGGATCGAGGTCGAGGACTCCTCCAGCGCCCTGCCGCGCCGCCGCGACCCGGGAGAGCAGGGCGTCTCCGGCCGGGGACTGCTGCTCGTGGACCGGCTCACCGACGTGTGGGGCGTGGAGGCGCGCGGCGGCGGCAAGTGCGTGTGGTGCGAGTTCGCGGTGCCCGAGGAGAGCTGAGGGCCGGGGCGTTCGGCGCGCGGCGTGGCGTCCCGGGGCTCCGGTGGCACTCTGGACTCATGCCGGAACTGCCCGAGGTCGAAGCGCTCAAGGACTTTCTCATCGACCACCTGGTCGGCCACGAGATCGTGCGCGTGCTGCCGGTCGCGATCAGCGTGCTGAAGACGTACGACCCGCCGGTCACCGCCCTGGAGGGCCGCGAGGTCACCGCGGTGCACCGGCACGGCAAGTTCCTGGACCTGAGTACCGACGGGGGCCCGCACCTCGTCACCCACCTGGCCCGCGCGGGCTGGCTCCAGTGGAAGGACCGGCTGCCCGACGGCGCGCCCAGACCGGGCAAGGGGCCGCTCGCCCTGCGCGTCGCCCTGGAGACCGGCGCGGGGTTCGACCTCACCGAGGCCGGCACCCAGAAGCGGCTCGCGGTGTACGTCGTAGGGGATCCTCGGGAGGTGCCCGGTGTGGCCCGCCTCGGCCCCGACCCGCTGGCCGACGACTTCGACGAGGAGCGGTTCGCCCGGCTGCTCGCCGGGGAGCGGCGCCGGATCAAGGGCGCCCTGCGCGACCAGAGCCTGCTCGCGGGGGTCGGCAACGCCTACAGCGACGAGATCCTGCACGCGGCGGGGATGTCCCCGTTCAAACTGGCCGCCTCCCTGACACCGCAGGAGACGAGCGCCCTCTACGAGGCGCTGCGCACCACCCTGACGGAGGCGGTCGCGCGTTCCAGGGGCCTTGCGGCCGGACGGCTGAAGGCGGAGAAGAAGGGCGGCCTGCGGGTGCACGGCCGGACCGGCGAGCCCTGCCCGGTGTGCGGGGACACCATCCGTGAGGTGTCCTTCAGCGACTCCTCGCTCCAGTACTGCCCGACCTGCCAGACGGGCGGGAAACCACTGGCCGACCGGCGGCTGTCCCGGCTGCTCAAGTGAGGCTCGCCGGACGGCTCAACGCGAGTCGAGGGTGACCAGGGGCCGTCCGTCCGCGGTGCGCACCTCGAAGCGGGCGATCTGGCCGGGATGCAGGGTCGTGCCGCCCGCCACCGTGCTGGTCCCCGCGTCCTGGGGGGAGGCGCTCCAGGTGGTCACGGTCTGCTCCGAGCCGTCGCGGGCGACCACGACGAGCCGGCAGGAACGGGGGCCCGCCCCGCCCCTGACCCGCACCTCCACGTCGCTGCCCCAGTCGCGGTCGGCGGCCCTGACCTCGGCCCACACCCCCGTGGCCGCGTCGGTCGCCGTGTACCGGGCGGGTCCGCCGTGGTGCCCGGCGACGGCGGCGACCGCGGGTCCGCACACGGCGAGCACCACCGAGGCGGCCAGACCGTACAGGACACGCCGCCGTCCGGCCCGGCGCCGCCGCGCCACCTCGCCGACCAGACGGTCCAGCAGCGCGGGGCCGGGCCGGGTCATGGGGTGCACGAAGCGCGGCGTGGCCCGCCGGTACAGCATCAGCTGCCGCGCCGTGGGCCCGAACTCGGTGACCTGCGCCGCGCAGCGAGGGCACTCCATGAGGTGGTCCTCGAAGCGGAAGGAGTCCGCCTCGTCCAGCATGCCGAGCGCGTACGCGCCGACATCGCGATGCCGTTCCAGGGACCTCATGCCGAATCCTCGTGCCTGTGAGTGCGGGTGGGGTTACTCCTTGCTCCGACCCGTACGCACCCGGCACCGGAATCACTCAGCCACGTTCCGAATCGTAATCAAGACCTTCAGGGCGTCCGGTCCCGCGGTTCGGTGCGCATCCGAGAAGGCCCGGAGGACGAGAAGGCCCGGAGGACGAGAAGACCCGGAGGACGAGAAGACCCTAGAAGAGGTGGATGGCCAGATGCCCGAGGGGCAGTCCGAGCTGCCAGGCGGGCGTCCACACCTTCGGTCCCTCGTCCTCGCCGACCACGCCCGCACCGCCCGGCACCGCGTCCAGGTCGGGCGCGAGCAGTTCGGTCTCCTCCAGCCAGCGCCAGGCCGCCTCGGCCAGCGCCAGGTCCGGCGAGGGCACGCCGCCGGCGTCCGCCTCGGCCGCCAGGCCGGCCATCCGCTCGCACACCCAGTCCTGCCACGGCTGGTCGTACGCGGTCAGCGACAGCCAGGTCTCCAGTTGGGAGACCACCCGGACGCGGGACAGCTCACCGCCGGTGTCGGAGAGGAAGATGGTGAGCGCCAGCGCATCCCGCCCGGCGCGGAACTCGAACGACGTCGGCGGCATCAGATCGCCGGTGCGCAGCAACTCGTCGGCGATGTACTCGGCGTACAACCAGGCCATGGGGACGGCCAGTTCGCCGCCGCCCGGGCCGTCCGTGCTCTCGTGACCTCTGTGCAGCATCCCTTCCCGCCTTCCTCCGGTGCGCGTTCCTCGTCCGACCCCGGGTCCCGGGGTCCGCCCCCCTGTCGGAACACGGATGAGGACAGCCGATTACCCAACGGTGGTCCACGGCAAGGCGCTTTACGGAGGTTTGACTGGGCAGTCGGTTTCACCGCAGGTCGGCCGCGTATCCCGGAAGCATCCGGCGCAGGGCGCGCAGCGCGTAGTACGCGCGGGACTTCACGGTACCGGGCGGAATCCCCAGGGTCCGGGCGGCCTCCGCCACACTGGCCCCCCGGAAGTACACCAGCACCAGGACTTCACGGTGCTCGGGAGTGAGTGTCTTCACAGCCTCCCGGACGTCGAGCATCGCGGCGGACCGCTCGGCGTGGTCGGCGATGACCCGCGCGTTCTCCAGGTCCGCGTCCCCGACCTCCGGCGGCCGGGCCTGCCGGGCGCGGCGCGCGTCGATGGCGAGCCGGCGCGCCACGGTCAGCAGCCACGGCCGCACCGAGTCGAAGGCGTCGGCGCGCAGCGCCTCGGGGTGCTGCCAGGCGCGCACGAGCGTCTCCTGGAGCAGGTCCTCGGCGCGCTGGCGGTCGCCGTCGCACAGGCGCAGCAGCAGTGCGAAGAGCGGTCGGCCGTGCTCGCGCTGCAGTGCGGCGAGCTCGTGCTCGGCGGTCGTCGTCCCGTGCGGGAGGGTGGTTCCGGCCGTCATGGCCGTATCGCATCGCAGAGGGTCGCACGGGGACAGGGAGCGCGCACCGCTGTGCGACGGACGGTCGATCGCGTCGACGAACGGTACGACGAACGGTCCGTCAGGCCCCTTGTCGGACACGGACGGGCTAACGGAGGGCCGATACCGTTTGCGAAAGCCGTCAGATTCGTACCCATTTGTCTGTCCATACGACCGCCATGGGGTGAACTGATGATCGCACGCAGACAGCAGGTGTCCCTGGTCGTGACGGCCCTGCTCACCGCGGCCGCCGCCTGCCAGGCCCACCATCGGGAACAGCAGCCCGCTCCGCCCGGACGGGCGGCCCCGACGGCGACAAGAGCCGCGGCCGCGCCCGGCGCCTTCACGCTCGTCGCCTCCGGCGGCATCCTGCCGGACGCCTCGGTCCTCGAACGGGCTGCCTTCGACGCGGGCGGCCAGAGCCACGACTTCCGGCCGATGCTCGCGGGTGTCCAGGACATCGTCTCCCGGGCGGATCTGGCGCTGTGTCACCTGAGCACCGCCCTCGGTGCCGGCCCGCCCTACACCGGCGCCCCCCGCTACAAGTCCCCGCCCGAACTGGCGCCGTCCCTTGCCGCGGCGGGGTACGACAGCTGCGCCACCGCCTCCGAACGCGCCCTGGCCGACGGCGCCGAGGGCGTCCGGAGCACCCTGGACGCCCTCGACCAGACCGGGCTGCACCACGCCGGTTCGGCGCGCGGCGAGAGCGAGGCGCGCGGCACGCTCGTCCAGGCCGGGCACGCCGTGGTCGCCCACCTCGCCTACACCTACGGCACGGACGACGCCCTCCCGCCCGACCAGCCGTGGGCCGTCCGGGTGATCGACGAGAAGCGGATCGTCGAGGACGCCCGGGCCGCCCGCCAGGCGGGCGCCGAGGTCGTGGTCGTCTCCCTGAACTGGGGCCGGGCGTGGCAGGACGCGCCCGACGCACAGCAACTGGACCTCGCCCGGAAGCTGACCGCCTCACGCGACGGCGGCCGGCCCGACATCGACCTGATCCTCGGCAGCCACGCCCATGTCCCGCAGGCCTACGAGAAGGTCAACGGCACCTGGGTGGTCTACGACCTGGGCGACCAGATCGCCGGCCAGCCGGCCGACGACCGCGGCCGGCAGAACCCGCGCGCCCACCAGAGCACCCTCGCCCGCTTCACCTTCTCCCCGCCCGCCCGGCCGGGCGGGCGCTGGGAGGTGTCCCGGGCCGAGTTCGTCCCCGAGGTGTTCGACATCGACGCCGGCCGGGTGGTGAACGTGGGCAAGGCCATCGCCCAGGGCGCCGACCTCCGGGGCGTGCGCGACCGGATCAGCGCCGCGGTGCTCAGCCGGGGCGCGGCGAAGGACGGGCTCGTCATGGGGGAGTGAGGCCGGTCAGGCCGGTCAGTCGACGGTGACGTGCTCGAAGAGGTCGAGCATCTCCCCGAGCACGCGCAGGCACGCCCGTACCTCGGGCTCCGTCAGATCGCCCCCGACCCGGCGCAGCAGCAGGTGCTCACGCTCCAGCACCGCGGTGATCGCCGCCCGGCCCGCGTCCGTGAGCCGGATCAGCGACGAGCGCTGGTGCGCCGGGTTCGGGACGCTGCGCACCAGGTCGCGGGCCGTCGCGTCGTTCACCATGCGCTGCACGAACTGGCGGCTGATCGCCTGCGCGCGTCCCATCTGCGGGACGGTCATCGGGCCGTGCTTGTGCAGCAGGTCGAGCACGGCCCGTACGCCGACGGACAGACCTTCGACGGCCTCAGCCTGCTCGACCTTGCGCTGCACCCGCCGGTACAGCGGGCCCACCAGATCGAACACCTCGGTGAGGCGGTGGCCGAGTTCGTCCGGCGGGAGGGGGGTGCCGGGTCCGTCGCCGACGGCGGTCTCGATGTCGCTCATCGCCCCATCATGACACCTTGGTTGCCAAACTCCGATCGGAATGACACCCTGGTTGTCATGACTGCTGCTGCGGATCCGTGCTACCTCCCGTCCTCCGACGGCGACCTCGCCTACCTCGACACCGGCAGCGGGGACCCGGTGGTCCTGCTGCACTCCGGCTGGGTCGACCACCGCGTCCTCGACGCCCAGATCGCGGCGCTCGCCGCCGAGTTCCGGGTCATCGCCCCGGACGCACGCGGCCACGGCTTCTCCGCCAACGCGACCAGGCCGTTCCGCTGGGCCGACGACCTCGCCGCACTGCTGCGCCACCTCGACGCCGGCCCGGCGGTCCTCGTCGGCGTCTCGATGGGCGGTGTCATCGCCACCGACACCATCCTCGAGTACCCGGAACTGGTCCGCGGGGTGGTCGTCTGCGGCGCCGCGACGAGCGAGTTCGAGTACACGGACCTCTGGGCGCGGCGGATCCAGGCAGAGTCGGCCCGCGCCCTGGGCTCCGGCGACATCGACGGCTGGCTCACGTCCTTCCTGAGCTTCGCGCCCGGTCCGCACCGCGCCCTGGAGGACATGGACCAGGACATCCCGCGCCGGCTGCGCGACCTGGCCCTGCACACCCTGTCCAAGCACACCGCGGACGAGAAGGACTGGCGGGTGCCCCTGACCGGCACCTGGGACCGCGTGCCGAAGATCGGCGTCCCCGTGCTCACCGTCAACGGCGCCCTCGAAACGCCCGACCTCGTCGCCGAGGCCGAACGCCTCGCCCGCACCGTCCCCGACGGCCGCTCCGTGACGATCGAGGGCACCGCCCACTACGCCAACCTGGAGAAGCCGGAGGAGTTCAACACGATCGTCGCGGACTTCCTCCGCGCCCTGCCCGCTCGCTGAGCGCCCCCGCGCCCCCGGTGCGGATCCCCGGCAGGGCCTAACGCCCGGCCAGCTCCGAGCGTTTGTACGAGTACCCGAAGTAGATCACGCACCCGATCAGGAACCACACGGCGAACCGCACCCAGGTCTCCCACTTCAGGAACGTGATCAGCCACAGCGAGAAGACCACACCCAGCGCCGGCACGAACGGCATCCACGGTGTACGGAAGCCGCGCGGCAGGTCCGGCTGCCGGTAGCGCAGCACGATCACCGCCGTGCACACCACCACGAACGCCAGCAGGATGCCGATGTTGGTCAGTTCGGCCGCCTCCGCGATCGGCAGGAACCCCGCGATGACGGCCGACGCCACTCCGACGATCCACGTCACCCGCGTCGGCACGTGCCGCGTGGGGTGCGTCTTCGCGAACCACTTGGGCAGCAGCCCGTCCCGGGACATGGCGAACCACACCCGGGTCACACCCAACATGAACGTGAACATCACCGTCAGGATGCCGATGATCGCGCCCACCGCGATCACGTCCGCCAGCCGGGTCAGCCCCACCGACTTGAACGCGGTGGCGAAGCCGCTCTCCTTGTTGATGTCCTTGTAGTTCTGCATGCCGGTCAGCACCAGGCACGCCGCCACGTACAGCACCATCGCGATCGCCAGGGAGTAGATGATCGCCTTCGGCATGTGCCGCTGCGCGTCCTTGGACTCCTCGGCCGCCGTCGACATCGCGTCGTAGCCGAAGACCGCGAAGAACACCGTCGCCGCACCGGTGAACGCCCCGCCGACGCCGTAGGGGAAGAACGGGTGGTAGTGGGCGGTGTTGACGTGGAACACGCCCACCCCGATCACCACCAGCACGACCAGCACCTTCAGCACCACCACGATGGTCTCGAAGCGGGCCGCGCTGCGGATGCCGAGGTTCAGCAGCCAGGCGATCAGCAGGCACAGGATCGCCGCGAACAGGTCGACCCGGTGCCCGGCGCCGGTGCCGGGCGCGCCCAGCATCCAGGCGGGCAGATGCGCGCCCATGTCCTGGACCAGGAAGCTGAAGTAGCCTGAGATGCCGATCGCGACCACCGCCACGATCGCCGTGTACTCCAGGAGCAGGTCCCAGCCGATGAACCAGCCGGCGAACTCGCCGAGCACCGCGTAGCCGTAGGTGTAGGCCGAGCCCGCCTTCGGGATCAGGCTCGCGAACTCGGCGTACGACAGGGCAGCCGCCGCGCTGGCCACACCGGCGACGAGGAAGGACACCAGCACCGCGGGACCCGCCGTGCCGTTGGCCACCGTGCCGGCGAGCGTGAAGATGCCCGCCCCGATGATGCCGCCCACACCGATCGCGGTCAGCTGCCACAACCCGAGTGATCGCTGAAGACGCGGTCCCTCGGTGGCTTCCGTCTCCTCGATGTGTTCGATGGGTTTACGGCGGAGAATGCCCTCACCCATCCGGAGCCCGGCCATACGTCTCACCTCTTCGCAGACGGCAAACGGCTGACGGCGGATCATGATGGCCCAGCACCGGCTGGTACGGAAGACGTCACGCCGGCACCGGGCGGCGGCCCCCGGCCGCCGCCGCGGTGTCCCGGCGCGCGGAACGGCCCCTACGGAACGACGGTCACCGGCCAGCGTCCCGCCTTCACCAGGCGGATCGCGACCGAGCCGATGATCCGGTGGCCGGCCTGCTCCGAGGCGCCCACCACCACCGCGTCCGCCCGCAACTCGTCGGCGGCCGTCACCAGGCCGTTGTACGGGTCGCCGGGGAAGGTGTGGAACTCCCAGCGGACCTCGAATATCCCCTTCAGCCGCTCCGCGGACTCCCGGATGTACTGCACGAGGTCCTCGGCGATCTCGTCGGTCGTCTCCGCCACCGGGGCACCGAGCGCCGCCCCCGCCGTCATCACCGGCTGCACGTACACCACGGCGAGCAGCGCGCCCTGCCGGCGGGCGAGACCGGCCGCGTACGCGGCGGCCCGCATCGAGGAGTCCGAGCCGTCCACGCCGACGACGATGACCTTCGGCCCGTCCGTGCCCCGCTCGAACCGGTGCGCGTGCCGCTCGTGCTGCTCGTGCTGTTCCGTCACATGTGCGAGGCTATCGGAATCCCCGGTTCCCAACGCCGTGCGGGCCCCCGCGCACCGCTGCCGCGGGGCGCCGCGCGCGGGCGACGCCCCGCGGCGGGCCGTGCCGCACCGGGAGTACACCTGAGCGGACCCCGGCCCGGCGCCCGCCCGGGCGGGGTCCGCTCAGCGGACCCCGGCCAGGCGGGCGAACACGACGACGTTCCCCTGGTATCCGGTCTGTTTCGTGTAACCACCGCCGCAGGTGATGACCCGCAGTTCCGGCGCGCCCTTCGAGCCGTACACCCGGTCGCCGGGGAAGTTGTTCTTCGCGAACACCTCGACGCCGTACACGTCGAACACGGCCGTCTTGCCGTCCTGGCGGTGGATTTCGATGCGATTTCCCTTCTGCAGGGCGCCGAGCCCGTAGAACACCGCGGGTCCCGCGGCGTTGTCCACATGGCCGTCGACGACCGACGTGCCCTTTTCCCCGGGCGTGACCGCGCCGTTGAACCAGCCGGCCAGATTCGGGTCCGCCGGCGGTGGCGCGGCGACCCAGCCGTCCGGGTCCACGCCGACCGGCGTGATCGGCGCGTCGATCTGGAGCACGGGGATCCTGATCCGGTCCGGCACCGAGCGCGACAGAGGTTGCAGGGCCGCGCCCGAGGGGAGCGGCGTGTGCGCGATGTCCGGCGCGGCCGCCGTCGCGGGCTGCGGCGGGCTGACGTCGAACTCTCCCGAGCCGTTGCGGATCAGGGCGAGTCCGGTCAGCAGCGCAAGCGCTATCACGCCCCACGGCGCGCGCTTCCTCGGTACCTCCCGCTCCTCCTCGATGAATCCGGTCAGCTCTTTCGCAGGCATTCGGCATCCCCTCTCGACCCGGCCGTCGCCGCGTCGGTCGCGCATGCGAGAACGCTAAGTCCGGCGCGCGCAACCGGCGACGGGACGCAAGCGAATGGGTGGCGCGCCTTTTTTCCGTGCGCCATCCGAGGCGGCCCGTAAGAGTCATTTCTGACGGTCCGTGACCTGCGCCGATATTCAATGGGGTGAAGGTCCCGAGGAATTGGCTCACCGATACGGACCAGCCCCGAAATGCGCCCGCGTGGAGCGCGTCCGAGGGTCGGTGGCGGGAGGTGCTTTGTCACCGATCGACCGGGTACGGGTCCCCGGGGCGCCTTCCACGGAGGATCACATGCGTACTACTCGTACCCTCTTGGCCCCCTCGGCCCCCTTGGTGGTGCTGGCCGCGGCGGTCGCCGCGGTCGGGCTCGCCGCCCCGACGGCCGGGGCGAAGGGCAGCGAAGTCCCCGTCATCACACGGGACGGCGGCGTGGGAGGGGGACAGGGAGGCGGTGCAGGAGGCGGTCCGGGCGTCGGCGTCGGCCCGGGAGGTGGTCCCGGAGTCGGCCCCGGAGTCGGCTCCGGGTTCGGGACGGGGGTGGGTCCGGGGTTGGGGACGGGCGTGGGTCCGGGGTTCGGGTTCGGCCCCGGATTCGGTCCGGGGATCGGGTCGGGCCGTGGACAGGTCGGCGGATTCGGTGAGTTCCGTGGTTTCGGCGAGTTCCGCGGCGGTGACCGGGGCGACCGGTTCGGCGAGTTCCGCGGCTTCGGCGAGTTCCGCACCCGTCCGGGGGACAGGTTGGGTGAGTTCCGCGGGTTCGGTGAGTTCCGCGGCCCGGGCCGGGGAGACAGGTTCGACGAGTTCCCCGGCGGCCGCGGCGTCGGCGGCTTCGGTGGGAACTTCGGTGGGAACTTTGGTGGGAACTTTGGTGGGAACTACGGTGGGAACTACGGTGGGAACTTCGGCGGTCCCGGTGGCACTGGTGGCCTGGTCGGTCCTGTCGGCCCCGGTGGCCTGGGGGGCTTGGACAAGGGCGGCGAGGGCGCGGGCCCGGGTGTCGGAGTCGGCGGCCTGGGGGGTACCGGCGACAAGGGCGGCGAGGGCGCGGTTCCCGGCGCCGGATCGGGCGCCCTCCCCGGGGGCGGTACGGGTGCCGGTCTGGGCGGCGCGCCCGGCCACGGCGCGGGCGGCGTCCACAGCATCCTGCCCTCGCCCGGCGTGATCGCCCGCGGCGGTCAGCTGGTGGTCACGATCGACGGCTGCCGCGAGGGCGGGACCATGTCGTCCCACGTGTTCTCCCAGGCGATGCTGCGGCCGTACGACGGCGCCGGTGAGCACGCCAGAGGCGTCGTGACGATCCGCGACGACGCCCGTCCCGGGACCTACGACCTCACGGTCGACTGCGACGGCCGGCGGATGACCCAGCCCAGCGCCTTCACCGTCGTCGGCGCTGTCCAGGGCGGAGTGGGCGGTGGCACCACCACCGGCGCCACCCCGACCGACATGGCCATCGGCGGCGGGCTGATGGCGGCGGGCGTCGTCGGCGGCGGCGTGCTCTGGATGCGGCGCCGGTCCGGCAGGCGCTCCTGACGGCTCCTCCCCCTGATCCGGCCCCGCTCCCGTGTGCGGGGCCGGATCTCTTCCTGCCCCCGGCGTACACCGCAAGGCGCCCCGGACCTGGAGAGGTCCGGGGCGTAGGCCTGTCCCGAGGGGAGGAGGAGCGATCAGGCGGCGCTCTCCTCGCCGGTGCGTCGGCGGGAGAAGTAGTACGCCGTGCCGATCGAGCCGCCGATGAGCACGGTGCCCATGCCGATCTGCTTGAGGTCGAAGCCGGCGCCGGTCCCGCCCACGCCGGCGCGGACGCCGTGCTGGAAGTGCTCCGATCCGCCGTCTCCGCGACCGCCGAAGCGGCCCTCGTCGTCATCGCCGTAGCCCGAGCGGCCGCTGCCGCTGCCGCTGTACGAGCGGCTGTCGCCCCCGCCGCTGCTGTAGGAGCGGCTGTCACCACCACCGCCGCCGCCGTAGGAGCGGCCCTCGTCACCGCCTCCGCCGCTGCTGTAGGAGCGGCTGTCACCACCATTACCGCCGCCGCCGCCGTAGGAGCGGCCGCCGTCCCCGCCGCTGGCGACGGCGGCCGGCGCGCAGAAGGTGAGGGCGCCGACGCCCAGTAGTGCGGCCGAGACAACACCTATTACGCGCATGATGGGTCCTCCGGTCCCCGAGGAGCAGCAGCGGACCTTTTCCGCTTGTTCCGTGTATGCGCCTCGCTGACCAAAACGCTAGGGAGATGTGCACTCCGGCGCGATTGCACCCGGGCGAACGGGGCAACCGTTGGGCCGCACAGGGGATTCACAGGGGCCGCACGGGGGACCCGTCCCCGTCCGTCCTCGCGCACGACGGCCGGGACCCCGGCACGGCGCGGGACCGTCAGCCCGTCACGTCAGCCCGTCAGATGGGGGAACAGGTCCAGGAACGGTCCGGCGGTGGCCGAGACGCCGCGGCTGTAGGGGGCGTCGAAGTCCCAGATCAGGAAGAGGAGGAAGGCGATCAGCGCGGAGAACAGCCCGGCGAGGACCAGCTCCCGTTTCGTGCGCCGGATCTGGAGCGCGAACACCATCCCGATGGTGATGACGCCCCCCGAGATGAGACCGAACCACACCACGCCCGGCATCGTCGCCCCCATGGAGCCGGCGCGTGCGGTGCGGGCCTGGGCGGCGGCGGCCACCTGGTCCACCAGCGGCTGGTAGGCCTGCGCCTCGAAGTCCGACTTGGGCTGGTAGTCGGTGACGTCGGCACGGACGCGGGCGAGCAGCTCGTCGCCCCGCTCGGTGACATGGCCGTGGTCGGCCATGGTCTTCCACTCGGTGGTCACGACGTGTCCGGCATAGGCGTTGACGTCGGCTCGGATGTGGTCGCGGACGTCGGGCGGATAGACCCGGACGCGTTCGGAGACCTCGTGCAGTGCCAGGGCCTCCGCCTGGACGTGGTCCTGGGCGGCGACGCGCGCCTCCCAGACACCGGCGATGGCCAGACCCAGCACGATGGCGTAGACCACGCCGATCCACATGGTCATGTACTCGATGACGTCCGGGGTCTCGGTGGGGTCGTCGTCCACCGCCTTCGTGCGGTGCCGCAGGAGGGTGATGACCACGACCACCGCGCAGGCGGCCAGCATCGCGAGAAGGAGAACAAGCCATTCCGACAACGGGTTCCTCCAGGGGTCAGCGCGGGCGGAGCGCGGCCACGGCGGCCAGGGCGGGTACCGCGATGAGCAGGACGTAGGTCAGGGGCGAGGGGCTGCGCCGGGGTGTCGGCCGGTGCGGAGGGGTGTGGTGGCGCGGGTAGGTCACCGGTGCCGCGGACGGATGGGGGCGGGGCGTGGGCGCCGGCTTCGGGACCGGCGGCGCGGGGGGCGGGGGTGGCGCGGGCGGTGGGGGAGTGGGGCGGGGCCGCGGGGCGGCGGGCGTCGGGCGCGGGGGTGACGGGGGCTTGGGAGTGGGGGTGGGCTTCGGCTTCGGCGCCGGAGGCTCGGGTGTGGGTGTGGGCGTGGGCGTTGGGGTCGGTGGGGGAGTCGGGCTGGGTGGCGGCGTCGGCCGTGGGCACGGCGGCGGAAGAGCCGGAAGAGCCGGAAGTGGCGGCAAAGAGGGCCAGGAGCCGCCACCGGCCACCGCGACCGCCTCCGTGCCCTCCGGGCCCGTGGAGGCGTACGCGCAGGCGTCGGCCGCGGCCGGGGCGGCGGCCCCGCCCACACAGGTCCACGCCAGCAGCGCCGGCACCAACACCCGCAGTGACAGGGCGAGTCGCGTCGGTTCGGGTCGTTGCACGAGCGAGATCATGAGCTGTCGTGGACCGTGGCACGCCACGGTGGGCGCGGATTGCCCCGAAGGTGGGAAGCCGCAGGTCGGAGGTTTGATCGGCGGGCCGGTGCGGCGCCGTCGATGGGTACGCGCGTACGGGGGGCGGCGGGAAACGTGCCGCAGGTTCGGAAAGCTACGGAGGAAATCTCCGCCGCGGTTGAACACAACCGCCTGCGCCCTGCGTACCCAGTGTCGTGCGGCGGCGCAGCAGGGCGCTGCAACACCCTTAAAACTATGGGGAGTTGACGATGAACACCTCCTGGCGGAGCGCCTCACTCGTGGCGGCGGCCGCGGCCGTGCTGGCGCTGACGACGGCGTGCGGTCAGGAAGGCGCCCCTTCGGCGGGCGGCCAGAACGTGGGTGCGACCGCCCAGGCCGGCGGATTCGGCAGCGCCGGGACGAGCGCCGACAACGGCATCGGCAACGGGTACGGCGCAAATGGCAGACAGGACTCCGCGGATGCCGCCCAGCCCGCCGGGGAACTCGCGGTCGCCGCCGACGCGCGGCTGGGCAAGGTGGTCACCGACAGTGCCGGGATGACCCTGTACCGCTTCGACGACGACACGGCCAAGCCCCCCAACTCCCACTGCGAAGCCGACTGCGCCACGGCCTGGCCGCCGGTTCCCGCGGACGACGCCACGGCCGGTGCCGGGATCGACAAGGCCCTGCTGGGCCAGGTCACCCGCGCCGACGGCACCAAGCAGCTGACCATCGGCGGGTGGCCCGCCTACCGCTACGCGAAGGACACCAAGGCCGGCCAGACCAGCGGCCAGGGCGTGAACGGCAAGTGGTTCGCGCTGGCGCCCGACGGCAAGAAGGCCTCGCTGGCGAAGCTGCCGGGCCTGTCCGTGAAGAAGACCGAACTGGGCGACGTCGTCGTCGACAAGAACGGCATGACGGTCTACCGCTTCACGAAGGACCAGGCGTGGCCGAAGTCGGTCTCCGCCTGCACCGGTTCCTGCCTGGAGAAGTGGCCGGCGGTGGCGCCCGTCGCCTCCGACGACACCAAGGGCGTGGTGAAGAAGGGCCTGATGCCCTTCACCCGGCCCGACGGCGTCAAGCAGATGACCGTCAACTGCTGGCCCCTGTACACCTTCTCCGGCGACAAGCTGCCCGGAGACGTCAACGGCCAGGGAGTCGGCGGCACGTGGTTCGCCGTCTCCCCCGACGGAAAGGCGATCGGAGCCCCGCAGTAGGGACCGGCGCCCCGGCAGATCGGACCCGGACCGGACCGCCCCCTCCGCACCGCGCGGAGGGGGCGGTCCGCCGTGTGCGCAGATCAAGGCAATTCACCGCGATGCGGGTGCGTGGAGCGGGCCGAAGCGCAGGTGGTGGCCGGGAACGGATGGTCAATTTCCGTTTCCGGCTCGCCCGTTCGGCGGGCGATCAGTAGCCTCAGCTCGAACACCGGCCCGCCTACGCAGTGGAGAGACGGATGGAGCGTCCCGCCTGGGCGCCGCGGAGCATCGACATCTCGGTGCCGAGCGTCGCTCGCATCTACGACTTCTACCTGGGCGGTTCGCACAACTTCGAGGTCGACCGGGAAGCGGCCCGCAGGGCCTTGGAGTTCATGCCGGGACTGCCCAAGGTCATGCAGGCCAACCGGGCGTTCGTGCGCCGGGCCGTGGAGTTCGCCCTGGACGAGGGCGTCACGCAGTTCCTGGACATCGGATCCGGCATCCCGACCTTCGGCAACGTCCACGAGGTCGCCCAGGCCGCCCGGCCCGGCGCGCGGGTCGTGTACGTCGACCACGACCCGGTGGCCGTCAGCCACAGCAAGGCCGTTCTGGCGGGCAACGAGGACGCGGACGTGGTCGCGGCCGACCTGCGCAAGCCTCAGGACATCCTCGCGAGCCCCCGGTTGGGGCGGCTGATCGACCTGAAACGGCCGGTCGCGCTGCTCCTCGTTGCCATACTGCACTTCGTGGAGGACGCGGACGACCCCTACGGTGCGGTGGCGGAGCTGCGCGACGCGCTCGCGCCGGGCAGCCTGCTCGTCCTCACCCATGCCTCGTACGAGGGAATCCCGCTGCCCGCGACACGGAGCAGGTCCCTGGTGGACGTGTACAAGGACATACGCAATCCGCTGATCATGCGCTCGCGCGAGGAGATCGCGCGGTTCTTCGAGGGGTACGACATGGTGGAACCCGGGCTGGTGCCGATGCCGAACTGGCGGCCCCGTACGGCGCCGGAGGACGAGGACCCTTATGCCTTCTCCGGTTTCGCAGGCGTGGGGCGTACGGCGTGAGCGCGGAGCCGGACGGGCCGGAGGACAGACTGCGCCGGCTGACGACGATCTGGAGCCGGGCCGTCTTCCCGGTCACCTCGACGTCGCTGACGCGCCCGGAGTTCGAGGAGCGGCTCCTGCCGCTGGCCCGCCGGTTGAGCGCGGCGCTGCGGGAGAGGACCTTCGACGCGGGGGAGGGCGAGGCGGTCGGCGCGGCCCTGGTCGACACGCACTGCACCGCGCCCGAGGCACTCAGCCGCTCCCTCGACTGCCTCGACTCCTACCTCGTGCTGTACTGCGGCGAGGGCGGCGACCAGGAGGACCTGCGGGCCCGCTCCGCGCGGTTGCAGCACTCGATGGCGGCCGGGTTCGCGCGGGCCCTGCGGGAACGCACGCTGGCCGAGCAGGAGGCGATAGCCCAGGCGGCGCTGCGCGCCCAGGGCGTGGTCGCGCAGGCCCTGCACGCCAGCGAGGCCCGCTTCCGCGCCGTGTTCGAAGGCGCCGCGATCGGCATCGCCATCGCCGACCTGGAGGGCAACGTCCTCCAGGTCAACAGCGCGCTGCTGCGCATGTTCGGCGGCTCCGAGCAGATCGTGCGTGGCCGCAACGTGCGCGAGTGGACGCACGCCGACGACGCTCCGCACATGTGCCGGCTGTACGAGGAGCTGGTGCGCGGCGAGCGCGAGCACTACCACGTGGAGAAGGCCTTCTACCGGCCGGACGGAACGGTTCTGTGGACCAACCTGACCGTCTCCCTGCTCCGCGACGCCGACGGCTGTCCGCAGTACCAGCTCGCCCTCATGGAGGACACCACCGAGCGGCGGCTGCTCAATCTGAGACTGCGGTACGAGGCCACCCACGACGCGCTCACCGGTCTGCCCAACCGCACCCTGTTCTTCGAACGCCTGGAGAAGGCGCTGAACGCGGGCGAGGGCCGGCGCTTCGGCCTGTGCTATCTCGACCTGGACGGCTTCAAGACCATCAACGACAGCCTCGGCCACGCGGCCGGCGACCGGCTGCTGGTCGAGGTCGCGGACCGGCTCCAGGCCTGCGCGACCGGGCCCGGCGAGATGGTCGCCCGGCTCGGCGGTGACGAGTTCGTCGCGCTGACCACGGGCCCCGGCTCCCGGCACGAGGTCGACGAGCTCGCCGGCCGGATCATGAACGCGCTGGTCGCCCCGATCCGCATCGACGGCCGGGAACTGGCCGTACGCGGCAGCGTCGGCATCGTCGAGGGACCGGCGGGCGAGCGCAGCGCCGCGGAAGTGCTGCGCAGCGCGGACATCACCATGTACCGGGCCAAGTCGGCCGGCGGCAACCGCTTCGAGCTCGCCGACCCGGAGGCCGACGCCCGCGCCATCACCCGGCACGGACTGACCACGGCGCTGCCGACCGCGCTGGACCGCGGGGAGTTCTTCATCGAGTACCAGCCGCTGGTGCACCTCGGCGACGGCAGCGTGCGCGGCGCCGAGGCGCTGGTGCGCTGGCTGCACCCGCAGCATGGCGTCCTCGGCCCCGACCGGTTCATCCCGCTCGCCGAGCACACCGGGCTGATCGTCCCGCTGGGCCGCTGGGTCATGGAGCAGTCGGTGCGCCAGGCCCGCCGGTGGCGGGAGCTGTACGAGGACGGCACCGGGGGCCCGCTGCGCATCAACGTCAACCTCTCGCCGTGCCAGCTCACCCACCCCGGGCTGGTCCAGGACACCGTCGACATACTGGAGCGCGCGGGTGTGCGGCCGGACGCCCTGTGCCTCGAGGTCACCGAGTCGGCGCTCATCGGCGCCGACGACGACCTGCTCAAGCCGCTGCGCCGGCTCGCCGAGATGGGCGTCGACATCGCCCTGGACGACTTCGGCACCGGCTACTCCAACCTGGCCAACCTGCGCCGGCTGCCGGTGAGCGTGCTCAAGCTGGACCGTTCCTTCACCCGGGGCATGCAGCAGTTCCCGGCCGACCCCGTCGACCTGAAGATCGTCGAGGGCATCGTCGCGCTCGCCCACAGCCTGGACCTCGCGGTGACCGTGGAGGGCGTGGAGACCGGCGCCCAGGCCGAGCAGCTGCGCGTCCTGGGCTGCGACACCGCCCAGGGCTGGTACTACGCCCGCCCGGGCCCCCCGGAACGCCTGCACGAACTGGCCCTGGCGGACGCGACGAGCTGACCGGAGCCGGCGCGGGCCCGACACGGCCGAGGGGCTTCCGACACCCCCTCCGAGAGGACCCCGCCGTGGGAACGGAGAAAAAC
>NZ_JBQRUW010000013.1:0-62111 GCF_052663305.1 Streptomyces cyslabdanicus
GGGATCTGGCGCGGTCCAGACACGGCCGAGGTCCTGCCGACCCTCCGTCGGCGGCCCCTCGGCCGTGGCACTGGAAGACACTCAGACGTGCGGCACCGCCTCCGTACCCGCTCCCCACTCGTCGCCGGGAGCGGCCTTCGCCTCCGCCCGGTTCTCGCTGAAGCTCATCACCGGAGGCTTCCGCGTGAACGCGCGGGTCAGGAACAGCAGGTACAGGAACCCGGCCAGCATCCAGCAGAGCCCCACCTCGAAGGTGATGCCCTCCAGGCTGGTCCACAGCCAGACGGTCAGGGCGAATCCGACCAACGGCAGCAGTCCGTAGGAGAGCAGGTCGCGCCCGCCGCGGCGGCCCTGGTCGACCAGGTAGTGCTTGACCACGCTCAGGTTGACCATCGAGAAGGCGATCAGGGCACCGAAGTTGATCATCACCACGGCGTTGTCGAGGCTGATGAACAGGGCGACCAGCGAGACCGCGGACACCAGGCAGGTCGCGATCACCGGGGTGCGGAGGCGGGGGTGGAGGTAGCCGAACACCCGCTTGGGCAGCACCCCGTCGCGTCCCATCGAGTACAGGATCCGGGACACGCTCGCCTGCGTGGTGACCCCGGAGCCGAAGGCGCCCGCGACGTAGACCGCCACGAAGAACGAGGTGAAGGCCGAGCCGCCGAGTGTCCGCATGATGTCCAGGCCCGCGCTGTCGGGGTCGCTGAACGTGGAACCCGGATGCACCAGCGCGCCCATCCAGGACACCACGATGAACAGCACGCCGCCGATGGCCGTGGTCAGCACGATGGCGCGGGGGATGGTGCGCCGCGGGTCCTTGGCCTCCTCCGACATGGTGGAGACCGCGTCGAACCCGAGGAAGCTCAGCGCGAGGATCGCCGCCCCGGAGAACGCCGCCGAGGTCCCGGAACCGCCCGGCAGGAACGAGGCGAACGGTTTGGTGGCACCGTGGCCGAGCGTGTGGTGGACGGACAGGGCGACGAAGACCACCACGAGCACCCCGGCCAGGCCCACGACCAGGACGCTGAGCCGGCTGATGGAGTCCACGCCGAGCACGTTGACGAGCAGCGCGAGCAGCAGTGCGGCGAGCACGAACACCCGGGCGGGAACCGACGGGAACTGGCTGTGGAGATAGATGCCGATCAGCAGGAAGTTGATCATCGGCAGGAAGAGGTAGTCCAGCAGCAGGGTCCAGCCGACCATGAAGCCGACGTGCCCGCCGAAGGACTGCTGGGTGTAGGTGTACGCCGACCCCGCGGTGGGGAACGCCCGCACCATCCGCCCGTAGCTGACAGCCGTGAACAGCATGACCACCAGGGCGATCACATAGGCGGCCGGCAGATGGCCGTTGGTCACGCCGGTGACCGCCCCGTAGGTGGTGAACACGGTCACCGGGGCGAGATAGGTGAGACCGAAGAGGGTGAGTCCCGGTAGCCCGAGGACTCGCTTGAGTCCGTTTTCCGCGGGGATTTCCTTGTCCGTCATGAAGTGTTCCTTCCGCAGAAGAATGAGGCATTGCCGGGGGTCCGGCAAGGGCGGGGGCGGGGCGCTCGGCGGCGCCCCGCCGTGGGGTCACCCCTGGGTGCCGTGGGTGCCGTGGGTGCGCTCGCCCGCCAGCCAAGTGCCGAGCACGGCGACGGTGGGCACGACGTGCGGGTCGCAGTCGCGCGGGTCCCGGTCGAGCCAGACCAGGTCGGCGACCCGTCCGGGGGCCAGGACACCCCGGTCGTCGGCCATCGCCTGGTGGGCGACGCCGGCCGTGTAGCAGGACATCGCGGTCTCGATGTCGATCCGCTCCCGCGGCAGCCAGCCGCCCTCGGGGAGGCGCTCCGGCGTCTGCCGGGTCACCGCGACGGGGAAGCCGGTGAGCGGCCGGTGGTCGGTGACCGGCCAGTCGCTGCCGAACGAGACCCGGGCGCCGCTGTGCAGCAGCGAGCCCAGCGGGTACTGCCGCCGGGACCGGATCTCGCCGAGGCGGGGCATGGTGAGGTCGGTCATCGCCGGGTCGGGCTGCAGCCACAGCGGCTCGATGTTGGCGATCACCCCCAGTTCGGCGAAGCGGGGCAGGTCCTCGGGGTCGACCATCTGCACGTGCGCGATCACCGGACGGCGGTCCCGGGGGCCGCGCGCCTCGGTGAGACGGGCGAGGGCGTCCAGGGCGGTGCGGATGCCGGCGTCGCCGATCGCGTGCAGATGCGGTTGCAGCCCCAGCCGGTCGATCTCCACCAGGGCCTCGCGCAGCTCCGCGGCGGCCCAGACCGGCATGCCCCGGGTGCAGGGGTCGTCGGCGTACGGTTCGAGCAGCGCCGCGGTGCGGTTCTCGATGATGCCGTCGACGAAGAACTTGACGGTGCGGACGCTGAGCCGGTCGAGCCCCGCCGCCTCGATCCGGTCGCGGTCGGCCGCGAACTCGGCGAGCTGCTCGCGCCACCGCGAAGGGTCGGCGCGCAGGGCGAGGTTCACCCGCGTGGCCAGGGCGCCCTGCCGGGCCGCCGCCAGATAGGCGTCGACGGCCTCGTGCTCCACCCAGGCGTCCTGGATCCAGGTGACCCCGGACTCGGCGTAGGCGCGGGTGGCCAGGGTCAGGGCCTGCACGCGTTCGTCCAGGGTGCGCGGGGGTGTGGCGCCGAGGACCGCGTCGACCGCGTCCCACTCGACCATGGTGCCCAGCAGGCTGCCGTCGGGGCGGCGTGCGAACCGCCCGCGCTCGGTGTCCTGGACGGAGCCGTCGAGGCCGGCCCGGCGCATGGCCTCGGTGTTGCACCACAGCGTGTGGTAGTCCCAGGCCCGCAGGGCGACCGGGCGGTCGGGTACGACGGCGTCCAGCCAGCGGGCGTCGAAGAGGCCGTCGGGGGCGAGCGTGGAGTCGTAGCTGCCGCCGAGGATCCAGTCGGCGTCCGGGTGCTCGGCGGCGTACCGGCCGACTTCCGCGACCAGCTCGTCCACGCTGGTACAGGGCCGGACGCGCGGGCCGAGCGCTTCGAATCCGCCCTGGTCGGGGTGGCAGTGACCGTCTCCGAACGCCGGCATGAGCAGCCCCCCGCCGAGGTCCAGCAGTTCGTCGGCGGCGTCGGCGAGCGCCTCGGCCGCGGCGCCGACGGCCTCGACGCGGCCGTCCCGCACGGCCAGTGCGGTCGGCGGCTGCCCGGTGCCGGAGGGTGCGGGCAGCCCGGTCCACACGGTGCCGTTGCGGAAGACGGTGAGGGACATGCGTACTCCCCAAAGCGAATGCCGTTCGTTTTAGTGGACGCAGGTTAGACTCACGCGACGACGCTTGGGAAGAGGGGCGGGGACACCGGATGAGCGCCGGGACGCGAAGGACGGGACGCCCGAGCACGCCCGTACTCGACCGCGAGGTGATCGTGCGCGGGGCGCTGGACCTGATCGACGAGGTGGGCGCCGAGGACTTCTCCATCGCCCTGCTGGCCCGGCGGCTGCGGGTCCGGCCCTCCTCGCTGTACAACCACGTCAAGGGCAAGGACGACATCCTCGCCGGGGTGCGCGAGCTGGTGGCCGACCCGATCCACGCGAAGGACTTCGACGTGCTGCCCTGGGACGAGGCCCTGGTCAGCTGGGCCAGGCTCTACCGGGCGGCCTTCGCGGCGCATCCGCGGACCATCTCGCTGCTGGCCACCATGCCGGTGTCCGGCGCCCACCGCACCCTGCGGATGTACGAGTCGGTGGTGGCCGGGCTCGAGCGCGGCGGATGGCCGACCGCCTCGGTCATCCCCGTCATGGTCGGCGTGGAGTCGTTCGTCCTGGGTTCGGCGCTGGACCTGGTGGCGCCGGCCGCGATGTTCGACCCGGGACCGGACTCGCCCCAGGTGCCCAGGTTCACCGCCGCGGTGCACGCCCGGGACGAGGCCTCGGCCGCGCAGGGGCGGCCCGCCGCCGACCTGGCCTTCGAGATCTCCCTGGCGGCACTGGTCGACGGCCTGCGCGCTCGGCTGGCCGCGGAAACCGCCTCCGACGCACGGTAGTTGACGTCGAGCCAAGCTGACATACCGTCAAGCTGACGGACAATCAAGTACGGGACCGGAAGCGCGAGGCGCGCTCAACGGTCATCGCTCCAGCAGCATCCGCTGGAGTTCCCTCGCGGCCCTCGGCGGCGCCACGTCGCTGCGGTGGGCCAGTGCGATCGTGCGGTGCAGTCCGGGCCGGGCCAGCGGGGTGACCCGCAGCCCGTGGCCGGAGCGCGTCGCGACCATGCTCGGGACGACGGCCACCCCGAGGCCCGCCCGTACGAAGCCCAGTACCGCGTCCATCTCGCCGCCCTCGACGGCGAGGTCCGGCTCGAAACCCTCGGCGCGGCACGCGGCGACCGTCAGCTCCCGCAGGTCGTAGCCGTGCCGGAACATCACCAGGCGCTCGCCCTCGAGATCCGCGACGGCGACCGGGCGCCGCCCCGGGCCACCGGGCGCGGGCGCCTCCGGGGAGGAGACCACCACCAGGTCCTCGCGCAGCAGCTCCACGGTGGTCAGGGCGGGGGAGGGGGTGGGCAGCGGGAGCACGACCAGCGCCAGGTCCAGGGCGCCGCGGGCCAGCTCGCGCACCAGGTCGTGGGAACCCCCCTCCTCGACCAGCAGCCGGATGCCGGGATAGCGGTCGTGGAAGGCGCGCAGCACGTCCGGCAGCAGGCCCGTGCACAGGCTCGGGGTGGCGCCGAGCCGCACCCGGCCCCGGCGCAGCTGCACCAGTTCCTGCACCTCGTGCCGCGCCGTGTCGGCGTCGGCGAGGATGCGCCGGGCCAGCGGCAGCAGCGCCTCCCCGGCGTCGGTGAGCGTGATGTTGCCCCGGGCGCGCAGGAACAGATCCGCGCCGAGCTCCCGCTCCAGCGCCTTGATCTGCTGCGACAGCGACGGCTGGGCGACATGGACCAGATCGGCCGCCCGGGTGAAGTGCCGGGTCTCGGCGACCGCCACGAAGTACTGGAGCTGCTGGAACTGCACGACCCCAGCATAGCCAGTCCCTATCGAAACGAGCCGGACCATGTCTTGGACCGATGGGGTCCTTCGGCCCTAGCGTTCTGAGACATGGCACTGGCAACGCGGACGGACCGACGGCCGTCCATGGCACGCACCGTGTGGGGCTCGACCGTCGGCAAGAAGACCGTGATGGCGGTCAGCGGCCTGATCATGCTGCTGTACCTGGTCGTCCACATGATCGGGAACCTGAAGATCTTCTTCGGGGCGGGCGAGTTCAACCACTACGCCCACTGGCTGCGCACGGTCGGCGAGCCGTTCATGCACTACGAGTGGACGCTCTGGCTGATCCGTGTGGTGCTCGTGGTCGCCGTCGTCGCCCACGCCGTCTCCGCCTACCAGCTCAGCCGCCGCGACATCAGGGCGCGGCCCGGCAAGTACGTGCACTCGAGGCCCCGGGCCAGTTACGCCACCCGCACCATGCGCTGGGGCGGGATCGTCCTCGGCCTGTTCATCGTGTGGCACATCCTCGACCTGACCACCGGCACCGTACACTCCGGTGGATTCCAGCCCGGCCACCCGTACCAGAACGTCGTGGACACCTTCTCCACCTGGTACGGCAACGTCATCTACATCGTCGCCATGCTGGCGCTCGGCCTGCACATCCGGCACGGATTCTGGAGCGCCGCCCAGACCCTCGGCGTCGGCAGCCGCACCCGCGACCGTGCCCTGAAGATTGCCGCCAACGTTCTCGCACTGCTGCTCACGGCCGGCTTCATCGCCGTCCCGGTGGGCGTCATGACCGGAGTGGTGAGCTGACATGACCTCCTACGCCGACTACGCGACCGGTGCGCCGGTCGCCGACACCACGGCCCCGTCCGGCCCGATCAACGAGCGCTGGGACACGCGCCGCTTCGAGGCCAAGCTGGTCAACCCCGCCAACCGGCGCAAGCACACGGTCATCGTGGTCGGCACCGGCCTCGCGGGCGGCTCGGCCGGCGCCACCCTGGCCGAACAGGGCTACCACGTCGTCCAGTTCTGCTACCAGGACTCCCCGCGCCGGGCCCACTCCATCGCCGCGCAGGGCGGCATCAACGCGGCGAAGAACTACCGCAACGACGGCGACTCCATCCACCGCCTGTTCTACGACACCGTCAAGGGCGGCGACTTCCGCGCCCGCGAGTCCAACGTGCACCGCCTCGCGCAGATCTCGGTGGAGATCATCGACCAGTGCGTGGCGCAGGGCGTGCCGTTCGCCCGCGAGTACGGCGGCCTGCTCGACACCCGCTCCTTCGGCGGCGTCCAGGTCTCCCGCACCTTCTACGCCCGCGGCCAGACGGGCCAGCAGCTCCTGCTCGGCGCCTACCAGGCACTGTCCCGGCAGATCGCCGCCGGCAACGTCGAGATGCACGCGCGCAGCGAGATGCTCGACCTGATCGTCGTCGACGGCCGGGCCCGCGGCATCGTGGCCCGCGACCTGATCACCGGGAAGATCGACACCTACTTCGCGGACGCGGTCGTCCTGGCCAGCGGCGGCTACGGCAACGTCTTCTACCTGTCGACGAACGCCATGAACTCCAACGCCACCGCGATCTGGCGGGCGCACCGGCGCGGCGCGTACTTCGCCAACCCCTGCTTCACCCAGATCCACCCCACCTGCATCCCGCGCACCGGCGACCACCAGTCCAAGCTCACCCTGATGAGCGAGTCGCTGCGCAACGACGGCCGTATCTGGGTCCCGAAGGCCAAGGGCGACAACCGCCCACCGAACGAGATCCCCGAGGACGAGCGCGACTACTACCTGGAGCGCATCTACCCCTCCTTCGGCAACCTCGTCCCGCGTGACATCGCCTCCCGCGCCGCGAAGAACGTCTGCGACGAGGGCCGCGGCGTCGGCCCTGGCGGCCAGGGCGTCTACCTGGACTTCGCCGACGCGATCCGGCGGATGGGCCGCAAGAAGGTCGAGGAGAAGTACGGCAACCTCTTCGACATGTACGAGCGGATCACCGCGGAGAACCCGTACGAGGTGCCGATGCGGATCTACCCCGCCGTGCACTACACGATGGGCGGCCTGTGGGTCGACTACGACCTCCAGACCACCGTCCCCGGCCTGTTCGCGGTCGGCGAGGCCAACTTCTCCGACCACGGCGCCAACCGCCTCGGCGCCTCCGCGCTGATGCAGGGCCTGGCCGACGGCTACTTCGTCCTCCCGGCCACGATCAACGACTACCTGGCCCGCAACCCGCACCAGGAGGCCGTCACCGGGGACCACCCCGCCGTCCGGGAGACCGTCGCCGAGACCGAGGACCGCCTCAACCTGCTCCTGTCCGTCGACGGCGACCGCACCCCCGACTCCTTCCACCGCGAAGTCGGCGAATTCATGTGGGAGTTCTGCGGCATGGCCCGCACCGACGCCGGCCTGCGCAAGGCACTGGACCGCATCCCGCAGATCCGGGAGGAGTTCTGGCGGCGCATCAAGGTGCCCGGCACCGGCGAGGAGTTCAACCAGTCGCTGGAGAAGGCCAACCGCATCGTCGACTACCTGGAGCTCGCCGAGCTCATGTGCCTCGACGCGCTGCACCGCGCCGAGTCCTGTGGCGGCCACTTCCGCGAGGAGTCCCAGACCCCCGACGGCGAGGCGGCCCGCCGGGACGAGCAGTTCGCCTACGCGGCGGCCTGGGAGTTCACGGGCACGGGCGAGGCGCCCACCCTGCACAAGGAAGACCTGGTCTTCGAGTGCGTCCACCCCACCCAGCGGAGCTACGCATGAGGCTCACCCTGCGCGTCTGGCGGCAGAAGAACGCCGACGCCGACGGCGCCATGTCCACCTACGAGGTGGACGACATCTCGCCCGACATGTCCTTCCTGGAGATGCTGGACGTCCTCAACGAACGGCTCATCCTCTCCGGCGAGGACCCGGTCGCCTTCGACCACGACTGCCGCGAGGGCATCTGCGGCGCGTGCAGCCTGGTCATCAACGGCGACGCGCACGGCCCGGAGCGCACCACCACCTGCCAGTTGCACATGCGGTCCTTCCGGGACGGCGACACGATCGACATCGAGCCGTGGCGCGCCGCCGCCTTCCCGGTGGTGAAGGACCTGGTGGTGGACCGCTCGGCCTTCGACCGGATCATCCAGGCCGGCGGCTACATCAGCGCCCCGACCGGCTCCGCGCCCGAGGCCCACGCCACGCCCGTACCCAAGCCGGACGCCGACTTCGCCTTCGAGCACGCCGAGTGCATCGGCTGCGGCGCCTGTGTCGCCGCCTGCCCCAACGGCGCGGCGATGCTGTTCACCTCCGCCAAGATCAACCACCTCAACGTGCTGCCGCAGGGCGCGCCCGAGCGCGAGACCCGCGTCCTGGACATGGTGGCCCAGATGGACGAGGAGGGGTTCGGCGGCTGCACTCTGACCGGCGAGTGCGCCACCGCCTGCCCCAAGGGCATCCCCCTCGTGTCGATCACCGGCATGAACAAGGAGTGGCTCCGCGCGACCCGCAAGGCGTCCAAGCGGTAGCCCGACAGGGAACGTTCGCCAGGGGGCGGACGGGCGGGGCCGGGAGTGGTGCTCATCCCCGGCCCCGTCTCGCACTTCCCACAGCGGGCAGCCGCCGTTGTCGTACCCCCTGTGTAGCGTTCACGCATGATCTTTGGACGTAAAGGGAGGGGGCGGTTCCTCGACGCCGTGACCGGCTTCGAGACCGCTGTCCGCGAGCAGGACGCCGATCGGTCGCAGCAGGCGTTCCAGCAGCTGCACCAGCAGTTCGACCAGGCGGGGGAGGACGAGATCGCGCAGGCCGGGCCCCGGCTCGCCGCGCTGCTGTCCGAGGTACCGGCCGGACCGCGCGGCGTGATCGCCGTGGTGGTGGGCGCCTGCGTCGAGCGCGGCGCGGACGCGACGCGCTGCGCGCCGCACGTCTTCGACGGGCTCGCCGAGACGCTCGCCGCCGCCGGGGCGTTCTGCGAGCGATGGGCGGCGACCGGGGGAGGGGACTTCCCCGAGCCGGACGCGGGCGACCCGACGCCGGAGATCGCCGAACGGGTCGGCTGGGAGGCCGCCGTGGCCTGGTGGACTCTGCCCCAGTGGGAGATGGCGTCCGTGGCGATGCTGAACCGGCCCGCCGTGCGGACCGGGCTCGACGGCGCCCGGCGGACGGAACTGCTGCGCGCGTTGTCGGTGGTGGAGGAGGGATCCGGGCACATCTTCAAGTGCCTGGCGTACGCCCTGCTGGTGCTGGACGACGAGCCACTGGTCGTGATCCACCGCCCGAGTGGCACGGGCTACGCGCTGCGGATGCACGGCATCGGTGACAACTTCCAGCTCCATACGCTCCTCGCCGACGTGCTGGTGGGCGGCGGACACATACCCGGCCGGGTGCCCTCCGCACAGGAGGCCGCCGTGTGCCGGGACGCGCCGGGCCAGGTGCCCACCACCGGCTCCTTCAACCTCGTCACGCCCGGCGGCGAGTGGGTCTGGAACGAGGGCACGCCCAGTGACATCCCCCTCGTCGACGGCGGCCGTCTACTGGTCCTCGACCCGCCGCCGTACGAACGGAGCTGGCCGGCCGGGCGGTTCTTCCCGGGCATGACAGGGGATCTGCTCCTGGAGCGCGTACTCGACCCGGCGGAGGCCGCGCGGTGGGCGGCGCTGTGCAAACCGGCGAAGTGAGGCCCGGCTGAGAGTGCGGCGGCGGGCGGGACCGGCACCCCGCCCGCCGTTCAACAACCTCACACCCGGCCTCTCCGCGCCGGTCACGCCCCGGTCAGCGGGCCTGGGGAGAACAGGACCGGCAGGCCTCATGTCACCGGCCTGCGACTCGTTTCCCAGGCCCGTGACCAGGAGAGAACCATGACCGGCGTCTCCACGCTCGAAAGTCCCCCGCAGCCCGCGCCGCCCGCCCGCTACACCGTCGGCCTCGCCCGTGACGAGGCCGACGTACGGGCCGCGCAGCGGTTGCGTCACGACGTCTTCGCCGGGGAGATGGGCGCCCTGCTGTCCACCCCGCAGCCGGGGTACGACGTCGACCCCTTCGACGCCTACTGCGACCACCTGCTCGTGCGCGACACGTCGACCGGGCAGGTCGTCGGCACCTACCGGCTGCTGCCGCCGGAGCGGGCCGCGGTCGCCGGGCGGCTGTACGCGGAGAGCGAGTTCGACCTGACCCGGCTGGACGCCATCCGTCCCGGCCTGGTCGAGGTGGGCCGCTCCTGCGTGCACCCCGACCACCGGGACGGCGCGGTGATCGGGCTGATCTGGGCCGGTCTTGCCCGCTACATGGTGGACCGCGGCCACGAGTGGCTGGCGGGCTGCTGCTCCATACCCCTGGCCGACGGCGGCGCCCTCGCCTCCGCCACCTGGGAGCGCGTACGCGACAAGCACCTGGCACCGGAGGAGCACCGGGTGGACCCGCTGCTGCCGTGGGTCCCGAGGACCGGCCTCCCGGCCGCCCCCCGCACCGAACTGCCCGCCCTGCTGCGGGGCTACCTCCGACTCGGCGCCCAGGTCTGCGGCGCCCCCGCGCACGACCCCGACTTCGGGGTCGCCGACCTCTACGTCCTGCTGTCGATGCGCCGGGTCAGCCCGCGCTACCTGCGGCACTTCCTCTCCCTCGTACCGGCCTGATGAGCGTCTGGCTGCCCAGCGCGCCCTGCACCCCGGGGGCGTGCGTGGAAGAGGGCCGGGGCTCCGCGGCGGCCGTACCGCGCGCCGTGCTGCGGCTGACGCTGGTCGCGACCCTCGTACTCGCCGGGGCCTTGCTGTCACCCCTCGGCGGGAGGATCCCCGCCGGCTGGGTCCGGCGCTGGTGCCGGGCGGTCGTCAGGGCAGCGGGGGTCCGGGTCCGCGTCACCGGCACCGCCCCGCCCACCGGCGGCCTCCTGCTGGTCGCCAACCACATCTCCTGGCTGGACATCCCGCTGCTGGCCGCGGTCCGCCCGGCCCGGATGCTCGCCAAGACGGAGATCCGCCGCTGGCCGGTGGCCGGCGCGCTCGCCGCGCGCGGCGGCGCCCTGTTCATCGAACGGGACCGTCTGCGCGCCCTGCCCGCGACGGTGGCGCACATCGCCGGGGAACTGCGCGCGGGAGCCGCGGTCGCCGCCTTCCCCGAAGGCAGCACCTGGTGCGGCCGCGCCCAGGGCGACTTCCACCGCGCCGTCTTCCAGGCCGCCCTCGACGCCGGGGTGCCCGTCCAGCCGGTCCGCATCCGCTACCTGCGCCTCACCGGAGGAGGCACCAGCACGGCACCGGCCTTCGTCGGCGACGACTCCCTGCTCGCGTCCCTGTGGCGGGTGGCCACGGCACGCGGCCTGGTCGCCGAGGTCGAGATACGTCCCACCATCCCCCCGGGCACCCACCCCGACCGCCGCGCCCTGGCGCGCGCGGCCCAGCAGGACCGGGCACCCGAGCCCTGCTGGACGCACGCGGCACTGGTCGCGTAGGAGTCGCGGACGTACGACGGGGGAGGAGGCCTCGGCCGCCGGCACTGCTCACGGCGCCGGGTGCTCGGCACCCTCCGGCCGGTCACCACGGTGCTCGCTGACGCGAGCGGTGTCGGGCGGGGAGGGGATGCCGCTGGTCCCGCCATTGGCGGTCCTGCTACCGGCGGGCCCGGGACGGTCGGCGTCAGGGCGGTGCGGTGGCCGCCGCGTAACACCTGACGCTCACCCGCTGCTCCGGGCCCCACCGCTGCTCGACCGTACCCAGCAACCGCCAGCCGAGCCGTTCGTACAGGGCCACGGCCGCCGTGTCCGTGGCCACCACGTCGAGCAGCGGATGCAGCGCCTGTTCCCGGGCCTCCGCCACGGCCCGCGCCATCAGCGACGCGCCGATCCCCGCACCGCGTGCCGAAGGCGCGACGAACAGCCTGCTCACCACGGCCGTCGCACCGGCATCCACGGCATCCACTCCGCGACGGGCACTCCACAACCCGGGTGCGACATCTCCCGCGCGGCTCCTGGCCAGTGCCACATGACCCACGATCCGGCCGTCCAGTTCAGCCACCCATGCCCCGAGAAGCGCGGGCTGCGTCAGCCAGGCGGCCGGCGCCGCGGGCCAGTTCACGGGATAACCGCTGTGCTCGTGCACCTGCGCGAGCACCCGGACGCAGTCCCCGAGATCGCCTTGCGTCCGGGGCCGGACGTACGGTCCCGCACTCTCGTGGGTCATATCGGTGCTCCGGCTCCTCATCCGGATATGCAACCACGCTCCTCACCAGGGGCGCTGAGAATTCCCGCTCAGCGCCCGCGCCAGATAAGGCCCCGTGGCGCTCCCCTCCGCCCGCGCCACGTCCGTCGGCGATCCCGCCGCCACGATCCGGCCGCCCGCGTCGCCACCGCCCGGACCGAGGTCGACGACCCAGTCGGCGCCGGCCACGACGGACATGTCGTGCTCGACCACGATCACGGTGTGCCCGGCGTCGACCAGTCCGTGCAACTGCCGCATCAGCACCTCGACGTCGGCCGGGTGCAGGCCGGTGGTCGGCTCGTCGAGGAGGTAGAGAGTGTGCCCGCGGCGGCCGCGTTGCAGCTCGCTGGCGAGCTTGATGCGCTGGGCCTCCCCGCCGGACAGCTCGGTGGCGGGCTGACCGAGGCGCAGATAGCCGAGGCCGACGTCGAGCAGGGTGCCGAGACTGCGGGCCACGCCCGGGGTGTCGGCGAAGAACTCCGCCGCGCTCTCCACCGTGAGGTCCAGCACCTGGCCGATGTTCCGCCCGCGGTACGTCACGTCAAGCGTCTCGGGGTTGTAGCGGGCTCCGCCGCAGTCCGGGCAGGGAGCGTACGTGCTCGGCAGGAACAGCAGCTCCACACTGACGAACCCCTCGCCCTGGCAGGTCTCGCACCGGCCTCCCGCCACGTTGAAGGAGAACCGCCCGACCCCGTAACCGCGCGCCCGTGCCTCGTCGGTGTCCGCGAACACCTTCCGCACCACGTCGAACAGCCCGGTGTAGGTGGCCAGGTTGGAGCGCGGAGTGCGCCCGATCGGCTTCTGGTCGACGCGGACCAGCCGCCCGACACCGGCCTGCTCCTCCGTGATCTCGCCGATGAGCGTGGACTTCCCCGACCCGGACACCCCGGTGACCGCGGTGAACGCGCCGAGCGGGAACTCGGCCGTCACCGAGCGCAGGTTGTGCCGGGTGACCGGCCCCACCGTCAACTTCCCGCGCGCACGCCGCACCTCCCGCACCGGTCCGGGGGAGCCGTCGAACAGGAACCGGGCCGTCGCCGACTCCGCGACCCCGGCCAGTTCGGCGACCGGCCCGCTGTGCAGCACCTGTCCGCCGTGCTCCCCGGCCCGCGGACCTACGTCGACGACCCAGTCGGCACCGCGGACCACATCGAGGTGGTGCTCCACCACGAACAGCGAGTTGCCCGCCGCCTTCAGCCGTTGCAGGACCGTGAGCAGGGCCTCGGTGTCCGCCGGGTGCAGCCCCGCCGACGGCTCGTCGAGCACGTACACCACCCCGAACAGCCCCGACCGCAGCTGCGTGGCGAGCCGCAGCCGCTGCAACTCGCCCGCCGACAGCGTGGGCGCCGCCCGGTCGAGGCTGAGATAGCCCAGGCCCAGTTCGACCACGGGCGCGATACGGGACTTCAGGTCCGCGGTGAGCACCCGCGCCGCCTCGGAGGTGCCCCGCAGGTGCTCCGCGAGTCCGGTCAGCGGCAGCGCGGCCAGTTCGGCGATGGTGCGCCCCGCGAAGGTCACGGCCAGCGCCTCGGGCCGCAGCCTGCTGCCACCGCAGGCCGGGCAGGGGGCGGCGGTGAGGAAACGCTCGGCCTTGGCCCGCAGGGCAGCGCTCTTCGAATCGGCGAACGTCTTCATCACATACCGCCGAGCACTCATGTACGTACCCTGGTAGGGCCGTTGGATCCGCTCGGCGTCCCGCACCGGGTGCACGGTCACCACCGGCTGCTCGTCCGTGAACAGGATCCACTCCCGCTGTTCGGCGGGCAGCTCACGCCACGGCCGGTCCACGTCGTACCCCAGCGCGTCGAGGATGTCCCGCAGGTTCTTGCCCTGCCAGGCACCTGGCCAGGCGGCGATCGCGCCCTCGCGGATCGACAGCGAGGGGTCGGGCACCAGCAGCGCCTCGTCCGTCCGGTGCACCTGTCCCAGACCGTGGCACCGAGGGCAGGCCCCGGCCGCCGTGTTCGGCGAGAACGCGTCCGAGTCCAGCCGCTCGGCCCCCGGCGGGTAGTCACCGGCCCGGGAGAACAGCATCCGCAGCGAGTTCGACAGGTTGGTGACGGTGCCCACGGAGGACCGCGACGTCGGCGCCGCCCGCCGCTGCTCCAGCGACACGGCCGGCGGCAGCCCGGAGATCTCCCCGACCTTCGGCGCCCCCACCTGGTGGATCAACCGCCGCGCGTAGGGTGCCACGGACTCGAAGTACCGCCGCTGGGCCTCCGCGTAGATCGTCCCGAACGCCAGCGACGACTTCCCCGACCCCGACACCCCCGTGAACACCACCAGCGCGTCCCGCGGCACATCGACGTTCACCCCTTGGAGGTTGTGCTCACGAGCACCACGGACGCGGACGTACGGGTCGTGCGGGCTGTGCATGGGAGGGCTCCGTACGGGGGTGAGGGCTGGGCGGGGGTGAGGGCTGGGCGGGGGTGCGAGCGGGCCGTCGCTCAGGGGGTGGCGGGGCCCCGCAGCGAGGTGGTGAGCAACTCGATCATGCGGCTGTAGCGGGCGGGGAAGTCGACGTGCGCGGCGAGGAGTTCGGGGTCCTCGACGGCCGCGACGACGGTGGGTCCGGGGTGGGCGAGCGGCCACAGGCCGGCGATGAGCACGATGGTCGCCGAGGCCAGTTCCTTCGCCGCCGCCCGGTCCAGTTCGGGGAGGCGGGCGTGGATGATGCCGGCGAGGCGGTCGTTGTTGGCCAGGGCCTGGCGCTTGTAGGCACGGACCGTCTCGACCGAGACCGTGCGTTCCAGCACGCCGGCCAGCACGCTCGCCAGTTCGCACATCACCGGCCGCGCGGCGAGCGAGGCGGCGTAGGTCTCGGCGAAGCCGCGCACCGGTGGAGCCGGCCCGGTGCCGTCCGCGTCGGTGGGCGCCAGTTCGGCCGGGAGCGCGTCCAGCCAGGCTCCGTAGTCCCGGTTGAGCAGTTCCAGGAAGACCGCCTCGCGGTTCTCGAAGTACCGCAGCACGTTCGAGGTGGCGATCCCCGCCTGCCGGCCGATGTCGCGCAGGGTGATGTCGGCGACCTGAGCCGTCTCCAGCAGGTGCTCGGCCGCGTCCAGGATCGACTGCCTGCGCAGCTCCCGGTTCGCGGGGCTGCGCGCGCGGATGAACCCCTGTGTCGTCTCGCTCATGGCCCTCACTTCGCTCGCCGTGTCCCTGCTGCCAGGATATCGACCACGCGATTAAGAGAATGAGGTTCTGTTATGGTGGCGGAAAGGGTTAAGAGAATGGCATTCCGCTAACTTGGCCGGACGGTCCCGAAGGAGCCGGACGGTCCCGAAGGGTCTGGGAGGACATCGTGATCACGTTCGACAAGCTGCTGGTGGGCGGAGCCTGGTCCGCCCCCGCCACCTCCAGCGTCCTGGAGGTCCGCTCCCCGCACGACCAGTCCCTGGTGGGTGTCGTGCCCGAGGCGTCCTTCGCCGACGTCGACCGTGCCGTGGCCGCGGCCCGCGAGGCCTTCGATCACGGCCCCTGGCCGCGGCTGGCCCCCGAGGAGCGGCGACGGGTGGTCGCCCGGTTCAACGAGCTGCACGCGGCGCGCGCCGACGAACTGGCAGCGCTCATCACCTCGGAGAACGGGTCGGCGATCTGGTTCACCAGTCGGCTCCAGCGCAGCCTGAAGGACTTCAACGACGACTTCCTCGACGTCGCGGCCGGCTTCGACTGGGAGTCCGAACTGCCCGGCCGGGACGGCCACCGCACCGTGGTGCGCCGGGCCCCCGTGGGAGTGGTCGCCGCGGTGATCCCGTGGAACGCGCCGCACCAGTCCGCCCTGGTGAAGATGGTCCCGGCGCTGCTCGCGGGCTGCACGGTGATCCTCAAGCCGTCGCCCGAGACGGCCGTCGACGGCCTGCGGCTCGCGGAACTCTTCGCCGAGGCGGGTTTCCCGGAGGGCGTGATCAGCGTGCTGCCCGCCGACCGAGAGGTCAGCGAGTACCTCATCGCCCATCCCGGCGTCGACAAGATCGCGTTCACCGGCTCGACCGCGGCCGGGCGCCGCATCGCCGCCATCGCCGGTGAGCGGCTCAAGCGCGTCAGCCTGGAACTCGGCGGCAAGTCCGCCGCCATCGTCCTGCCGGACGCGGACGTCGCCCGGGCGGCGGCAGCCCTGAAGGGCCTGTCGCTGGGAAACAACGGCGAGGCCTGCGTCGCCCACACCCGCATCCTGGCCCCGCGCAGCCGCTACGACGAGGTCGTCGAAGCGATCGCCGCCATGATGCGGGGTGTCACCGTGGGCGACCCCATGGACCCGGACACGTGGATCGGCCCCATGGTCAAGCAGGACCAGCAGCGGCGCGTCCAGTCGTATATCGAGGCCGGCATCGCCGAAGGCGCCCGCCTGGTCCTCGGCGGCCCCGGCGCGCCGGACGCCCCAGGCCTGGAGAAGGGTTTCTACGTGCGCCCGACCCTGTTCGCCGACGTCGCCAACACCATGAGGATCGCTCAGGAGGAGATCTTCGGCCCGGTCCTGGCGGTCATCCCGTTCGACACCGAGGACGAGGCCGTCGCCCTCGCCAACGACTCCGCCTACGGGCTGGCCGGCGGCGTGTGGACCGCCGATCCGGAGCACGGCCTGGAAGTCGCCCGCCGCATCCGCACCGGCACCTTCGGCGTCAACGGCGCCTCCCGTGACATGCGCTCCCCGTTCGGCGGCTTCAAGGCCAGCGGCGTCGGCCGCGAGTACGGCCCGGCGGGCCTGGGCGCCTACACCGAGTACCAGTCCATCGCCCTGTGATCACCCGGGACGCCCGGCACCGGCCGGACAGGACGCACGCCTCCCACGAGCGCCGCGCCTACCGGCGTCCGGGCTCCACCGGCTCTCCCACCGCGTACCCCGGCACGGACGGCCACCGGACGGTCAGCACCACCGAGTCCTCCTCCGCGAACCACGAGTGGTCGACTCCGCGCCCCCACACGACGTAGTCGCCCTGCTCCTCCAGAAGGACGCTCCGGCCCGGGAGTTCCACCCGGAAGCGGCCGCTGACGAGCACCAGCAGAGCCGTGCGTTCCTCACCCTCCACCCACCGCGGCCGTTCGTCGCCACGGGGATGGACACCCCACTTGATCTCCACGGCCTCACTGTGGCGCGGATCGCCGGCATCCTTGAAGTGCCCGAGAATCCACCCCCGGTCCAGCGCCGCGTCCTTGCCCGCGTTCCCCACGTACACACTGCCACTCACGCGGCCGGACGTTAGCAGTTCGGCTAGAACGCGCCGCAGGTTCACGGGGCCCCGTCGCCGTGGGCGTTCGACGCACGTGGACGTCGGGGGACGCCACCGAGCAGGCAGGATGCGGACGGGCGTACGACAATGGTGGGTGGCATTGCGGTGTTGCCGGTACTGGTGTTGCCGGTACTTCTGGCGCGAACCGCTGATCGACAGGCTGGGAGGCTCGTCGTGAGCGCACCACTCCACGCGTGGCCGGTGCTGGTCTACGAGGATCTGGCTCCGATGGTCGCCTACGTGAACCGGTTGGTACAGGTCGCGGGCAAGTACACCCTCGACGAGCCGTTCGAAGTCGGCTGGGGAAACATCGTCCTCGATGTCACTCCCCGTGGGCTCAGGACGCCGACGCTCCGGCAGCGGGACGTGACCTTCACCGTGCATCACCGGCTGCTCGACGGCGACGTGGTCATCGAGACCGACAGGGGCTCGCGGACCTTGCCCATGTCCGACGGGTCACTCGCCTCGTTCTACGCGTCGTTCTGCGGCGCGGCGGGCCAACTCGGCCTGCACGGGCCGCGCACCTCGCTGATCTGCGAGATTCCCGGCGCCCCGCCGGACTTCGGAGACGATCGGGTCGAGCGCCACTGGGATCACCGCGCGGCGCGGCTGATGTGGACAGCGCTGAATCTCGCCGCCGACGGGCTCGAGGAGTGGCAGGCGCCCTACCTGGGGCACCGTCCGCGGGTCGGGGTGATGTGGGGCGGCTTCGACCTGTCCGCCACGCGCTACCGAGCGCAGCCCACCGTGCCACCGGCCCACGGTCCGGCCTTTCAGCAGAACGCCCAGACCGAGGCGTATGTCTCGGTCGGGTTCTCCTTCGGCAGTACTGAGGCGCAGGACCTGGGCATGTACGCCTACATCTGGCCCCAGCCGGATGGTCTGGAGGGTCGGTCGTGGGGTGTCGACGGCGCGGCCTGGCATCCTGACGCCGGTCTGGTTCTTCTGCCGTGGGACGCGCTCAGGGAGACCGCCGACCCGCACCACGCCATCGTGGCGTTCGGCGACGCCGTCTACGACACCGCCGTCGCGACGGCGGGCTGGCCGTCGGACCTCATCGGTTCCCGCTGCGACGGCTGGTACATGAGCAGGACGCCACCCGCCCTGGCCCACACCCGGTACCACCACTGAGAGCGGCAACTTGGCTGCGGCGGCGAGTGCCTGCCGCAGGAACTCCCGGTTGACGGCGACGTGGTCCCGGCGTCCAGCGCGGCGGCCAACTCCGGGGCGGAGGCGGACAGTCGGAGGGGCGCGGCGCGGAGCGAGGTCAGGGGGATCTCCCTGTGGTCGAGTATGGAGCGAAGTGCGGAGAGCTCGGCGCGGGCTTCGGACAGACCCGGTTCGGGGCGGCGCAGGTGCGGCTGAAGGAGCCCCGCTCCAGATCAGTGTCCGCGCTGGACCAGCCGGCCAGCACCAGCCGGATGTCCCCGCCAACGGCATCCCGGCCCGACGCAGCCGCGCCAGCAACCGGGCCTCGTCGAGCTGCCCGGGCTCGTACCAGCGGTAGTCGCTCACCTGGTCCGACCAGGCCGGGACCAGCACCGCACCCCGGCCCGGTCGTAGAACCGCGGCGCGCTCACGCCCAGTTCGCTGTCCCGGGCCGTCTCCCCGATACTGCGTATCTCGCTCTCCACACCCGGAACCCTCGGGCCTCGACCGGGTCGAGGGTCAACACGGAGCGGGATCAGCCTCGTGTCAGCCCTTGTCCGCCTCCCGTGCGACGCGCTCCAGCCGGCGTCGGTGGTTCTCCCACCAGGTGCGGTCGCCCGCGGGGAGGCTGTCGGAGGTCTTGGACAGGCCTGCGGTCCCGTCGATGAGTTCCCGGACGATGTCGGCGTGGCCGGCGTGCCGCTGGGTGTCGGCGATCACGCGGACCAGGATGTGGTGCAGGGTCACCTCTCGCCGCTCCTCCGGCCACCACGGGACGTGACCGGTCGCGTCGAGTGGCAGCCGCGCTATCGTCCCGTCCGCGTGCTCCCAGGCCTGCCGGTAGAGCCCGACGATCTCCTCGCGCGACTCGTCCGCGGTGGCCCACATGTCCGCGTTGGGCTCGGCGTCCTCCGTGTACCACCAGGTCGGCCGTTCCTCCTTGAAGAACGGCCGTCCGAACGTATCGCCGAAGTAGCCGAGTTCCACGCCGGCGACGTGCTTGACCAGCCCCAACAGGTTGGTGCCGGTGGGGGTCAGGGGACGGCGGACGTCGTATTCGGAGAGCCCTTCGAGCTTCCACAGCAGGGCGTCGCGGGCGTCTTGCAGATAGCGGAGAAGGTTGGCCTTCGGGTCTGCTTCGATCATGCCGGGCAGTCTTCCACCCACCACTGACAGTCGGGCCCGACCACCGGGCCCGTCCGTCTCCCGCTCACCCGCGTGTCGGGACGGCGATGACAGGGCATCCTGCGTGGTGCAGCACGCCTTGGCTGACCGAGCCCAGCAGCATGCCGGCGAAGCCTCCCCGGCCCCGGGTGCCCACCACCAGGCCCAGCGCGTGCGCCGAGGCGTCCGTGAGCACCTGCACGGGATGCCCGACTACCACGTCGTGACGCAGCTCCACCTCGGGGAAACGGGCGCGGCGGCCCGCCACGATCTCGGAGAGCAGGCGGCGGCACTCCTGCTGCGGCTCGTGCTGGTCGAAGATCCTCAGCGGCCCGGGCTCCCAGGCGAACACGGCCCGCAGCTCCGCGCCGCGCAGGGCCGCCTCCTCGAACGCCACGTCGACCGCTGCGGCGGAGTGTTCGCTGCCGTCGACACCGACGACGTAGTGCGCGGGGTCCTGGGGGGTGTGTTCCGGCTCGGGGACGACCACCAGGGGACAGCGCGCATGGGCCATGACCGGCAGGGCGACCGACGCGGAGCCGAACACCTCCTGCCGCCGGCTCGGATGCCCCGATCCCAGCACGAGGGCGGTGGCGTCGCGACTCTGCTCGCGCAGCACCCACACCGGGTCGCCCTCCGCCAGCAGGGTGTCCACCTCGAGCCCCGGATGCCGGGCCGCGACGAAGTCCGCGGCCTCCTTGAGCACCTGCTGCCCGGCTCCGTGCAGCGCCTCGTTCCACTTCTCCCACGACGGCGGGACCGCCTGCGGCCGGTAGCCCAGGGTCGGTACGCCCTCGACGTGCACCGGACGCAACGGCAGCCCGCGGCGGACGGCCTCGTCGGCCGCCCAGGACAGTGCCGCGCGACCGTCGGGATCAGGACCGACGCCCACGACGACGGGTCGACGCTCACCGGGCCGGGACATGGTCACCTCCGGCCGCCGATCCGTCCGGACGACGGGGTCCGGGGATCTCGCCGCCCGCTGCGACGGCCGGGGCGTCTTTCCGCACTGGTGCGGGAGCTGACATCGCCCTCGCCTCCTCCCTGACCAACGGCCGTGGCGGCCGGCGGCACCGGCGCCTGCGACTTCCACCCAGTGTCCATCGTGCGGTGCGATGCCCGCGCCCCGAAACCGGACGGCACGCCGGGCCGTGCGGGCCGTCCGGGACGCCACCAGTGGGGCCGACGGCATGGGGTGAGGCCATGCGGCCCCATGACACGGGCGGCCTGTTGGGCGACTGTGGAAGGGCGCGGGGTACGACCGCGGGAGAAGGAAGAAAGGGTGACGTCATGGCCTGGGCATCTTGGACCACCCCCGGGGTCTTCACCGGCCGGGGCGGCGTACGGACCGACGAGGCGGGGGTCGTCACCGGCGACCTGACCGTCCACACCACCTGGGACGGCAACGAGGCGGACGTGACGGTCGGGTACACCGGCACCTCCGAATGGTTCACCGTCACCGGAAGCCCCGTGCCCTGCCGTTCCGAGCGGCACAGCCGGGAACTGCACCAGGCCGTGGTGGCCGCCGTCGGCGCGGGTGGCGCGGCCACCGTCGGACAGTCGCGGGTGCGGGAAACGACCTGAACCGCGGCGACCGCGACGACCGTGTCCCGTGTCGCGGCGCGGACCGTCCCCGCGGCGCTCAGGCGCGCGTGTCGTCGGGCTCGGGACCCCAGTACTCGGGGCCGCCCCCGCGCCAGTCGATCAGCGGGGAGACCGAGACCTCCACGGGATCGACGTCCAGCCCCGCGCGGCGCAGGAACTCCGCGACGTCGGCGACGCTGTAGGCCAGCCCCAGGATCTCGCCGTTCACACGGACGCGCCGACCGCCCGTCGGGGAGGGCGGGTGCACGATCACGGGCAGTGCTCCGGGCATGTACCCAGCATCGGCTGCGCTCGCGCGGCCCGCATCCGGACGGAGGTCGCGTGCGCCCCGCGGCGCGCCTCGGGGAGGGCCCGGGTCGCGCGCCCGATTACGCTGGCCGAGTGACGGACAGCAACAGACGGCCGCTCGCCGTGTTCGACCTGGACAACACCCTCGCCGACACGGCGCACCGGCAGCGCTTCCTTCAGCGCCGCCCCCGCGACTGGGACGCCTTCTTCGCCGCCGCGCCCGACGATCCGCCCCTCGGGCAGGGCGTGGAGCTGGCCCGCGGGCACGCGGCGGAGTGTGAGGTCGTGTACCTCACCGGGCGGCCCGAGCGGTGCCGCCGGGACACCGTGGACTGGCTGGCCGCCCATGGGCTGCCCGAGGGCCGCGTGCACATGCGGCGCGACGGCGACCGCAGGCCGGCCCGCCGCACCAAGCTGGAGATCCTGCGGCGGCTCGCCCGCGACCGGGAGATCCGGGTCCTCGTGGACGACGACGAGCTGGTGTGCGTGGACGCCGAGCAGGCGGGGTTCCGCGTCCTGCGCGCACGCTGGACGGCGCCGTCCGCCGAGTTGAGGACCGCGCAGGAGACCGAGGGGCGTAGCTGAGCCGCAGGCTGGACTACGCGGGCGTCAGTCCCCGTCCTCGATCCGGAAGCCGACCTTCAGGCCGACCTGGTAGTGCTCGATCTGTCCGTCCTCGATCTGGCCCCTGACCTGGGTCACCTCGAACCAGTCCAGGTTGCGCAGGGTCCGCGAGGCGCGGGTGATGGCGTTGCGGATGGCCTGGTCGACGCCCTCGTGCGAGCTGCCGACGATCTCCGTGACCCGGTAGGTGTGGTCGGTCATGAGGGTGGCTCCTCTCGGCGGGCGGCGCCGGTGACGCGGGCACGGGGTGTCATGACCCCCGGGCGCATGTGTGGCGCGCGTCACTCCACCGTGCCGTAAGTGGAGGCGGGGCGCGAGACGAAGAAGTACGGCGAGCCGGACATCACTTGACCCGGGCATTGGTCCATACCAAAATCGCAGCCACACCCGCGCGAGCCCCTGCTCGTCCCCCCACGTCGGGCCCCTTCCCTGTGCGTCGGAAAGAACAGGACCCCTCGTGAGACCTCGCCTGCTCGCTCTGCTGTGTGCGTCCTCCCTCCTGGTCAGCGCCTGCGGTGTGCTGCCGGGCGGAGGCGGGCGGCACACCGTCACCGTGTGGATGATGAAGGGCAGCGCGTCCCAGGACTTCCTGGACCGCTTCACCGAGGACTTCGAACGCACCCACGGCGACCTGCGTCTCGACATCCGTATCCAGGAGTGGACCGGCATCGGTCCGAAGGTGCAGGCCGCGCTCGCGGATCGCGGCGAGCACGGCCCCGACGTCATCGAGGTCGGCAACACCCAGGTCTCGCAGTACGCCAAGGGCGGCCGGCTGACCAACCTGACGCTGGAGTCGATGCGGGACTGGGGCATGCGGGACTGGCTGCCCGGCCTGGCCGAACCGGGGCTGGACAACTCCTCCCAGTACGGCATCCCGTGGTACGCGGCCAACCGGGTCGTCATCTACCGCAAGGACCTGTTCGAGCAGGCGGGCATCGCCCAACCGCCCCGCACCCGGGCCGAGTGGCTCGCCGCGAGCAAGAAGCTCGACTCCGGCGGCAACCAGGGGATCTACCTCGCCGGGCAGGACTGGTACACCCTCTCCGGCTTCATCTGGGACGAGGGCGGCGACCTCGCCACGGAGACCGACAAGGGCTGGGAGGGCTCCCTGGACAGCGATGCCGCACTGCGCGGCATGGAGTTCTACCGGCAGCTCCAGTCGCTCGGCCGGGGCCCGGTCGACGCCGACGAGGAACACCCGCCGCAGGCGGAGGTGTTCGCCGAGCAGAAGGTGGCCCAGATCGTGGCGGTGCCCGGCCTCGCCCAGACCATCGTGGAGAAGGACCCCGCGCTCAAGGACAAGCTGGGCTTCTTCCCGGTGCCGGGCAAGACCGCCGGCCGGCCCGGCGCGGTGTTCACCGGCGGCTCCGACCTCGTCGTGCCCCGCAACACCACCGACCGGGACGGCGCCGTCGCCGTCGTCGCCGCCCTCACCGGTGCCAAGTGGGACACCGACCTGGCCCGCGCCATGAACTACGTTCCCAACAAGACGACTCTCGCCCCCGCCGTCGCGGGCGAGGAGGGGATGGCGGCCATGGCGGCGGGTGCCGCACACGGCCGGGCCACCCCCAACACGCCGCAGTGGGCCACGGTCGAGGCCGACAACCCGATCAAGGACTACATGGCGAAGGTGCTCTCCGGCGGCGACCCGGCGACGGAGGCCCGCCGCGCCTCACAACGCATCACCGAGCAACTGGCATAGCCCTCGTCCCGGTTACCCCGCCACGCTCAGTGACAGGGCGAACCGGTTCTCGGTGTCGGTCCACCAGTGCTTCAACTCAAGTCCTGCGGTGGCCAGTTCCCTGGTCACCCGAGCCTTGCGGAACTTCGCCGACACCTCCGTGCGCAGCTCCTCGCCGGCCGCGAAGTGGACGGCGAGGTCCAGCGCGGGCACCTTGACCGTCTGGGCGGTGCGCGAGCGCAGCCGCATCTCGATCCACTCGTTCGCCCTGTCCCACAGCGCCACATGGTCGAAGGCGTCCGGCTCGAAGTCGGCGCCCAGTTCGCGGTTGACCACGCTCAGGACGTTCTTGTTGAACGCGGCCGTCACCCCGGCCGCGTCGTCGTACGCCCTGACCAGCACGTCCTCGGCCTTGACCAGGTCGGTGCCGAGCAGCAGCGCGTCGCCGGGCGAGAGCAGGCCCCGTACGGCGGCCAGGAACGTGGCGCGCTCGCCGGGCAGCAGGTTGCCGATCGTGCCGCCGAGGAACGCCAGCAGTCGTGGGCCCAGGGAGTGGGGCAGGGTCAGGCCGGCGGTGAAGTCGGCGATCAGCGCGTGCACGTTCAGTCCGGGCCGCTCGGCGACCAGGGCCCGCCCGGCCTGTTCCAGCGCGCTGTCGCTGACGTCCACGGGGACGTAGGTGTGCAACCGGGGCAGCGCGTCGATGAGATGGCGCGTCTTCTCCGAGGAGCCGGAGCCCAGTTCGACCAGGGTGCGGGCGGGCAGCGCGGCGGCGATCTCGGCTGCGCGGCCGGCGAGGATTTCCCGCTCGGCACGCGTCGGGTAGTACTCGGGCAGTTCGGTGATCTGCTCGAACAGCTCGCTGCCGTGCGCGTCGTAGAACCACTTCGGCGGCAGCGTCTTGGGGTCGGAGGTCAGCCCGTTCAGGACATCCGCGCGCAGGGCGGCGGCCATGGCGTCCTCGGGCAGGATGCGGGTGACATGGAACTCACTCACGTGCGGGGCTCCTCGGATCGTGCGGGTGCCAGGTCCTCGGTGGGGTCCTTGAGCGGGGTGAGCAGGACGTCCGTGCGGCTCGCCGCGAGCAGGGTGCGGTCGGGCACCTGACGCCAGTGCGGGTCGTCGTCGTAGGGTTCGGAGGCCACCACCGTGCGGCGGCCGGGCTCGGCCAGATACCACAGGCTGTCGCCCCAGGCGGTCGCGGTGATCGTCTCGCCGTTGGTGAGCAGCAGGTTGAGCCGCGAGCCGGGGGCCGTCGCGGCGACCTCCAGGACGGTGTCGGCGAGCGCCTGACCCTCCTCGTCGCCGCCGCGGAGCCGGGCCAGCACCAGCGCCCACACGAGCGCCGAGTCGTTGCGGGCCTCCAGCGTCAGCAGGTCCCGCGGCGGCAGGGTCCGGGACACCGCGGCGAGCGAGTCCGGCCAGCCGGTGACGGCGCCGTTGTGGCTGAACAGCCAGGTGCCCGCGGCGAACGGCGCCGCCGCGGCCTCCGCGTCCGCGCCCGAGAGCGTCGCGTCCCGCACCGCGGCGAGCAGCGCCGAGGTGCGCACGACCCGGGCCAGGTCGGCGAACGACAGGTCGGCCCAGACGGGCCCGGCCCGGCGGTAGCGGGCCGGCACCGGGTCGCCCTCCGCGTACCAACCCACCCCGAAGCCATCGGCGTTGACCGTCCCGTGCCGCTGGTGCCGGGGCGCCCACGCCTGCCGGTACAGGCTGTGCGCCGGTTCCACCAGGTACCGGCCGAGCGGCTCCTCGGGTCCCAGATACGCCAGGTGACGGCACATCAGCCGGCCTCCGAACGGGCCGTGCGGAACCCGGAGAAGATCTGCCGCCGGATCGGATGGTCCCAGTTGCGGAACGTGCCCCGGCAGGCCACCGGGTCCACCGCGAACGAACCGCCGCGCAGCACCTTGTAATCCGGCCCGAAGAACACCTCCGAGTACTCCTTGTACGGGAACGCGGCGAAGCCCGGGTAGGGGAGGAGGTCGCTCGCCGTCCACTCCCACACGTCCCCGATCAACTGCCGTACGCCGAGTGGCGACTCCCCGTCCGGGTAGCTGCCGGCGGGCGCCGGGCGCAGGTGCCGCTGACCAAGGTTGGCGTGCTCGGGCGTGGGGTCGGCGTCGCCCCACGGGTAGCGCGTCGAACGCCCGGTCACCGGATCGTGGCGCGCCGCCTTCTCCCACTCGGCCTCGGTGGGCAGCCGGCGTCCGGCCCAGCGGGCGTAGGCGTCGGCCTCGTACCAGCAGACATGCAGCACCGGCTCGTCGGGCGGTACGGCCTCGGTGACGCCGAACCGGCGGCGCAGCCACTGCCCGCCGTCACGCCGCCAGTACAGCGGCGCGTCGATGCCGTGCCGCCGTATGTGGGCCCAGCCGTCCGGTGCCCACCAGCGGGGTTCGCCGTAGCCGCCGTCGGCGACGAACGCCTGGTAGGCGGAGTTGGTCACCGGGGTGGTGTCGATCCAGAACGGCGGGATCTCGCGCACGTGCGCGGGCCGCTCGTTGTCCAGCGCCCAGGGCTCGGTGGAGGTGCCCATGGTGAACGGGCCGCCGGGGACGAGGACTTCGGGCGGTCCGGTGAACGGCGGCGCCGACTCGGGGTCCGGTGCGGTCAGGGCCTGGGGACCCCGTCGGAGCTGGTGGGTGATGAGCATGGTCTCGTCGTGCTGCTGCTCGTGCTGCGCGATCATGCCGAAGGCGAAGCCGGCCTCGGTCAGCCGGGTGCCGTGGAACGCGGTGGACTCCAGGACGTCAAGGACCCGCCCGCGCACCTCGGCCGCGTAGCCGCGAGCCTCGGCCGGGGCCATCAGCGGCAGCGAGGGGCGTTCGGCACGCGGGTGCTCGAAGGCGTCGTAGAGGGTGTCGATCTCGGGGCGCATCGCCTCCCGGCCGGCGACCGCCCGCAGCAGCCACAGCTCCTCCTGGTTGCCGATGTGGGCGAGGTCCCACACCAGCGGGGACATCAGCGGCGAGTGCTGGGCGGTGAGGTCCGGCTCCTCCACGCAGCTGGTCAGCAGCGTGGTGCGGTCCCGGGCCGTGCTGAGCGAGCGCAGCGCCCGCTCGCGCAGCGTCTCGGGATCCAGGGCGGGATCGGTCATGGCGCGATGTCCTTCCCGTGGGCGGAGGGGGTGCCCCGGTGCGAGCGAGGTCGGGACCCGGGGTGCTCCGAGCCGCGCAGCCGGTCCAGCAGGTCGTCGGCGGGACAGCGGCCCCGGCGGACGTAGCGGTCCTGGAAGGCCGCGACGGCGTCCATGACCTCGGTGGTGGCGCCGAGCCGGGGCAGGGCCTCCAGGGCGGCGGCGAAGCAGGCGACGGCCGCCTCGCGCAGATCGGGGTCGGCGAGCCCGGAGCGGGCCGCCTCGGTCCACAGCGGATTGTGCGGCGCGGGCAGCGGCCCGGACCGCTCGGCGAGGGGCTTCACCACCCGGTAGACGGTCTCCGCCGCCTGCGGGTCGTCGAAGAGCGCCGCGGTGACCGCCAGCGGCACGATCCATCCGTCGTCGCCGGGCTGCGCGTCGATCATGCGCAGTTCCAGGTGGCCCCGCGGCCGGACCGGCGGGAACAGCGTGGTGAGGTGGTAGTCGAGATCCTCCCGGGTCGGCGGCCTCGGCCGGCGCGAACGGACCCACCTGCGGAAGGTGAGCCCGTCGGGCACCTCCCACGGCCGGTCGTCGTGCCGTACGCACATCACCGGCGCGTCCAGCACGTGCCGGGCCCAGGCCGTGCGGGGACGGCCGTTCAGCGCGGGGGCGCCGGCCCGGCCCGGGCCGATCTCCATCCACATCAGCTGCCGGGTGGAGAGCCAGCCGCTCGGCCGCCGCGCCACCAGCGGGGAGTGGGCGAACGCGGCCACCAGCACCGCGCCCAGCTGGTGCGCCAGCCACCAGCGGCGCCCGTGGCCGAGCGGTCCGGGCTCCTCGTGGCCGGCGTCGACGCAGACCTGTACGGACGCCGAGGCGCGCATCATGTGCCGGCCGGCCGGACCGCTGCGGTCCAGACAGGCCTCCAGGGCGTCGTAGCGCCGCTCGCGCAGGAATCTGCCGGGGGTGTGCCAGGGATCGTGGCCGACACCGACGAGACGGAGCCCGTCCTCGGCCAGTACGGCGCGGACGGTGTCGAGGTCGGCGGAGACGGTACCGATGCACTCCATCAGGGAGGCGGCGGGCGGCGAGCTCAACTCCAGCTGGCCGCCGGGTTCGACGGTGAACGCCGACCTCAGGGGCATGGTCCGCAGTGCGGCGTAGGCCGCTTCGAGACGTTCGGGTGGGACGGGGAGCCGCGGCGCACGCAGCTCGTGGACGAGCCATTCCACTTCGACCCCGAGGGTACGGGGCGGTCCGGTCTTGAAGCAGATGCCGCTGACCAGAGCCTCGGCCTCGGCTTCGGAGACGGCGGCACGGGGGTCCACACCGCCGCCCGCCGAGGTTGCTTGCGCATCGGACATGTCGGGATCCTCCTGAGATTCCACCATGCCACCGGCCCGGCGGTCGGAGGGCCGGGCCGGGGTCGCACCGTCCCAGCCAAAACCCTCCGACCGATTCGCACAAGGGTGCAATTCGCGACAATCGTGGCGCCGAAATCCCGTGTCCGCGAGATTTCAGGCGGTCACCCGCGCTGCCGGGGCCCGGTGCGTTCCGCCCGTGTCCGCTTCCTGTGCGGGCGTCCCGTAGTCACCCGGCCCCGTGCCCGGTGCTGCTCCGACCGGGTGATGCGCGCGCCGTGGCGCGCGGCCTTCGGGTCAGCTCCAGCCGTAGCGCTCCCGCAGGCGGTGCACCACGAGGCCGAACCGCATGCGGTCCAGTGCGCACGCCTCGCGGCGCATGCCGTCCTCGTACAGCCGCAGCACCCGGTCGACGTCCACCCACGAGTCCCGTCCCGACCGGTCCCAGGGACCGCTGCCCAGGGGCACCCACCGGGGCAAGCCCCGGCTCCACTGGAGCGGCTGCGCCGCGCCCCCTGCTGCGCCGTCGTGCGCCTTGCTGGACAGCTGTACGGCCAGGAGCGTCCCGGCGGACTCCCGCGCCACCACCAGCACCGGCCGGTCCTTGCCCCGGCCGTCGTTCTCCTCGAAGGGCACCCAGGTCCAGACGATCTCCCCTGGGTCGGGGGCGCCGTCGTGCGCGGGCGCGTACTCGGTGTGCACCCGGCCGACCTCACGCGGGTCGGCCTCGGTGGTGGCGGTGGGGCCGTAACGGCCGGGCACGTTGTCATCGGTAAACGTAGTCACGGCAGAACCCTAGCCAGGGTCTGTCGCCGAACTCCCGTCTGCCGTACGGAGCCTGGCAGGCGTGCACGCAGCAGTCACGCGCTCACGCACGCATGCCGTGCGCGGGTTCCCGGGCGGCTCAGGAATCCTCGCCGCGGTGGCGGATCCGCATGCCCGGGCGGCGTCGGTGGACGGTGAAGTAGGTCAGGCCGTCCGGGCCTGCGGTGAGGCTGCGCGTGGAGCCGTGCGGCAGCCAGACCGCCGCGCCCTCCGTCAGCCGCCGCGGCTCGTCACCGGTGCCCGCCCCGAGCACACCGCTGCCCGCGACGACGAACAACAGGACGTCCAGGTCCGGTTCGCGGTGCGGGGCCACGGCCGTGCCGGGGGCCAGCCGTACGACGTTCGCGTCGAGCTGGCGTCCGGACTCCGCCAGCTTCCACAGCACGCCGCCCGGGGCCGGCGGGGCGTCGGCCAGCGCCCGGGCGTCGCACAGGACGCGTGGTTCCGGCTCCGACTCCGGCGATGTCATCGTGCACCCCTCATTCCTTCGGGAACGACCGCCTTCCTGGACCTACGATTATTACATGTAGGATTCGTGAAAACAGTCTTCGGTGGGCAGGGCTTGGGATGGAAAGAGGTGGAAGGAGCTGAGCGACGTGACCACTCCACGGGAGAGCCCCCGGCGGCGTGAGGTGCTGGACCTGCTGCGGGCCGCGGCCGAGCCGCTGGGGGTCGCGGAGGCGGCCGATCGGATCGGGCTGCACCCGAACACCGTGCGCTTCCATCTGGACGCCCTGGTGGCCGAGGGCGTCGTCGTGCGCCAGGTCGAGGAGCCCTCGGGGCCCGGCCGGCCCCGCACTGTCTACGCCCCCCGACCCGGCATGGACCGCCGGGGCACGCGCGGCTACCGGCTCCTCGCGCAGATCCTGCTCGGGCAGCTGGCGTCCCAGGGCCCCGGGGCGCGGGAGGCCGCGACGGAGGCGGGCCGCGCCTGGGGCGGTTTCCTGGTCGATCCGCTGCCACCCTCGGCGCCGCCCACGGCCGAGCGGTCGGCGGCCCGGCTCGTCGCCCTCCTGGACGACCTGGGCTTCGCCCCGGAGCCCGAGGGCGGCGGCGCCGGCAAGCCGCCGGAGCGGATCCGGTTGCGCCACTGCCCCTTCCTCGAACTGGCGGAGGAGCAGGGGGAGTTGGTGTGCCCGATCCATCTGGGTCTGATACAGGGGGCGCTGGCGGAGCTACGGGCGCCACTGGCCGCGACCGGCCTGGAACCGTTCGCCGAACCGGACTCCTGCCTGGCCCACCTGGCCACCCGGCCGGCAGGGGCGCCCGCACCGGCGCGGGGTGGGTGACGTGAACGACGGGGGGACAGCACACCTGCCCACCTGCTCGGCCTTTTGGCTGCTCAGCCGGTCATCCTGAAGAAAGGCGACACAACGATGAACACCACGGCGGCGGCCGTCGCGAGTGCGGTCACCTTCGTCTGGCTCGGCATGGTGCTGGCCATCTCCTTCCTGGAGGCCCCGCTGAAGTTCCGGGCTCCCGGCGTGACCATCCCCGTCGGACTGGGGATCGGCCGGCTGGTCTTCCGGGCGCTGAACCTCGTCGAGACCGCCCTGGCCGTCGTGGTGATCGCCGCGGTCGCCGCGGGCGGACCCCCGGCCGGGGTCGCCGGGCTGACCGCGGCGGTCGCCGTGCTGCTGCTGGCCCAGTTGGTCTTCGTCCGCCCCCGCCTCAACCGCAGGTCCGACCGGGTCCTGGCCGGCGAGGAGGCCGGCGAGGACCGTCCCCGCTCGCGCGGCCACCTGGCCTACGTGGCCCTGGAGATCGCCAAGGTGGCCGTCCTGATCGCCCTGGGCATCGGCCTGTTGACTGTGTGACCGGCGGCCCCGACGGGCCGCTGACGCGGGTCCCCGGGTACGCCCGCCGCGGTCAGCTGTTCCGCAGCCACCGCGCGACCTGCTCCGCGGTGGAACGCGGCGCGTCGATGAGGTGGGGAACGAAACGGGACCGGCGGTCGGTGACGATCTCGTGGGACTCGCGGATGCCGACGCCGGCCGACCTGCCGCCGACGACCCACGAGCCGATCACCATGTGGTTGCCGTCGAAGGCCGGCGGCCGGTGGAACTCCTGGAACAGGAACGGGCCGTCGTCGAACGCGCCCGCCTGGTCGAAGTGGTGCTCCGCGGAACGGACCTTGATCGAGGCGCCCTCCCAGCCCCACAACGGCTTGGCGACCCACTCGGCCAGGTCGCGGGGGCCGTCGAGGTAGGACGGCAGGAGGTTGGGGTGTCCGGGGTACAGCTCCCACAGCACCGCGAGGATCGCCTTCGTCGACAGCAGCGCCTTCCACATCGGCTCGAGCCAGTGCGTCGAACGGGGCTCGGCCTCCAGTTGCGGGGCGTAGACGCTCTCGAACGCCCAGTCCCACGGGTACATCTTGAAGCAGGAGTCGATGGGGACGTCGCTCAGGTCCACGAAGCGCCGGATGCCACTGTGCCAGCCGATGTCCTCCATCGTCAGGCCCACCGTGACAAGGCCCGCCTCGACGGCCGTGTCCCGCAGGTACGCCGTGGTGATGATGTCCTCGTCCGGCTCGCCGGCGGAGTGTGCGAAGTGGACCTGGCCGCCCAGCCTCGGAGCCAGCCGCTGCCACGTCCGCACCAGGCGCTCGTGGATCGTGTTGAACTGGTCGCGGTCCGGGTGGACGTCCTCCAGCCACTGCCATTGCAGCACCGCGGCCTCGAGCAGCGCCGCCGGCACGTCGCCGTTGTACTCGTACAGCTTGGCGTCGCCCGTGCCGTCCCAGGCGAAGTCGAATCTGCCGTAGATGCTCGGTGACTCGTTCTCGAGGGTCTCGAGCATCGGCCTGACCCAGCGGGTGTCGATGCCGAGGCGTTCGACGTCGCCCTTCTCCAGGACGTGCCGGGCCGCCGTCACGCACATCGCGTGCAGCTCCTCGGTGACGTCCTCCAGGTAGTCCACCTCACGCGAGGTGAGCACGTAGGCGGCGCTCTCGTTCCAGTAGGGCAACCTGCTGCCGTCGGGCAGTGTTTCGGTGTGGAACGGAAGGCCGGACCGCAGAACCGTCTGCTCCCAGCCGGGCCTCGGGGTGCGGGTTTCGCGTCTCATGGATCAGCCGCCGACGGATCCGGCCTTGCCGCCCTTGGCGGAGAAGCCGCCGCGGGAGACGCTGCCGGACTTCGGCGCGGTGAAGGAGCCGCTGCCCTTGCTGAGGTCGACCTTCTGTCCGACGGCGGGGACGTCCTTGCCCCGCGGGGTGTACCACCAGGCGTAGCTTCCCCCGCCGGCCCCACCGCCCCCACCGGAGTTGCAGTGACTGTCCGTCACGCGCTTCTGCGTCAGCTTGTTCATGCATGTGCCCTGGTAGTCCGGGCCGCTGGAACAGCCGCTGAGGGCTATCGCCATCGCGACCGCACCCACGGCGCCGACCGAGACCTCGATGGAGCGGCGACGTGAGCCGGTGCGCTGCTGACTCGTCACGAACAGATCCCCCTTCCCTCGCCATGTACAGGTACGTGGCCCGTCAAACATACCGTTGGCGCGTGCGCACAAGTACGGCCGAGTCATGTTCGGGCTGCGGCAGGGGAGTTGACGGGAAACGCAGGTGTCGGCCTCCGTCACGCGGTCGCGCGGAAAGCCGGAAGGGGCCGGTGCCCAGCAGGCGCCGGCCCCTTCCAGGGTGCTCAGGCGGCGGCCGCGTCGCCGGTGTGGCCGTGCAGGCGCGCGACGACCTCGGTGAGCTGGGCGGCGACCTCGGCGTCGTCGACCGGGTGGGTCTCGGCGAAGCGGGTCACGGAGCCGGGGATGGAGAGCTTGATGTCCTCGATCACCTTGCCGCCGGCGATGCCCACGGCCTTGCGGGTGTCGTCCTGCGCCCACACGCCGCCGTACTGGCCGAAGGCGGTGCCGATGACGGCGACGGGCTTGCCGACGAAGGCACCGGCGCCGTACGGGCGGGAGAGCCAGTCGATGGCGTTCTTCAGGACGGCCGGGATGGTGCCGTTGTACTCGGGGGAGAACAGCAGGAAGGCGTCGGCGGAGCCGGCGACCTCGCGCAGCTTGGCGGCGGCGGCCGGCACGCTGCCCTCGACGTCGATGTCCTCGTTGTAGAACGGGACGTCGGCCAGGCCCTCGAACAGCGCGACCTCGGCGCCCGCGGGAGCGAGCTTGATCGCGGCCTCGGCGAGCTGGCGGTTGTGCGAGCCGGCGCGGAGGCTGCCGACGAGCGCGAGGATGCGAACTGACATGGGGGACTCCAAGGGGGATGACACAATGGTGTTACGGATCCGGACCGAGGTCCGTTTAATTTTCTACCACCCTAAGCGGACCGCGGTCCAGTTTTGCCTCCGATGCTTTACGCTGTCTTCATGTCCCGCCCCTTGTCGCCCCTTCCGAAGCCCCAGGAGCCTCAGGAAACTCAGGAGACCCGGGAGCTGTCGGCGCAGCCGGTGTTGCTCGCGTTCGGTACCGGCGAGGACGGGCCCTGCCTGCGGGCCGACGCGGCCCGCAACCGCGCCCGGCTGCTGGACGCCGCCGCGCGCCTGGTCGCGGAGCACGGCGCGGCCGGAGTCACGATGGAGGCGGTCGCCGCGGCGGCCGAGGTGGGCAAGGGGACGGTCTTCCGCCGCTTCGGCGACCGCACCGGGCTGCTCAGGGCGCTGCTGGACCACTCGGAGCGGAAGTTCCAGGCCGCGTTCCTCAGCGGGCCGCCGCCCATGGGCCCGGGCGCGCCGCCCGCCGAGCGGCTGCGGGCCTTCGGCTGCGTGGCGCTGCGCCGGGCGGCCGCCGACCTGGAACTGCAACTGGCGGCCGATCCGGGCCCGGCCCGCCGCTTCGTCGTACCCGCCCGCCAGGTCCAGTACGCCCACGTGGCGATGCTGCTGCGGCAGGCGGTCCCGGACGCGGACAGCGAGCTGCTCGCGCACACGCTGATGGGGTATCTCGAGCCCGCCCTCATCCACCACCTGACCAGGCAGTGCCAGATGCCGATGGAACGGCTGCAGGCCGGCTGGCACGACCTGGTCGCGCGGATCACCTCCACCGAGCCGCACTGCTGAGAGCAGGGGGGCCGGCCGGACCTGACGGCCCGTCCGGCCCGGCCGTGCGCGGCGACGGTGCCCCGCGCCTACCGCTGGAGCTCCATGACGTCGGCGACCACGCAGCTGACGTTGTCGGGGCCGCCGGAGCCGTTGGCGAGGGCGACGAGTCGGCGGACCGCCTGCTCGGGCTCGCCGGCCTCGGCGATCACGCGGTGGATCTCGCCGTCCGGCACGACGGTCGACAGGCCGTCGGAACAGAGCAGGTACCGGTCTCCCCGCCGGGCGTCGTGCAGGCGCAGGTCGGGCGTGCTGTCGGTGCCGCGGCCCAGGGCGCGTACCAGCAGTGACCGCTGGGGGTGGGAGGCGGCTTCCTCCGGGCTGAGGCGTCCTTCGTCGACCATCGACTGCACCATGGTGTGGTCGTGCGTGATCTGGAACAGTTCTCCGTCGCGCAGGAGGTAGACGCGCGAGTCGCCGATGTGGACCAGGGCGAGTTGCGAGCCGGTCCAGAGCATCGCGGTGAGGGTGGTGCCGGCCTCTTCGGGGGACGAACCGCTCCCGGCGACGCCGTGCACGGCCTGTTTGACGTGGTCGACGGCGTCCTCGAGGACGTTGAGGAGACTGCCGGCCGGGACACCGTCGGTTTCGAGGTGCTTGAGCGCGTCGACGGCGGCCGCGCTCGCGGGGGCCCCGTGACTGCCGAAGCCGTCGGCGACGGCGAGCAGACGGGAGCCGGCGTAGGCGGTGTCCTGGTTGCTCTCGCGGACCAGGCCCCTGTCGGACAGGGCGGCGTAGCGGATTCCGAGCGGCTTGGCGGTAGGGGGCACGGCAGGGTCCTTCCGGGACAGGTGGTCGATGAGGAAGGTGGCCAGATCCCGCCGAGCGGCGGTGTCGGCTTCGACCTGGGCCCAGAACGCACGGATCTCCTGAGCTGCCGGCCCCGCCTCCAGCGTGCGGATCTGCTGGATGCGGGCGAGGGGCATCCCCAGCCGTCGGAGCCATGCGACCAGCCGGGCCTGGTCCAGTTGTTCCGGCGCGTAGAAGCGGTAGCCGGTCACCGGGTCGACGCGAGCGGGGGTCAGCAGGCCCAGTTCGTCGTAGAGGCGCAGCGCCTTCGGCGACAGCCGGGACGCCTTCGCGAACGCCCCGATGGTCAGCAACCCCATGCTCGTTCCTCCTCATGCCGGGCGTGTCGCCCGGCCCCACCGATGCTGCGGGCTCCCCCAAGGTGAAGGTCAACCGGCGTCAACCGAGGTCAACCACGGTTTCTGCCCGGACCCGGCCGGTGGTCTCCCACGCCCCGTCAGGTGCGTGGCGGACTGACGACATCTGTTGGTGTTTCAACTTCCGTCTGGAATAGGGCAGTTCACCAGGCGGACGGTCCGTGGCTTCTGCCAAGATGCGGTACGTCATGGTGCAGATTCCCAAACCCGCCGCCTCCCCGTCGCCCGCCCCGTGCTCCGTGCCCACGAGCGCGGACGTGGCCCGACTGGCCGGCGTCTCACGTGCGACCGTCTCCTATGTCCTGAACAACACCAGAGCGGTCCGCATCAGCGAGCCCACCCGCCGCCGGGTCCACGAGGCCGCCGAGGAGCTCGGATACGTGCCGCACGCGGCGGCGCGCAGCCTGCGCGCGGGGCACAGCCGCATGGTCCTGATGCCCGCCCCGACCCTCCCGGCCGGCCCGCTCTACGGCCGCTTCCTGGAGGAACTCCAGTGGGCGCTCGGCCTCCTCGACTACACCGTCGTCCAGCACGCCACGGCCTGCCTGTCCGGCGACGGGGCCGCCCGCTCGTGGGCCGAACTGCGCCCGGTCGCCGTCCTGGTGTCCGGTGAGGGCCTCGGACCCGGCGGAGTCGCCGTACTCAAACGCTCCGGCGCGCGCGCCGTCGTCACCCTCGGCCCGGAGCCCGTCGAGGGGGCGCACGCGCTGCTCATGGACCACGAGAGCGTCGGCCACCGGGCCGGTGCCCACCTGTATGCCCGCGGCCGGCGCCGCATCGGCGTGGTGGTGCCGGAGGAGCGGGGACTGGACATGTTCTCCCGGCCCCGGCTCGCCGGGGTGCGGCACGCCCTGCGCGGCACCGACGGCAGCGTGACCGAACTGCCCCTCGGCTACGACGAGCGGTCCGCCGCCCGCCTCGCCGCCCGCTGGCGCGACCTCGACCTCGACGCGGTCTTCGCCTACAACGACGAGTACGCCATGCTGCTGATGCGCGCCTTGCAGGACAGCGGCGTACGCATCCCCGAGGAGACGGCCGTGATCGGCGCCGACGACCTCATGCTCGGACGGCTGCTGCGGCCCCGGCTGAGCACCGTCCGCATCGACCTGCCCTCCGGCCGCGACCTGGCCGAACTGGTCGACCGCGCCGTACACGACCCCACCGCCCCGCCCGAACGGCACGCGGTCCTGGGCGCGACGGTGGTCCACCGCGAGTCCACCTGACCCGCGTGTGACCGGTCTACTGACCGTTCTGCTGCTCGGCGACCGCCTTGCGGACCTCGTCCATGTCCAGCTTGCGGGCCTGCCCGATCACGTCCGCCAGAGCGGCCTCCGGCAGCGCGCCCGGCTGGGCGAACACGGCGACCTGGTCACGGACGATCATCAGCGTCGGAATGGACTGGATGCCGAAGGCCGCCGCCAGCTCCGGCTGGGCCTCCGTGTCCACCTTGCCGAACACCAGGTCCGGGTTGTCCTCGGCCGCCTTCTCGTAGACCGGGGCGAACTGGCGGCACGGACCGCACCAGGACGCCCAGAAGTCGATGAGGACGAATTCGTTGTCCGTGACCGTCTGGTCGAAGTTCTCCTTGGTCAGCTCCACGGTGGTGCTCATGGCGTATCCCTCTTCCTGGTGCTTCCTGGTGTCGGCTTACCGGCGTGGGGCGAAGCCGCGGGCACAACACGGCCGACCCTACGGGTATTCCGCGCACGTACCCGTGTGGCCAGGTCGCACACCACCCACCAGACTGACCCCATGACCGAAACGGAAACCATCGCGTACGACGTCGTGGTGCTGGGCGCCGGACCCGTGGGGGAGAACGTGGCCGACCGCACCCGGGCGGCCGGTCTGTCCACCGCGGTCGTGGAGAGCGAACTGGTCGGCGGCGAGTGCTCGTACTGGGCCTGCATGCCCAGCAAGGCCCTGCTGCGCCCGGTCATCGCCCGCGCCGACGCCCGCCGTCTGCCGGGCCTGAGCCAGGCGGTGCGCGGCCCCCTCGACGACGCCGCGGTCCTCGCCCGCCGGGACGAGTACACCGCGCACTGGCACGACGACGGCCAGGTGCGGTGGCTCGACAGCATCGGCGCCGACCTCCACCGCGGTCACGGGCGGCTGGCGGGCCCGCGTACGGTCACGGTCGACGGCCCCGACGGCACACGCAGGACACTGACCGCCCGGCACGCCGTCGCCGTCTGCACCGGAACCCGCGCCCGGTTGCCGAACCTTCCCGGACTCGACGCCGTCAAGCCGTGGACCAGCCGCGAGGCCACCAGCGCCGAGCAGGTTCCCGGACGTCTTGTCATCGTCGGCGGCGGTGTCGTCGCCACCGAGATGGCCACCGTCTACCAGGCGCTCGGCTCGCAGGTCACCGTCCTGGTCCGGGGCAAGGGACTGCTGGCCCGCATGGAACCGTTCGCCGGCGAGCTGGTCACCGACGCCCTCACGGAGGCCGGCGCCGACATCCGCACCGGCACCACGGTGGAGTCGGTCGCCCGCGAGAACGGCACCGTGGTGACCGTGACCGGCAGCGGTGACCGTGTCGAGGCCGACGAGATCCTCTTCGCCACCGGGCGCGCACCGCGCACCGACGACATCGGCCTGGAGACGGTGGGCATGGAGCCCGGCTCCTGGCTGCCGGTCGACGACAGCCTGCGCGTGCAGGGCAGCACCTGGCTGTACGCGTGCGGCGACGTGAACCACCGCGCGCTCCTCACCCACCAGGGCAAGTACCAGGCCCGGATCGCGGGCGACACGATCGGCGCCCGCGCGGCCGGCGTCCCCCTGCTGGAGACGGACGAGTGGGGCGCGCACGCCGCCACCGCCGACCACCACGCCGTACCGCAGGTCGTCTTCACCGACCCGGAGGCCGCGGCCGTGGGCCTGTCCCTCGCCGAAGCCGAACAGGCCGGCCACCGTGTCCGGGCCGTCGACGTCGACCTCTCCTCGGTCGCCGGGGCCGGCCTGTACGGGGACGGCTACCGCGGGCGTGCCCGTATGGTTGTCGACCTCGACACCGAAATCCTGCGCGGTGTCACCTTCGTCGGCCCCGGTGTCGGCGAACTGCTCCACTCGGCGTCCGTCGCCGTGGCCGGCCAGGTTCCGATCAGCCGTCTGTGGCACGCGGTCCCTTCCTACCCGACGATCAGCGAGGTGTGGCTCCGCCTGCTGGAGGCCTACCGGGGCTGACCGCGCGCCCGCGTGGCCCTAATGCAGCTCGAAGCCGAGGGCCTTCGCGGCCTGTTCCGGGGTCGGCTGCGTCCAGCGGTGCGCCATCGCGTCGTTGGAGGACAGGGAGCGGATCTCGGCACGGTCGAGGTAGAGGGCGCCGTCGAGGTGGTCGGTCTCGTGCTGGACGATCCGGGCGGGCCAGCCCGAGAACACCTCGTCCACCGCGTGCCCCCGCTCGTCCAGGGCCCGCAGGCGCACCTCGGCGTGCCGCGCCACCACGGCCTGCCAGCCCGGGACGCTCAGGCAGCCCTCGTAGAACGCGGCGCGCGCGGTGCCGACCGCCTCGTACGACGGATTGACCAGCACGCGGAAGGGCAGCGGCACCCGCCCGCGCGCCACGCGCACCTCGTCCGGCACCGGTGCCGGGTCCTCCACGACCGCGATCCGCAGCCCCACCCCGACCTGCGGCGCGGCCAGTCCCACGCCTGGTGCCTCGTGCATCGTCAGGCGCATCGCCTGCACGAAGCGGGCCAGCAGCGCGGGCTCCAGCTGGCCGTCGAACGGTTCGGCAACGCGCCGCAGCACCGGGTCGCCGGCGGCGACGATCGGCAACGGGCCGCCGTCGGCGAGGAGTTCCTCGACCTGCTCGGCCAGGGGCGTACGCGCACGGGGAGAAGCCATCACGCCAGGATGCCACGGCGCTCGCCCGGCCCGGCGGCCCACCTGGTGCGGGCAGGCCGGCGACCTGTCCCGGAACCGCGGCGCCCCCGGGCCACGCCTCCCGCGTGAAGTAGCGTGGTGCGACACGCCGACGCCGGAGGGAGACGCACATGACGCCACACCACCGGCGGGCCCGGCGCGGGCAGGGCGAACTGGAGAGCCAGGTGCTCGGCGCGCTCCGCGAGGCCGACGGCCCGGTCACCGCGGCCTGGGTGCGGCAGCGGCTCGGCGGCGACCTCGCCTACACCACCGTGGTCACCATCCTGACCAGGCTGCTCGCCAAGGACGTCGTCTCCCGCGAGCGCCGGGGCCGCTCCTTCGTGTGGACCCCGACCGCGGACATCGCCCGTCTCGCGGCGCTCCGGATGCGCCGGACACTGGACGGTGAGCGGGACCGGGTGGCGGTGCTGACCAGCTTCGTCACCGCGTTGCCGCCCGGCGACGAGCAGGTGCTGCGCGCACTGCTGGAGGGCGCGGAGACCGACGCCGCCGCGGACGGCACCCCACGCCCGAGGGGCGACGGCAGGGAACACTGACCTCCCATGGGGCTCTACGTCTTACTGCCGCTGGTGCTGCCGCTGTCCGCCTGGCCCGTCGCACGCCTGGCCGCAGCGCGCCTGCACCCGCGTACGGCCACCCGGCTGCTGACCCGGGTGGCCGCCGTCATGGGCGGATGCAGCACGCTGTGCCTCGCCCTGCTCACGGTCGTCGGCACCGCCCAGCTGACCGGCGGCCCGGTTGTGGACCTGTGGGCCGATCCCGAGATCAGGGCGGCCGTCTCACGCGACCGGGTCGCGGGCCGCGCGGCGATCCCCGCCCTGGGGCTGGTCGCGGTGGCCTGCGGGCGCGCGCTGTGGCGTCACCGGCGGGTGGCCCACCGAGCCCACCGGGCGCTGACCGGGCTGCGTCGCGCACCCGTCGTGGTCCTGCCCGACACCACGCCGTACGCCTACGCCCTGCCCGGCAGCCACGACCGGATCGTCGTCACCACGGCACTTCTCGACGCCCTCGCCCCGGACGAACGGCGCGCCCTGTTCGCGCACGAACGCGCCCATCTGGCGGCCCGCCACCACCGTCACCTGCTCACCGTCCACCTGGCGGCCTGCGCCAGCCCCTTCCTGCGGCCGCTGCGGTCCGCCGTCGCCTACACCGCCGAGCGCTGGGCCGACGAGGACGCGGCCCGCGCGGTGGGCGACCGGGGCGTGGTCGCGCGGGCGATCGGCAAGGCGGCCCTGCTGTCGTCCGGCGCGCCGGCGCCCACCTTCGCCGCGGTGGCCGCCGGCGGTCCGGTGCCGCGCCGGGTCGCCGCCCTGCTGGCACCGGCACCGGCGGGCCCGGACCGGCCGCCGCTCTTCACGGCGGTCGGCGCCGCCGTGTGGGGTGCCGCCGCCGGTGCGACGGTGTCCGCGATGTGCTCGGTGAACTCCGCGGTCACCCTGTTCCTGCTCCTCCACCCGGCGGCGGCGCTCTGACCGCCTACTCGCTTCGTTCCCCGAAGTCACCCGCGAGGGCGGAGGCGACGCGCAGGTGCGTCTCGGCCTCGTCCTGGCGGCCCTGCCGCTGGAGGGTGCGGCCCAGCATCAGCCGGGCATAGTGCTCCACCGGGTCGCGCTCGACGATGACGCGCAACTGGGCCTCGGCCCGGCGCAGTTGGGCCGAGTGGTAGTAGGCGCGCGCCAGCAGCAGCCGGGGCCCGGTCTGCTCCGGCACCTCCTCGACAAGCCCGTCCAGCACGCGCGCCGCGGCGGCGTAGTCCCGGGCGTCGAAGAACATCCGCGCCCGCTCCCAGCGCTCCGCCGGGGTGCCGTGCTCGTAGTACGTCGTGTCCACGTACGTCGTGTCCACCTGTGACCTCCTCCAGTGCCTCGTTCGGAGCCACCGGCCGGGTCAACAGGCCCGATTGATTGAATATTCCACTACGTGGTGTTGGTGTTGTCGAAGGATGAAGAGTCGGCCCGTGTCGGAGTTTGCTGGTCAGCCCGGCGTGCGGCCCTGACCGGCGGCTCTGCGCAGGCTCTCCTCCAGCGCGGCCGGCAGGTCCACCGCCGGCTCGGGCTCGGTGGGCCGCGGCAGCCGGCCTCCGGATTCCTTCGCCGCCACCAACTGCTCCAGTGCCGCGGCGGAGTCGTCGTGCAGGTCGGCGAGGTCGACATCGGACATCTGGGCCATCAGCAGGGAGGCGAGCTCCAGTTCCTGCCCGGTCACCGACGTGGTCGACGCGAGGTCCCCGGGTTCGCGGACCTCCTCGGGCCACAGAAGTGTCTGGACGACCAGTATGTCTCGGTGCGGCCAGACGGCTGCCAGGCGTTCCCTGGTGCGCAGCGTCACCTTGGCCACGGCCGCGCGCTCGATCCAGGTCAGCGCGGCCACCAGCAGCGCGTACGGCCGCTGACCGGCCTGCCCGTGCGGTGCGGCGTAGTAGGCGCGCGAGAACTGGATCGGGTCCAGGCCGTCGACGGGGACGAATCCGCGGACGTCGATGACGTGCTTGCTGGGCAGCGGAAGGGCCTGGAGATCTGCTTCTTCGAGCACCACCATGTGCCCGTCAGGGGTTCTGTACGCCTTCGTGATCTCCCGCAGGTCGACTTCGCGGTGCTCGGCCTGGCACACGCGGCGGTGTTGGACGGGGGAGCCGTCCGCGGCGTGCACCTCGTCCAGTTCCACGCCGTGCCGTCGTGTGGCCGGGAACAACTGCACCGGCAGGCTGACCAAACCGAACGTGATCCAGCCCGTCCACACCGCCTGCGTGGGCACATCCATACCTCCAGCCTCCGCCGCGGCGGACACCGGTGCACCTTGGAGAGGGCGAGCGCGAACTGCGGCATCGGCCCGAAGCGCACCTCGATCGGATTCGCCCAGGATGCGCCGTCGGGGTGTGCGATAGGTTGCCCGCCATGACTGGACTCGGGCCCGTCGCCTGGCCCCCTGCCCCGATAAGGACCGAACGGCTCGTGCTCCGTGAGTCCGAGGCCCGAGACCGTGCGGCGTTCATCGAACTGTTCGCATCGCCGGAGGTGTTCACCTACCTCGGTGGCCCCCGACGGCGCGATGAGCTCGAACACGCGGTGCCTGACGTGCCCGGGCGGCGCCCCGGGGTTTTCGTGATCGACCTCGACGGAGCGATGATCGGCACGATGACGTTCGATCGGCGCGACCCGGAGCGTCCTGGTCACATCCGCCCGGATGCCGGGGAGGCCGAGCTCGGCTACATGTTCCTGCCGGATGCATGGGGATGCGGGTACGCCGCCGAGGCGTGCGCGGCGGCACTCGACTGGTTCGCCGACGCGCTTCCCGGCGAGTCGGTGGTGCTCTGCACCCAGACCGCGAACAACCGCTCGATGCGCCTCGCGGCCAAGCTGGGGTTCACCGAGGTGGAGCGGTTCGAGGAGTTCGGCGCCGAGCAGTGGTTCGGCGTGTGGCCCTCGGTCACGCCGTCCGGCTGAGCCCGTACTGTGAGCTGCCGCTGCCAGGCTGGACCGCCTGCTGTACGTCTCTACAAGGGCATCAGGACCAGGGTCAGCGCGACGGGTGTGAAGAACATCGTGGCCAGGTGGCTGAACAAGGCCCGCGTCATACCCAGCACGGAGAACAGCAACAGCCCACCCGCGAGCCAGCACCCGAAGATCTGGCCCGCGAGAGTTTGAGCGGCGCTCTCCTGCTCCCTGGTGGTGGCCTCGAAGCCCAGTACCCCGCCGATCATCATCAGGAAGAGCACGCCGCTCAGCAGCAGGTTCCCCACACCGACGATGACAGCGACCGGCTTGTCCACCCGGCGTGTTCGTCTCCGGAGTCGTATGACGCTCATGGGCGCGGAGCCTATCCAGGGGTGCGCCCACGGCTGAGACCGCCGGGTCGCGGGCAGGAGGGCAGGCCGGCGAGCGGCAGCGGGTCGGAGGCCAGGCCGGCGCTCCCTCAAGGCCGATCCGGCCGGCATCCGCGCCTGGTGACGCGTCCTGAGCGGACCGACGACGCCTGGCGCTACCGGTCGGTGCCCGTCAGGGTGGACCAGTGGACGGTGCGGTCGCACCAGCGGTGCAGCAGGGTGCGGTCGTGGCCGACGGCGAGGAGGCTCGCGCCGGTGGCGGCACGGTAGTCCTCGACGACCGCGACCAGGGCCGCCGTCGTGGAGGCGTCGAGCATCGCGGTCATCTCGTCGCAGATCAGCCAACGAGGGCGCAGGACGAGGGCCCGGGCCAGGCAGGCGCGTTGCAGCTGGCCGTCGCTGACCTCGTGCGGGCGTCGGCCGAGCAGGTCGGGGGTCAGGCCGACCCGCCCGGCGAGTTCGGTGACCCGCTCCGGTACCTCGTCTCGGCGGCCGGTGGCGCGCAGGGGCTCGGCGATCAGGTCGGTGAGGGTCAGGCGGGGGTCCGCGGACAGGCGCGGCTGCTGGAAGACCACGCCGAAGGCGGTGCGCAGCGGGCGCGGGGCACGGTGGCGCCATCGCCGCACGGCCTCGCCGTCCAGCCGCACGGTGCCGGAGTCGGGGCGGTGCAGCAGGGCCGCGACCCGGGCGAGCGTGGACTTGCCGCAGCCGCTGGGGCCGAGCAGGCCGACCGCCTCACCGGGCGCGACGGTCAGGGAGACATCCCGTACCACCGGATCGCGCCGGTCGTAGCCCGCGGTGATGGCGTGCAGTTCAAGCACCGACGTCCTCCGATACTCCTCGGGACGGCTCCTCGCTGGTCACCGGGGCGGGGTGGGGGTGGTGGCAGGCGACCCCGCCCGCGGTCGGCGGCAGCGCGGCGCACGCGTCGTCGGCCCGGCCGCAGCGGGCGGCGAAGGCGCAGCCGTCGGGGAGGTCACCGAGTTCGGGCGGCAGGCCGGGGACGGGGGTGAAGGCCCGGTCGGGGAGGGCTTGGAGCAGGCCGCGGCTGTAGGGGTGCCGGGGGCCGCGTGAGCCGAAGAACACCTCCGCGTCGGCGAGTTCGACGATCCGGCCCGCGTACATGACGGCGATCCGGTCGGCGACGCGTTCGGCCGCCGCCAGGTCGTGAGTGATCATCAGCAGGCCGCGCCCCGCCGTGGCCGACTCGCCCGGCTGGTCGATGTGGCGGCGCAGTTCGTCGACCGTGTGGTCCACGAGGTCGCGGTCGAGCCCGGTGGTCGGCTCGTCGGCGAGCAGCAGAGGCGCGTCACCGACGAGGGCCAGGGCGGTGGCGGCGCGCTGGGCCAGGCCGCCGGACAGCTCGTGCGGGTGGCGGTCCAGGTGGCCCGGGGGGAACGCGGCGCGTTCGGCGGCCGCCCGCGCGGCGGAGCGCACGCCCGCGCGGCCACGGACGCCGGTCAGGGCGGCGACCGTCTCCTCTACCTGGGAGCGGACGGTGCGCACGGGAGTGAGATGGGCGGCCGGGCTCTGCGGGATGAGCCCGACCAGCCGGCCCCGTACCGTCCGCGCGAGGGTCCGTTCGTCGGCCGAGAGCAGGTCGAGGCCGCCGAGCATCGCCTCCCCGGCCGTCTGGGCGTTGCCGGGGAGCAGACCGAGCAGGGCGGAGGCGAGGACGGACTTGCCGCAGCCGCTCTCGCCGATCAGGGCCAGGCACTCGCCGGCCGCGACGTCGAAGTGGGCGTTGGTGACGGCGGCGACCCGGCGCCCGCCGGGCATGAGGAAGCGCACCGACAGTCCGCGCACCGACAGCACGGGTGATCGCTCGGTCACAGCGTCAGCTCCGATCGGCGGCGGGGGTTGATCCGCTCCCGCCAGGCTCCGGCGAGTCCGGCGATGGCGAGGGTCGGGACGATGATGAACAGGCCGGGGAAGAGGGTCGGCCACCACTGTCCGGCCAGCAGGGAGCCCCGGGCGCCCTGGATGAGGGTGCCGAGGCTCGCTGTGTGTGTGGGCAGGCCGAGACCGAGGAAGGACAGCGCCGATTCGTGCCACATGGCATGCGGCACCATCAGTACCGCGGCGAGCGCGGCCTGGGGCAGGACGGCCGGCAGCAGGTGCCGTACGGTCACCCGCCACCTGGACGCACCGCCGGAGACGGCGGCGTCGACGTACGGGCGCGCACGCAGGGAGAGGACTTGGGCGCGGACGATCCGGGCGGTCGACAGCCAGTGGGTGAGCGCGACCGAGGCGATCACCGGCCAGACACCCGGCCGGAACATGGCGACGACGAAGATGCCGAGCAGCAGGTGGGGTACGGAGGAGACCGTGTCCACGAGCCGCATGATCCCGCGGTCGACCCAGCCGCCCAGCGCACCGGCGGTGGCTCCGACGGCGGTGCCGACGACGGTGGCCGTCAGCGCCGCCGCCACTCCGACGAGCAGGGAGACGCGCAGTCCGTAGACGCAGCGCAGCAGCAGGTCCCGGCCGAGGTCGTCGGTGCCGAAGGGGTGGGACCAGCTCGGCGGCAGCAGCTTGGCGGCCAGGTCGACGGCCTGCTCGTCGAGCCGGACCAGCGGTGGTACGACGAGGACGGCGAGGACGGTCGCGGCGACCAGCAGGGCGGAGCCGCGCACCCGCAGTGCGCGGGTGGACCGGCGCCTCGTCCCGTGCGAACGCCAGGCGGTTTCCCGGGAGGCGGGGACGTCACATGTCACTGAACTTCACCCTCGGGTCGAAGAGTCCGTAGAGCAGGTCCGCGACCAGGTTGCCGACCAGGACGGCGGCCGTGGCCAGCGTGGTCAGCGCGGCGAGCAGCGGGAAGTCGACGGAGGTGGCCGCCTCCACGGTGGCCGCGGCGATGCCCGGCCAGCTGAAGACGCTCTCCACCAGCAGGGCGCCGGTGATGAGTTCGGGCACGCGCGAGCCGACCAGCGTGAGCACCGGCAGCAGGCCGGAGCGCAGCGCGTGGCCGAGCAGTACCGTGCGTTCGCTCAACCCGCGGGCCCGGGCGCCGCGTACGGGGTCCTCCGCCAGCGCGTCGCCGACGCCTTGGCGCACGTAGAGGGTGAACCACGGCAGTTGGGAGACGGCGAGCACTCCGGCCGGCAGCACGAGATGGCGGGCCACCTGCCCGGCCGTGACCTGTTCGCTGGCGGTGTCGGTGAGACCGCCGGCCGGGAGCAGGCCCAGGTGGAGGGCGAACAGCCAGATCGCCAGCAGGGCGAGCCAGAAGACCGGCGCCGCCTCCAGGGAGTAGGCGAGCGAGGTGACGACCCGGTCGAGCAGGGACCCCGGCCGGCGGGCGGCGAGGACTCCGAGCACGGTGCCCGCCACCACGGCCGCCGCGAAGGCGACCGCGCACAACAGGGCGGACCAGACCAGGCGTTCGCCGATGACCTGGGTGACCGGCTGCCGCATCACGCTCGACTCGCCGAGGTCGCCGGAGAGCGCGGAGGTCAGCCAGTGCCACCAGCGCGAGGTGAACGGCTGGTCCGCTCCCAGGTTGGCGCGCAGCCGCTCGAGGGTCTGCTCGTCGGCGCGGAGGGCCGCCGTACCCGCGTACGCCTTGACCGGGTCGAAGGGGGAGGCGGCGGCCATCGCGAACACGCCGAAGGTGACGGCGAGGAGGACAGGGACGGCGAACAGCATCCGCCGCCCCACCAGACGCCCCGTCGCCGCCCAGAGCGGGGAGGTCACCTCTTCGGCTGCCAGTCCTGGAGGTTCCACCACGGGCCGCTGGCGAAGCCGTGCTCGTGCGGCTCGACCTGCGTGGTCAGGCCGTCCCAGCGGTCGGCCAGCACGTAGAGGTGGTCGATGTGGGTGAGGAAGGTGTAGCCGGGGTCCTTCACGAGCTCGCGCTGCACCGTGTCGTACGCGGCCTGGCGGGTGTCGGTGTCCTGGCTGCGGCGGCCGGTGTCGAGGGCCTTGTCCACGGCGGGGCTGGCGAAGCGGCCCATGTTGTTGAAGCCGTCGCCGGCCAGGGAGGAGTGCAGCAGGGTGAACAGGCCGAAGTCGGGGTCGCCGCTGCTGTCGAGCCCGGCGAGGACGGCGTCGTTCTTCATCCGCGGCTCGATCACCTCCCAGGTGGCGCTCTCCACCTTCACCTCGATGCCCGCCTTCTTGGCGTCGGAGGCGTAGGCGAGGGCGTGGTCCTGGCGGACCTTGTCGCCCGAGGGGTAGAGAAGAGTGAAGGAGGCCCGCAGTCCGTTCCGGGCGCGGATGCCGCCGTCGCCGGCCTTCCAACCCGCCTGGTCCAGCACCCGCTTGGCCTTCGCCAGGTCCTGCGGCCGCTCGATGCCCCGGGCGAACCAGGGGTCGTCGCTCGGCAGCGGTCCGTACGCCGGGCGTCCCGCGCCGTCGAGGATCTTGTCGACCATGGCCTCGCGGTCCACGGCGGCGTCCAGCGCCTGACGGATGGCCCGGTCGGCGGTGACCTTGTTCTGCTCGGGGAGGGTGACGGCCCGAAAGTCGTAGGACTTCGCGTCGTACGTCGTCTTCGCCCCGTCGCCCTTGAACGTGGCGGCCAGGTTGGGCGGCAGGACCGCGCCGTCGAGGTCGCCCGAGCGCAGCCGGGTGGCGCGCACGTCGTCGTCCTTGACGACCGCCATCGTCACCTTCTTCACCTTCGGCTCGCCGCCCCAGTAACCGGAGTTCGCCTTGAAGGTGAGCTTCTCGCCCTTGCTCCAGCCGGTGAGGACGTACGGTCCGGTGCCGACCGGCTCGGTGTTGAAGGAGCCGGTGTTGGGGTCCTGATTCCCGGCGATGTGCTGGGGGACGATGGGCAGGACCGTGCGCCCGGCGAACGGCGCGTAGGGGTACTTGAGCGTGAAGACGACCTTGTCGTCGCCGTCGGCCCGCACCTCCTTGACGGCGTCCAGTTCGCTGCGGGCGGTGTTGTTGGTCTTCGCGTCGAGAATCGTGCGGTAGGTGAAGACCACGTCGGCGGAGGTCAGCGGCTCGCCGTCGCTGAACTTCACACCGTCGCGCAGGGCGTAGGCGTAGGTGAGCCCGCCGTCGCCGACCTTGGGCAGCGAACGGGCCAGCGCCGGCGTCAGCTTCATGTCGGCGTCCCGGGCGAGCAGACCGTCGAATATCTTGGAGTTGCCGTCCTTGCCGTAGCCGAGGAGGGGGCTGAGTGTGTCCGGCTCGGAGGCCACCCCGATCACGACGGAGTCGGCGGCACCCTCGCTGCCCGCACCGGCACCGGGGGCCGAGCAGGCGGCGGCTCCCACGAGGGTCGCCACCGCTGCGGCTGCCCGGATCCGTCGGACGGTCATGAACCTTCACATCCTTACTGCTGATCAAAAGCTCTTGCATGCTAGTCGCAATAAGGAAGCCGGTCATCCGCGTCGTCGCGGTGGGCGGGAAGTGTCACCAGGCCACGTACGACCAGTGGGCGCCGGCCCGGCGCGGTCAGCGTTCCCCCTTGCGACGCCCCCTCTGGTCGGCCGGGGCGGGTGTCGCGGACCTGCCGACCGGGCCCGGGCGCGAGACCATGGTGGAAGCAGCGGTCTCGGCCGCGGCGAGGCGAGAGGAGGCGTCGACGGTGGAGCCTGCCGAAGCCTTCACGGGAGGCGGCGGAGACGAGTCCGCGGCCGCGTCCGGTGGCCTGCTGGACTCGCTGAGCGTCTCGGCGGTGGTGCTGGACGCGCGGGGGCGCGTGGTCTTCTGGAGCCCGCAGGCCCAGCAGGTATTCGGCTACAGCGCCCGGGAGGCCCTGGGCCGGTACGCGGCCCGGCTGATGGTCGACGAAGGGAACCGGGACCTCGTCACCGCGCTGTTCAACCAGGTGATGACGGAGGGCACGGGGTGGGCCGGTGCCTTCCCCGTCCGCCACAAGGACGGCAGCTCCCGCCTGGTCGAGTTCCGCAACATGCGGCTGGAGGGGGAGCACGGGGTCTACTACGCGCTGGGCATCGCCGCCGACCAGGCCGTCCTGCGGAGCATGGAACGCGACCTCGCGCTCTCCGCCCGGCTGGTCTCGCAGTCCCCGATCGGGCTGGGCATCGTGGACACCGACCTGCGGTACCTCGTGGTCAACCCCACGCTGGAGCGCATGAACGGACGGTCCGCAGAGCAGCACGTCGGGCGGACCGTCCGCGAGGTGCTGGACTTCATGGACGCCGTCTGGGTCGAGACCGCGATGCGCCGCGTACTGGACAGCGGCGACCCGCTGCTGAACCAGCGCATCCTCGCCCCCACCCCCTCCGACCCCGGCCGCGAGCACGCGTGGTCGGTCTCGTACTACCGCCTGGAGGACAGGGCCGGACGGGCGCTCGGGGTCGCGACCGAACTCGTCGACGTCACCCCGCAGCACCGCGCGTCCGCCGAGGCCGCCGCCGCGCGGCAGCGCCTCGCCCTGATCGCCGACGCCTCGGCGCGCATCGGGACGACCCTCGATCCGGCCACCACCGCCGACGAACTCGCCCGCGTCTGCGTGCCGGAGCTCGCGGACCTCGCCGCGGTCGACCTCCTGGAGGCGGCGCTCAAGGGCGGCGACCGCGACTGGGTACCGGACGGCCCGACGGCCATGCGCACCCTGGCCGTCGTCGCCCAACCGGCCCTGGCCGCCTCTCTCCCCGCCGGGTACGTCACCCGGTTCGCGCCGCATCACATGAGCACCCGGTGCCTCACCACCGGCCGCCCGGTCTTCGTCCCCCGCGTCACCGACCAGGACCTCACCCACCTCGCCCCGCCCCACGCCGCCGACGCCCTCGCCGAGGTCGGGGCCCATTCCTGCCTGGCCGTCCCGCTCGTCGCCCACGGCCGCCTCCTGGGGGCGCTCGGCCTTGCCCGGGGCCGCAATCCGGCGCCGTTCGGCGAGGACGACGCCACCCTGGCCCTCGACCTGGCCTCCCGCGCGGCCGTCAGCATCGACCACGCCCGCTGGTACCAGAACCAGCGCCGGGCCGCCGATAACTTCCAGCGCAGCCTCCTGCCCCGGAAACCGGCGCGGCGGCCGGGCCTGGACATCGCCTGCCGCTACCAGCCCGCCTCGACCATCTGCGGGATCGGCGGCGACTGGTACGACGCGATCGCGCTGTCCGGCGACCGGACCGCCCTGGTCATCGGCGACGTCATGGGCAGCGGCAGCGGCGCCGCCGCGACCATGGGTCAGCTGCGTACGGCGACCCGCACCCTGGCCGCGCTCGACCTCGACCCGGCCGCGGTCCTGTGCCACCTCGACCGCATCACCGGCGAGCTGGAGCAACGGTTCGCCACCTGCACGTACGCCGTGTACGACCCGCGCCGCGCCTGCTGCCACGTCGCCATGGCCGGCCATCTGCCGCCGGTGCTGGTCCCCGCCGGGGGTGCCCCGCGGTTGCTGGACCTGCCGACCGGAGCACCCCTCGGCGTGGGAAGCGTCCCCTTCGAGACCACCCGGCTGCGGATCGGGCCCGGGGACGGGCTGCTGCTCTACACCGACGGCCTGGTCGAGACCCGCAGGCGCTCACTCGACGAGCAACTGGCCACCCTGCTGGGGCTGCTCGAGAGACCGCCGGGCCCCCTGGAGGAGACCTGCGACCATCTCCTCGACGCCCTGCGCAGCCCGGACGAACCCGACGACGTGGCCCTGCTCCTCACCCGGGCCGGCCGGTCCGGGTGAGGAGCCAGTGACCTGATCAGTCCGTTCCGGCGGTGTCAGCCGTTCCGAGGGCGTCGCGCAGGAACTGGACGGCCTGGTCGGTGGCCGCCCGGGCGGCCTTGGACCGGCTGAGCGAGTTGAGCATCATGAAGTCGTGCACCGTGCCGTCGTAGCGCACCGTGGTGACCGGGACGCCGGCCGCGCGGAGCTTGGCGGCGTAGGCCTCGCCCTCGTCGCGCAGCACGTCGGCCTCGTCCACGACCAGCAGGGCGGGGGGCAGGTCGGCGAGTTGCTCAGGGGTGGCCCGGTTGGGGGACGCGGTGATCTCCGCGCGCTGCCGCGGGTCGGTGGTGTAGGCGTCCCAGAACCACTCCATCAGCTTTCGGCTGAGGTAGTAGCCGGTGGCGAACCGGTCGTAGGAGTCGGTGTCCATCGCCGCGTCCGTGACCGGGTAGTACATCGACTGGTGCACGAACCTGACGTCGCCGCGCTCCTTGGCCATGAGGGCGAGCGCCGTGGCCATGTTCCCGCCGACCGACTCTCCGGCCACCGCCATGCGCCGGGCGTCCAGCCCTATGGACGCTCCTTCGCGCGTGATCCACTGCGCGGTGGCGTACCCCTGTTCGATGGCCACGGGATAGCGTGCCTCCGGCGAGGGCGTGTACTCGACGAAGGCCACGGCGGCACGGGCGCCGACCGCCAGCTCCCGCACCAGCCGGTCGTGGGTGCCGGCGTTGCCCAGCACCCAGCCGCCGCCGTGCATGTACACCACGACGGGCAGTGCTCCGGTGGCGCCCTGCGGCTTGACGATGCGCACCCGTACGTCGCCCACGGCGGCCGGTACGGTGATCCACTCCTCGTCTACCGGCGGTTTGTCGACCGGCGCGGCCTGGAGGTCGTCAAGGACCCTGCGTGCCTGGGAGGGTTCCATCTCGTACAGGAAGGGGTGCTTCGAGGTCGCGTCGGCGAGTTCCTGCGCCGGGCGTTCCAGGACGATTGACTCGGGCTGAGCAGCCATGGCAATGCTCCTTGGCGATGCGGAGAGACGCATGCGGAGTCGCGCATGCCGGTCCCGCAGGGTGCCCGGCCGACGAGCGCCGGTGCCACTGAACGCCCGGGCCCCGGGAAATGAGTCCTTGTCCACGGTTCAAGGCCCTCGTTCAAGCCCTGCGAGCCGATGTGCCCATCGTAAGCGCACAGCGTGCGGCCATCGAGTTCTCGCGCGCGGCCGCCGGCGCACACCGTGCTCGCGTGAGCCCTGTGCGCGCCCCCGCCCGGGCGGGAAGACTGCCTGCCGACGGGCAGGGGAGCGCGGCACTGCCCACCGCCCTCGTCCCGCGTCTCAGGAAGGCAGGTCGGTCCCTGTGCTGCTACGTCTGCCCACGTCCGTGTCCGAAGCGCGGGAGTGCCTGGCCGAGGGGGCCGTGCCGATCGGCGGCGCGACCCTCGTCTGGGCCACCTGGCAGCGCGACGGGTTCCCCGAACTGGCCATGTCCCTGCGCGAATTGCCGGAGGCCAACGTCGTGGGGCGGCGGACCCTCGGTGGCGCCGTGGTCCTGCACCGCATCGACGACCGGGTGCCCGACGTGCTGCGCCTGGCGGCCGCCACGGTGGGCACCGGGGCCGTGCGGCGGACGGCGACGGTCGGCGGCAACCTCGTCGGCAGCACGCTGCGCTGCCTGCTGCCCGCCGCACTCGTCCTGGACGCCCGGGCGACGGTGCTGGAGCCGGAAGGCGTCCGTGAGGCGGACCTGTCCGAGGTCGTGGCCAAGCGGCCCGTCCTGCTCAGCCTCCGCTGGCGCGAGCCGATCGCCTGCGCCTACCGCAAACTCCCTGGCGAGCCGGGCGGACCGCCGCCCCTCGTGGTCGCCTCGGCCGTGCATGCCGACGACGACGGCGATCGTCTGCGGGTCGCCGTCCGCGATGGCTACGACGTGCTGGGCGGAAGTGTCCTGCGCGCTCCCGGCGTGGCGCAGACCCTGCGCGGGCTGCGCGGGACGGCCCTCGGTGAACTGCCCGCCGCCGCGTGGGAAGCCGTCCGCTCACAGGTGACCGGCCTCCTGGGCGGGCACCCCGCGCACTGAGACATGGACGGCGGCAAACCGCAAAGAGTTCTTCGCGAAGAAGTCTTTGCGAAGAAGTCTTTGTGGTCTACTGTGCGTGGCATGACCGGAACAGGCGGAACAGGGACGGGCCCGGAGAGGTCGCGCGTCGAAGCGGACGAGGTGGTACTGGACGCCAAGGGGCTGCGGGCCCTGGCGCATCCGGTGCGGGTGCAGGTGGTCGGGCTGCTGCGCAAGTACGGCCCGTCGACCGCCACCCGGCTGGCGGAGCGTCTTGGCGTCAACTCCGGGACGGCCAGCTACCATCTGCGCCAGCTCGGCGCGGCCGGCTTCGTCGAGGAGGACACCGGACGCGGCAACGCGCGCGAGCGCTGGTGGCGTTCGGTGCACCGGACGACCTGGTTCAACGACCCGGACCTGGCCGAGCGCGAGCCCGAGGCCGCACTGGCATACAGTCAGTCGGTCGCTGCCGTGTACTCCCTCCGTGCGCAGCAGACGATGAACGAGCTTCAGACGATGCCCCGCGAGTGGCGGGACAGTTTCGACATGAGCGACTGGGCCCTGCGCCTCACCCCGGAGGAAACCGCCTCCCTGCAACGGGAGTTGACAGACGTCATCATGCGGTACCGACGAGACGCGCCGGAGGAGGCGGCAGACGCCCCCGAGGGAGCCGCGCGGGTCGCCGTGATCAGGTATCTGCTGCCCGAACCGGACGTGCCCGCCGCGTCGTCCGAGCCTGCTTCCGGCCCCGGGACGGCGGAAGGCGAGCAGACGTCATGAGCGGCAGCGCCGCGGACAGCGACGGCATACCCGGCAAGCGGTCCCTGCGGCCGCTCGCCGGGGTGCTGGCGGCGATGGCCGTCTCGCTCACCGGCACCCGGGTCTCCGCCGTGGCACTGCCCTGGTTCGTGCTCGTCACGACGGGCAGCGCCACCCAGACCGGACTCGCCGCCTTCTGCGAGATGACCCCCTACGTGCTGGTCAAGGTGTTCACCGGACCGCTGGTGGACCGGATCGGTCCGCGCACCGTGTCCTGGACCACCGATCTGGCGAGCGCGGCCGCGGCCGCCGCGGTTCCCCTGCTCCACGCCCTGGACGCGCTCTCCTTCCCGCTCCTGCTGGCCCTGGTCGCGCTGATCGGCGCGGCCCGGGGCCCCGGCGACCTGGCCAAGACGGTGATGGTCCCGGAGGCGGCCGACCGCGGCCGCGTGCCGCTGGAGCGGGCCACCGGCCTGGCCGGTGTGGTCGAACGGCTCGCCTCCACCCTGGGCATGGCGGCCGGCGGCGCGCTCGTGGGGCTGCTCGGTCCCCTCACGGGACTGGTCGTCAACGCGGGCTGCTTCGCCCTCGGATCGGTGATCATCGGGCTGTCGCTGCCGGGCGGCATGGGACGCGCCGCCGAGGAGCCGCCGGCGCAGGCGACCGGGGCGGCCGAGCCGGGCTACTGGCGGCGGTTCGGGGAGGGTTTCACCTTCCTGCGCGGCGAGTTGCTGCTGCTGAGCCTTATCGTCATGGTCGGGATCACCAATCTGCTGGACGCCGGCTTCAACTCGGTGCTCATACCCGTCTGGGCGAAGGAGTCGGGCCACGGGCCGGGGGTGATCGGCCTGGTGGGCAGCGTCATGGGGGGCGCGGCCGTCTGCGGGAGCCTGATCGCCTCGGTGGCCGCGCAGCGGCTGCGGCGCCGGCTGGTGTTCTTCACCGGGTTCCTGCTGGCGGGCGCACCGAGGTTCCTGGTCCTCGCCTTCGACGCGCCGGTGGGGGCGGTGCTGGCCGTGTTCGCCCTCAGTGGATTCGGCGCGGGCTTCGTCAACCCGGTGCTGGGTGCCGTCCAGTTCGAACGGATCCCGCGCCGGATACTGGGCCGGGTCAACGCGCTCAGCAACTCCCTGGGATACGCCGGTATCCCCCTCGGCGGGCTGATCGCCGGGGCGGCGGTGGCCTCCGCCGGACTCGTACCGGTCCTGCTCGTCGGCGGGTCCGTGTACTTCCTCACCACGAATCTGACCGGACTGAGGCCGGAATGGCGGCAGATGGACCGCGCCCGCCCGGACGGGCGCCGCGCCCCGGAGCGCAGCCCCGGCTCGGACGCGAAGCCGACCGGCACGCGTTCCGGGCCGTGACGCCCGAACCGGTCGAGTACCGCACGTCCGGACGGGTCGAGGGCCGCGCGGCCGGCCGGCTCGACGCGTCCGCGCGGGGGACCGCCCCGTCCCGGGCCGGGTCAGGGCCGGGGCGCTCGCTCGTGGTCGGTCAGCGCGCGGCCCATGCGCGTGAGCGCCTCACGCAGGATCGCCGGTGAGGTCGCGAAGTTGAGGCGCACGCAGCCCGCGCCGCCGCTGCCGAAGACATGTCCGGAGCTGAGGGCGACGCGGGCCTCGTCCAGGAACAGCCGCGCCGGTCCGGCGAGGTCGCTCACCACGCCGGGCCCCTCGGTGGGACGGTCGTCGTGCAGCCCGAGGCCGGTGCAGTCCAGCCAGGCGAGGTAGGTGCCCTGCGGCGGGACGTACCCCACGTCCGGGAGGTGCTCCTTCACCAGTTCGCCCAGCAGGCTCCGGTTGGCGTCGAGCCCGAGCAGCAGCTCGTCGAGCCAGTCGGCCGCGTCGCGGAACGCCGCCGTGTGGGCGAGGATGCCCAGATGGCTGGGGCCGTGGCCGACCTCCTCGGGCATCCGGCGCAGGTCGTCCGCGGCCTCGGTGCCGGCGACGGCCACGGCGGCCTTGAGGCCGGCCAGGTTCCACGCCTTCGACGCGGAGGTCAGGGCGAACCCGTTCTCCGCGCCGGGAACGCTGAGGAAGGGCGTGAAGACGGCGCCGGGCAGCACCAGGGGGGCGTGGATCTCGTCGGAGACCACCCGGACACCGTGTCTGCGGGCGAGCGCGGCGACCGCCTCGAGTTCCGCGCGGGTGTGGACGACACCGGTCGGGTTGTGCGGGTTGCTCATCAGGAACGCCGCGCGGCGGCCGTGGCGCCGTGCGCGTACGAAGGCGTCCTCGAGGCCGGCGAGGTCGATCCGCAGGTCGGGGCCGAGGCGGGCATCGACGACCTCCCGGCCGTCGTGCGCGACGAACGCGTAGAACGGGGGGTAGACGGGGGAGCAGACGACGACCGCGTCGCCGGGTCCAGTGACGAGGCGGAGGACCTCGACGACGCCCAGCATCACGTCGGGCACGAGCGCCGTGTTCTCCACGCGCAGGCCGTCCCACCCCCAGCGCGCGGCGGCGAAGGCGGCGAGGGCCTCGGCGTAGGCGGTGCCGTGGGGGTATCCGGTGTCTCCCAGCGCGACGGCCCGGTGCAGCGCGTCCGCGACGGCGGGTGCCAGGGGGACGTCCATCTCCGCCACCCACAGTGGCAGGACGTCCTCGGGGTGGGTGCGCCACTTCACGCTGGAGCGCTGCCGCAACTGCTCCAGGGACAGCTGGACGAGCGGATCGGTGCGGCCGCCGTCGGCGTCGTCGCCGGGGTCGGTGGGGTCGGCGGGTGCCTGGTGGGTGGACTCGCTCATGCGTGCTCCCCTCGCCCGGAGGGCCGGGCCTCGGCCGTGCGTGTTCGTCTCGCTGGACGGTACCCCGGTCCCCACGTGCCGGTCAGGAGGGCGCCGGCCGCCGGCCGGTGTCAGGGCTCGCGCCAGCTCTCCCAGACCGCCGCCAGCTCCGCCTCGACCGCCGGCGCCACCGTGTCCAGCAGCCGCACCTGCGCCCCCGGCCCCGCCAGCTCCATGCGGTACAAGTGGTGCGGTTCCGCGGGACGGGAGCCGAGGCAGGTGACCGAGCCGATGACGCGGCCGGGTCCGCCCGGGCGGCCCGCAGGGCGAGGACGGCCGCGGCCGCCTCGGTGACGGCCGCGGTGCGCAGCCGGGCCCGCAGCAGTGCGGGAACGTCGTCGCGGGTGAGGCCCGCCGCGACGGCCGGCTCCAGACCGGCGCTGTAGGTGTACGCGCCGACCGGGAGCCGTCCGTCGCCCAGCAGCAGGGGTGCCAGGCCCGGCATCAGAACATCGTGTACCGCTGGGCGAGCGGCAGTTCGGTGGCGGGGGAGGGCTCGACGAGCTCACCGTCGATCCGGATGGCGAACGTCTCCGGGTCGACGTCGATGTCCGGCAGCGCCGTGTTGTTCGGCAGGTCCGCCTTGGAGAGGTGGCGGGTGGGCCGCACGGCGACCAACTCCCGTGCGAGACCCAGGCGTTCGGCGAGTCCGTTCGCCAGAGCCGCCGGGGCGACGCAGCTGACCGACAGATGCGGCGCGGCGCCGGCCGCGGCGGTGGGGCGGAGCAGGACGGGCTGGGTGGTGGGGATCGCCGCGCCCGCGTCACCGAGGCGGGCCGTGGGACCCCGCGGTCACCGGAACGCGGGCTCTCCGGTGACGGCCTGGCCGACGACGAGCGTGTGCATCTCGACGGTGCCCTCGTAGGTCAGCACGGACTCCAGGTTGTTCATGTGCCGGATGACGGGGTATTCCAGGGAGATGCCGTTCGCCCCGAGGACCGTGCGGGCGGTGCGGCAGATGTCCAGTGCCTCGCGGACGTTGTTGAGCTTGCCGAGGCTTACCTGCTCGGGCCGCAGCGTGCCGGCGTCCTTGCGCCGCCCCAGGTGGAGCGCCAGGAGCACGCCCTTGGTGTACTCGAGGTACATGTCGGCCAGCTTCTGCTGGGTCAGCTGGAACGCCCCGATCGGCTTGCCGAACTGGGTCCGCTCCACGGCGTAGGACTGGGCGGCGTGCAGTGACGACCGGGCCGCGCCCATCGCTCCCCACACGATGCCGTAGCGGGCCTCGTTGAGGCAGCTGAGCGGGCCCTTGAGACCGCGGACCTCGGGGAGCACGGCGTCCGCGGGAAGGCGTACCCCGTCCAGGACCAGCTCGCTGGTGACCGAGGCGCGCAGGGACAGCTTGTGCTTGATCTCCGGGGCCGAGAACCCCGGCGTGTCGGTGGGCACCACGAAGCCGCGCACCCCCTCGTCGGTCCGGGCCCAGACCACGGCCACGTCGGCCACGCTGCCGTTGGTGATCCACATCTTGCGGCCGTCGAGGATCCAGTCGCCGCCGTCGCGCCGCGCCCGGGTGCGCATGCTGCCGGGGTCGGAGCCGACGTCGGGCTCGGTGAGGCCGAAGCAGCCGATCGCCTCACCGGCGGCCATGGACGGCAGCCACTGCCGCTTCTGCTCCTCGCTGCCCCACTTCCAGATGGCGAACATCGCCAGCGAGCCCTGCACGGAGACCAGCGAGCGGACGCCGGAGTCGGAGGCCTCCAGTTCGAGGCAGGCCACGCCGTACTCGGTGGCCGACATGCCGGCGCAGCCGTAGCCCTCCAGATGCATGCCGAGCACGCCCAGCGCGCCGAGCTCCTTGGCCAGGCCGCGGATGTCGGGAATGGTGCCCTGCTCGAACCAGTCCGCCACGAAGGGGTCGACGCGCTGGCCGCAGAGCTGGCGCACCGAGGCGGCCACCGCCTTCTCCTCCGGGGTGAGCAGGTCGTGCAGGCCCGCGGGGTCGCGGGGGTCGAGCGGGGGCAGCTTGGCCGGTGCGTTCATGCGGACTTCTCCTGTGCCGGATCGGTGGGTGGGGCGGTGAGCCAGCGGCGTACGTCGTCGCTGTGCTCGCCGAGACGGGGCGGCGGCCGGTAGCCGGTGACCGGGGTGGCCGAGTACGTGACGGGGTGCCGGATCTGAGGGGGCGACGACGGGCCGACGTGGACGGTCGGTTCGAGGCCGAGCGACTCGGCCAGGGCGATGCCGTCGGCGACCGTGCCGACCTTTCCGGCCGGAACGCCGACCGCGGTGAACCGCCCGATCCAGGCCTCGACCGTGTCACGCGCGAGACGCTCCTCGAGTGCCCCGACGAGTGCGCGGCGGTGGCGCACCCGGGCCGGATTGGTCGCGAAGCGCTCGTCGTCGGCCAGGCCCGGCGCGTCCAGCACCTCGGCCAGCCGGCGGAACTGCCCGTCGTTCCCGCACGCCATGGCCAGCAGGCCGTCCGCGCAGCGCAGCGTCTCGTACGGGGCGATGGACGGGTGCGCGTTGCCCATACGGCCCGGGGCGCGACCGGTGGCCAGATACGCCGAGGCCTGGTTCGCCAGCGAACCCAGCAGGCTGGACAGGAGGTTGACCTCCACCCGCTGGCCCCGCCCGCTGTGCTCGCGGGCCCGCAGCGCCGCCAGGATGCCGATCGTCGCGTCCTTGGCGGTCAGTACGTCGACCAGGGCCACGCCGACCTTCTGTGGGTCGCCGTCGGGGTCGCCGGTGATGCTCATCAGCCCGCCCAGCGCCTGGACGAGGAAGTCGTAGCCCGCCAGCGCCGCGCCGCCGTGCCGGCCGAAACCGGTCACCGAGCAGTACACGACGCCCGGGTTGGTGCGGCGGACGGAGTCGTAGTCGAGCCCGCGGGCGGCCAGGGCGCCGTCCTTGAAGTTCTCCACCAGGACGTCGGCCCGCCCGGCCAGTGTCCTGGCCAGCCGCAGGTCCCCGGGGTCGGACAGGTCGAGGGTCACGGACCGCTTCGAGCGGTTGGCGCACTCGAAGTAACTGCTGGAGTGGTCGGTCCACGGCGGACCCCAGGCGCGGGTGTCGTCGCCGGAGCCCGGGCGCTCCACCTTGATGACGGTGGCCCCCAGGTCGGCCAGCGTCACCGAGGCCAGCGGGCCCGCCAGGACGCGGCTGAAGTCGGCGACGAGCAGGCCGTCGAGCGGCAGGGGCGCGGGCGGACCGACGGGCATGACCTTATCTCCGTTCGCTCGGGACGCCACGACCGTACGGAGTGGGCACGGATCCCTCATTGGATAAAATGCACCAGGCAGGAGCAGGATTGGACGGATCGCACAGGAGTGCTCGTGGTGTTTCCCGCGCAGGAGCACAGGTGACGGCCCCGACGGTGGCCTCCCTGTGCCGGGTCCTCGGTGCGGATCTCGCGCCGGCCGGGGGGTTCGCCGCCCCGGCGCGGGAGGTGTCCGCCGTGCACATCAGCGAACTGCTCGACCCGACCGGCTATCTGAACGGGGGAGAGCTGCTGCTGACGACGGGCCTGTCCCTTCCCCGGAACAAGCTCGGCTGCGAACGGTACGTCGGCCGCCTGGTGGAGGCCGAGTTGACCGCGCTGGCCCTCGGCCTCGGCCCGGTGCACGCCGAGGTCCCGGCGCCGCTCCTGGCGGCCTGCCGCAAGCTGGGGCTGTGCCTGCTCACCGTCCCGCCGCCCACGCCGTTCCTGCGCATCACCAAGGCCTACTGGGTCGCCGTCTCCCGCACGGCCGAGCAGCACCTCAAGGACGTCCTGGCGACACAGCGGGCGCTCGTCGACGCGGCCGCGTCCGCCGACCCGGTCGCCGCGGTCCTGCGCACCCTCGGCCGGTCCCTCGACGCCTGGGCGGCGGTCTGCACCCCGGCGGGCGAGGTCGACCAGGCCTTCCCCGCCGGAGCCGCCGAGCAGGCCGAGCGGGTGCGGGCGGAGATCGTCCGGCTGGAGGGTGCCGGAGCGCACTCCGCCGCCTCGTTCGCCACCGGGTCGGGAGCGGTGCTCGTGTTCCCGCTGGCCGGGCGTGAGCGCGCCGCCGGCTTCCTCGCGGTCGGCACCTCGACACCGCTGGACCCCACGCGGCGCAGGGCCGTGCTGACGGCGTCGGCGTTGCTGAGCCTGGACGCGGTCCGCGGCGCGCGCGCCGAGTCCGTGGCCGACGAAGGGGAGCGCTGCGTCGGGCTCCTGGTCGACTTCGGGCACTCGGACGCCGCGCGGCGGCTCGCGGGCGCCGTGCGGGCACCGAGCCCGCCGGACCACGTGCGCCTGCTGGTGGTGCGGGGCCGGGCGAGCGACCTCCTCACGGGAGTGGTGCGCCGCTGGTGCCCGGAGGCGATCGGCGTTCGGACGGACGAGCGGGCGGCCTGGTTCCTGGTTCCCGCGGACCATCCCCCGACCGCGCGCCTGGAGGACGCGGTACGGCGGGCGGACGCCGACGCCGCGGCCGTCCTGACGGAGGTGCTCCCCCTCGAGCGGGCATCGGCCGTCCGCGCGGTCGCCGCCGCGACGCTGGCGGACCTCGCCCCGGGGACCCTGCTGCTCGCCCGCCCGCCCGCGGGACCCTACGGCGCGGATCCGGCGGCGCGGCTCGCCGCCGCCTGCGACCGGCTGACCGAGGTCCTGCGTCAGGCCCTCGTCGGCTACCTGCGCCACCACGGCCAGTGGGAGGCGGCCTCCCGCGCGCTCGGCGTCCACCGCAACACGCTCCGGCACCGCGTCTCGCGCTGCCAGGCGCTGCTCGACGTGGATCTCACCGACCCGGACGTCACCGCGGAACTGTGGCTGCTGCTGCGCCGCCGGGGGATGGCGTAGCGGACGGAGCGGCGTGCCGGGCGCGGTCACGGAGGGGAGTGCGGCGCCGAGGCCGGCCTCTTCCGGGAAAACCACCGGCGGAAACGCGAACTGGTGTGCACAGAACGGCTTTCGGAACGTAGTTTGGCGTCGGACATCCCGCGCGACGGAGAACGGACGGTACCCATGACCCACCCCGCGACGAGCCCCGACCCGGCGGCGCACCAGAACATCGACACGACGGTGCCGCACTCGGCTCGGATCTGGAACTACTGGCTGGGTGGCAAGGACAACTACGCCGTCGACGAGGAGGCCGGCGACGCCTACACCGCCGTCTTCCCCGGCATCGTCACCATCGCCCGCAGCAGCCGCGGCTTCCTGCGCCGCAACATCACCCACCTGGTCGCCGAGGCGGGCATCCGGCAGTTCCTGGACATCGGCACCGGCCTGCCGACGGCCGACAACACCCACGAGGTCGCCCAGCGCATCGCCCCCGAGGCCCGGATCGTCTACGTCGACAACGACCCGATGGTGCTGGCTCACGCCCGCGTCCTGCTCTACTCCACCCCGGAGGGGGCGACGTCCTACGTCGACGCCAACGTGCTGGACCCGGAGCGCATCCTGGCGGCCGCCGCCGACACGCTGGACTTCGACCGTCCCATCGCCCTCATCCTCAGCAACATCCTCGGCCACATCGCCGACTACGACCAGGCACGCTCCATCGTCTCCCGGCTGATGGACGCGCTGCCGTCCGGCAGCTACCTCTCCATCAACGACGGCTCCCTGGGCACCGACCCGGACTTCGAAGCGGCCCAGGAGGCGTACAACAAGAGCGGTGCCGTCCCCTACACCCTGCGCACCGTCGACCAGTTGACGGCGTTCTTCGACGGGCTGGAGCTCGTGGAGCCCGGGGTCGTCTCGGTTCCGCACTGGCGTCCGGAGCCCGAGGCCCCCGCCGTCGAGGCCGTCGCCGAGCACGGGGGCCTCGCGCGCAAGCCGTGACACCCGTACGCGCCCTCCCGCGGCCGTGACCGTGGCACCGCACCGGCGGTCCGGTCACGGCCGCGGGGGGGGAGGCGAGGGGGGGTTCGGGGGGTCCGCTCCCTTTTTCTGAGGCGGAAGAA